>JAPLJX010000504.1:5740-7565 GCA_026388375.1 Deltaproteobacteria bacterium
TGTGGCCGAGGTGACGCGCTACGGGGAGTATTTTATCGACGACGCGGAGATCATACTGATTTCGTACGGATCATCGGCGCGTTCGGCGCTGCACGTGGTAGCGGACCGTCGCAAGCACGGAGAGCGGATCGGGTTGCTCGAGCTGCAGACGCTCTGGCCGTTTCCCTCGGCCCTGGTGCGGGAAAAGACGAGAAACGCCCGTTACGTGGTCGTTGTGGAGATGAACATGGGTCAGGTCTTGCAGTCGGTCAGGGAGTCGGTGGAAAAACCGGAGCGGGTCTTTTTATCCAATCGGGTGGACGGGGTCATGATTACGCCGGTGGACATCCGCAACATTCTGAGACTGATCCAGGGTAAAGGAGTCTGACATGGCCGTGGGGAACTATATCCGGGAGAGGTTCTTTCCGCATATCTGGTGTCCGGGCTGTGGGCACGGCATCGTTTTGAACGGTCTGCTGCGCGCAATCGAGAATATGGGATTGAAGAAGAACGACATCGTGATGGTGTCGGGGATCGGCTGTTCGTCACGGATTGCGGGATACCTGGATTTTCATACGCTGCACACGATACACGGGCGGGCGCTGGCGTTTGCCATCGGGGTGAAGATGAGCCGTCCGGAACTGACGCTGCTGGTGCCGATGGGAGACGGCGATGCCCTGTCGATCGGGGGGAACCACTTCATTCATGCCTGCCGGCGGAACATCGACATGACGGCGATCGTGATGAACAACCGAACTTACGGAATGACGGGCGGGCAGTATTCGCCGTTGTCGGGGTACGGCACCCTGGCCACGACGGCTCCGTATACAAACATCGACCAGGAATTCGATGTGGTCAACATGGCGACGGCGGCGGGGGCCACCTTTGTGGCACGTGCCACCGCCTATCACGTTCTACAACTGGCCGACGTCCTGGAGGAGGCGATCCGTCACAAGGGATTTTCGGTCGTCGAGGTGATGTCGCCCTGTCCGACCTACTTCGGCAGAAAGAACAAGGAGGGGAGTGCGGTGGACATGATGGAGAAGCTGAAGACCACGACCACGCCTCTCGGCTCCAAAGCGAAACAGGAGAACCCGTCGCTGATCGAACGGGGGGTTTTCGTGAAGAAGGAGATGCCGGAGTACTGTGCCGAGTATCAGAAGATCATTGAGCGGGCGATGAAGGGGAAGTGACCATGGAGCGATGCAGGATGGTTTTTTCCGGTTCAGGCGGCCAGGGGGTGATCACGGCGGCGATCATTCTGGCCGAGGCTGCCGTGTTGTATGAAAATCTTGTGGCCGTCCAGTCCCAGTCGTACGGTCCGGAGGCGCGAGGCGGCGCCACCCGCTCCGACGTCATCATTGCCGAGTCGCCAATCCACTTTCCGAAGGTTCTCCAGCCCAACGTACTGGTGTGTCTGACCCAGCAGGCTTATGCGAATTATTTTTCCATCCTCCGTCCGGGCGGTCTTTTTATAACCGACAGCCGTTACGTGAAGCTGGGCAAGAAGGTGGATGCACGGCAGGTGGAACTGCCGATGTACGAGACCGTGATGGAAAAGATCGGCCGGCCAATCGTTTTCAACATCTGCATGCTCGGAGCCGTAATCGGACTGACAAAGCTGGTTAAGCCTGAGTCCATCATCAAGGTGCTCGAAACGCAGATTCCCAAAAGCTTCCTCGACATGAACCGGCAGGCCCTCGATCTCGGGCTGAAACTGAGTGAAGGACTCAGCAACTGAATCTGCCTGCCAAACCAATATTGATCCACCTTTCTGAATATGAACCGGTCCTTCCCATCGCAATAGCCCGGTACGAACCCGCGGCTTTCGTTGTTCCTGCATCCG
>JAPLJX010000013.1 GCA_026388375.1 Deltaproteobacteria bacterium
CCCGGCTGCCAAGGCGCGTTCATACAGCGTGTGGAGTACCACGTGGCCGGAAATGTCGGCGGCGTAGCAGGCCCGGGGAAAGCCGGCGCCCCCCAGGGAACGCTGGGCCGGGCGGCCGTCCGGGGTCCGGGACCAGGGCACGCCCATTTGTTCCAGCCGCCGGATGACCTCCGGACCCTCGGAACAGAGCACTTCGATGGCGTCCTGATCCCCCAGGTAGTCGCCGCCCTTCACCGTGTCGAACAGATGGTCTTCCACGGAATCATCCTCCCCCATGGCGGCGTTGAAGCCACCCTGGGCTGCCCCGCTGTGCGAGCGGGTGGGATAAATCTTGCTGATGACGGCCACATCCGTGCCGGGTGGCGCCTCCACGGCGGCCATCAACCCCGTCAGCCCCCCGCCGACGATCACAATATCATGAAAAATCATCTGAGTGACCTCTTACCTCCGCTTCCCGCTTTCATGCAATTTTAACGAATTCATAAAAAAGCCCAAAATCTTCCTCCCCTTTGATGGGGGAGGGGAAATTTCACTTTTTCGAGCGCGTCAAGTTAGCGCCTTTGGGGTCCGTCTAACTTGCGGGCTGCGGCTGTGGTTCACTCTTCGGTGGGGCGATCCTCTGGTGGCGTGTGACGCCGTAAATCACCGCCGGTAGGACGATCACGGCCATCATCCGGGCGAAATTGTCGTTCGGTTGGAACAGCACCAGGAACGAGGCGAGTGCAAACACCACACGCACCACCATGTCTGCTCGCCAGTTGCGGAAGAACCGTCCGAACATGGCGAAGGTCAGGGCGCAGCAGCCGATCGACACGATCACCGTATCGGCAATCTGCCACCAGCCAGGGTTCACCACGATGTCGGAGCGCGTGAAAATGGCGAAGGTCATGACGGTGATGGGGAGGCAGAGTTTCAGCGCCTCCCACATGGTCTTGATGAATGATGCCTCCGCGATCCGCGCGGAGACCGCAGCGGCGAGCGAAGTCGGCGGCGACAACTCGCCCCAGACGGCCAAGAGAAAGCAGAAGAAATGTGCGATCCAGGGGTCGATGCCGAGCTTGCGCATCGGGTCTACAACGATGACCGCGAGAACGATGTAGGTCGCCGTCGGCGGGAGCCCCGCGCCGACGAGCCAGCCGAACACCCAAGCCATCAGGATGAGCGCGACGACGTTCCACTCGCCGACGCGCAGCATGATCCCCCCCATGCGGTTGATGAAGCCGGTAACGGTGAACAGGCCGACCATGATGCCGAGCGTCGCCAGCAGCAGCGTCAGGAAGGAGGTCATCTCGGCATGCGTCTCGATCGTAATGCGGATGTTTGCCCATAATGAATCCTTGTCTGCCGCCGGGTCCTTCCGCAGGTACTTGAAATAGAGATAGAGCAGGATCAGGAGCCCAAACATGAAGGCGCCGGTATAGAGGCCAGCGAGCTGCTCGCCGTAGTTGAGCACCCCCATCAGGATGACGAGAAAGATGATCCCGAGGAAGAAGATCGCCGTCTTGATCTGGTCATAGATCGGCAAGGTGATCTTTTCGATCGGCGTGGAGGGCATCAGCCTCACGCTCAGCAGATAGACGGACAGGGAGAGCGTGGAATAGTAGATGAAGGCGAGGGAGAAGCCGCGGAGCGACACGCTCCAGTAGGAGACGCCGAGGAATTCCGCCATCACGAAACCGGCGACCGCCATTACCGGCGGCATGATGAGCCCGCCCATCGACGCCGCCGTCTCCACCGCCGCGGCGAACTCTCCCGGCACGCCGTAGCGTTTCATCAGAGGGATCGTGAAGGCGCCGACCACGGTGGCGTTGGCCGCGCCGCTGCCGCTGATCATGCCGACCGCGGAGGAGGCGAGGACCGCCGTCTGGGGGATCGTTTGCCGTGACTTTCCGGCGATCCGCTGCATGAAGCTGACCATCGCGCTCTGGGCGTCGAAGCCGCGCGCCGCCGCCGCCAAGAGCAGGAACGCCGCAATCGTTGTCAGCGCAATCTGGGCGTACTGCCCGTAAATGCCGGTCGAGAGTTCGACGGTGCTCGAGGTGATCACCCGATAGAAGGTGGTGCCGGGATGCCAGAAGAAGTCGACCGGACTCAGATAACCCCAGAGCGTGTAGACCACCAGAACCGCGTTCATCCAGAACAGTTCCGGATGGACGATCCGCGAGAGCTCCATCACCAGGAGGAAGACCAGCAGGCCCATGATGAAGTCTTCCGTGGTGTAGGAACCCTGCCGCCAGATCGATATCTCCTCGTATTCCATGTGGAAATGGTAGAAGGCGTAACAACAGATACCGAGGTAGACGATGACGATGATGTGATTCGCGAGCGGCGGCAGCCGCTTGTAGATGAACCCGTTCTTGTGCATGTGCAGGATCTGTAGCATCAGGGCGATCGGCACGAGGTTCGCCACCAGTTCGCTCGGGCCGCCGTAGCCGGTGTAGAAGTACCAGCACAGCCAGGCGAACATGAAGATCGACAACAGGAATATCAGGTTTTGGAGATTGACGTGGCGCGTGATCCGGTCATTCAGCATGGTGCCCCCCCTTTTTGGTCCGAAACGTCGCCCCTTTCCGAGCCGCAGCTTCGGCATAACCACTGATGACGATGCTCAGCACATAGTCAAACGGTAAGCGGCCAAACTTCACCGTCCGTTGTTGTCGCGCACGACCGATCCGGGCCGCATGCGGCCTATGGTATTGTATCCGAAATTGGGTAAGTGCGCGGGGGCAAGAGCCGGCGCCGTCGCGGCGCAGGCTCCCCACTCCCGGCAATCCGTTTGAGCGATCATTTGGCGATCGTCCACTTATCGTTCCAGGCTTTTTTCTCTTTGAGGAATTTCGCCAACCCCGCATGCACAGGAATGGTCGGATTCGCGTTGATGCCGTTCACCTGCATGCCGACGAAGTCACGCGCCATGGGCGCGAAACCCGGATCGGCCTTGGCAAGGTTGTCCCGCTCGGCGTAGAACTTGCTCAGCATCTTGTAGACGACCTCTTCCGGCATATCCGCGCGCACGTTGTAGCCGAAGAGAATCGGCACGCCCAGGATCGTCTTCACGCCAACGTCCTTGCTGAAGGCCTTCGCCGGGTCGATCTCCACAGGGGTTAGACCGGCCGCGGTCAGCTTCTTGACCTCCTCCGGACTTGGATTGATCACCTTGATGTCGATGCGCAGCTCGGTCTCGCGCCAGTAGGACGCGAGCGATGCGCCAGCGGTCGTATAGGCGACGGCGCCGACGATGGTGCCGGCCTGGAGCGCGTCGCCCTGGGCTGGCTCGCCGATCTGAACGTGTTTGAACTGGTAGCCGAGCGCCTTGAAGATGCGCTGGAAATTAAGCCAGTTCATGAAGCCGGCGGGGGTGAAGAAGACCGGCTTGCCGCTGAAATCGCCCCAGGATTTGAATTGGCTTGCTTTCGGGGCATACACCGCCATAAACGATTCCATCGGGTATGCGTACCAGGCGTGGACCATCTTCGACTTGGCGGGGGTGTAATTCTTGAAGCCGCCCTCGCTGGCGTACACCTGGGTCATCCCGACGTCGGCCGTGTAGCCGATCTCCCCGTTGCCGTCCATCGTTGCCTTCATGGCGGCGGTGGTCGAAGGATAGGGGTTGACCGTGACGGTATATTCGCCGCCGAGCGCGTCCTCCAAAACCTTGGTCATCTGGGCCGCAACCTTGTAGCCGTAAGAGCCCGTGCTGGAAGTCGCCCAGCGGATCGATTTGCGCTCCGCTGCGGAAGATGTGTCGATCGCCGAAAAAACGAAGAAGACGGCAAGGGCCGCCACAGATACCGCGAACTTCTGACCCGGTCTTGTCTTCAACATTGTTTCCCTCCTTTGAATGCATTTCAATGGAACGTTATTGATAAGAGACAACTTTTCCGTAGCGGCAGGTTACGACGGGCTCCCTGGTTTGTCAAGGAGATTATATCGCGATCATCGTGCCTTGCCGCCTACCTCCCATGGCCTTTAATCCTTGGAAATCCGCGCCATAACCTCCGCTACCTTTCCTATCCGCTGCATCCCGGTCAGCAGCGATAACGACGCCTCAACGGCCTCCTGCGACAGAACCGTGGAGGCGCAATCCCTGTACTTTGCATTGAATTCACGGGTGCTCAGCGGATTCGTCGGCATCCCCCTGGCGACACGGACTTCCGCCTGATATTTTTTGCCATTTCGGATGGTAACGGTTAGACTCTTGGCGCCGAACCCCTCCGGGGTTCCCATGACCGGCATCGGGTATTTCTCTACCCATTTCATGCCCTCGATCAAACGCTGCACCTCAGGCTCCTGTATGGCCTTCTCAGAAAAGGAGTTCAGGCGGACCCCTCCTGAAACCAGAGCGCGGGCCACACAGTACTCCAGGCTGAACTTGCCTTCCAATCCGCTCTTAGGCCGATGATGAATGAGCAACTGTTTGTCAAAGGGGCTCGTGCCCAACTCAATCTCAACAATCTCTTCGGTCTTGACCCCTTGTTGCCTGAGATCCAGCGCGCAGTCGATGGCCGTGTGGGTAAAGCCGCACGATGGATACGGCTTGATGGCAAGGCCAACCGGGCTGGTAATCACAAACGTCTTGCCCAGGTTTGTCCCCACCTTGGCCCAGTCAACCTCGTCGTCGTGCCCCATGACCTTGGCAAACCCCAGCGGAGCCTCGATAATGTTAGCATCGGCCGTAAACCCCGCCCGGGCCAAAAAGGCGGCCTGAACCCCGTTCGCACCCGCTTTGCCCGCGTGCAACGGCTTGGTCATGGTGCCGAAGTTCTGCCTCAACCCGCATGCCAGCGACGCCGCAATCCCAATCGCCATCCTTACCTGCCGGGCGTTCAGCTTCAACAACCACGCCGCCGCCGCCGCTGCCCCCAGGCTCCCGAATGTGGATGTGCTGTGCCATCCCTGTACATAGTGACTCTGAAACAGCGGCTCAGCCACACAGCCGGCAACTTCATACCCCACGACATATGCCGCAAGGGCCTCCAGACCCGACGCGCCGATGCTCTCGCCGACTGCCAGAATGGCCGGGGCAAGGAATACCGACGGGTGCGAGATCGGAGACACCGACATGTCATCATAATCCAGCGCGTGCCCCATCGTCCCATTGACCAGCGCGGCCATCTCGGGTGACGTCTTCTGACCGGCCGCGATGATGGTCGCCTCGGCCACACCGCCCATTCGGCTGCCGTACTCCCGGATGAGCCTGCCCAACTCTTCTCTCGACCCTGCCACGGCAACCCCAATGAAATCGGTCATTCCCATCCGGGCTTTGTCCAGCGCATCCTGTGGAATATCCGCTGTCCGCACCCCGCTGACAAAAGTCGAAATTCTTTCCGTCAACATATTTTTACTTCTTATTACGCTTGGTTTTTGGCATGGTTACCTTTTTGGTGGCCGTTTTCTTTTTTTTACCAAGCCATGCCGGCATGCGCTTCTCGAGGCCGGAACGGATGCCCTCCCGACCCTCCTTGGAGGCGCGCGCGGTGGCGAGGAGGGTTGCGCTCTCTTTGATCATGTCGGGAGTAACGGGGACGGCCGCCACAGTGCGGATCCACTCCTTGGAAAGCGCCTGTGCGACCGGGCCGCCCTGGATCAGTTGTCCGAGCAGTTCGTTGATCCTGGTATCGAGTTCACCCGGCGGCGTAATGTCGCTCACCAGACCGATGCGATAGGCCTCGGCGGCGGTGAAGAGTTCTGCAGAAAGGAAATAACGCCGCGCTGCGCGTTCGCCCATCGCCCGTACGACATAAGGCCCGATCGTCGACGGAATCAAGCCGAGTCGGACTTCGGAGAGGCAGAACTCCGCCTCGTAGGCCGTCACCGCGATGTCGCAGGCCGCGACCAGCCCCACGCCGCCGGCAAAAGCCGGGCCGTGAACACGGGCAATGGTCGGCTTTTTCAAGGTGTCGATGGTGTGCAGCAGAGTCGCGAAATTCATGGCGTCGGCGTGGTTCTGCTCGAAGGGGCATCCGGCCATGCGCTGCATCCATTTCAAGTCGGCGCCGGCGCAGAAGCTGCTGCCCACGCCGGCGAGGACCACGGCGCGGACCGCCGGATCGTCGTTCAGCGTGCGCATCGCCTCGATCAGCTCCGAGATCATCGTCTCGTCGAACACATTATGCAACTTCGGGCGGTTCATCCAGACGATACCGATGCTGTGTTTGATTTCGACCAACAGGGTTTGGTATTTCATCTTTTCCTCATTAGGGTGTGGGGTCAGGCGGCGTCCTGAGCAGTCAGCACGACTATGAGTGGCCGCACATGACGCATTACAGGGATAATCATCTGTTTTCTAATGTACGCAGGACCTACTCGAGCAGTGGGGCGTCTTGATCTTCCTTCTCCACGCCCAATGCCTGGATACGTTCGATTTCCCGGAGCTTCATGCGGATGATGACGAGCAGGCCGAGAATCGCGACCCAGAAAACGGCCAGGCTTTCATAAACGATATAGATGTAGTAGGGAGCCGTGGGAAATACGGCGATCTTGGCGATCTTCTCCGCCGCCGGGGCGGCGACCGCGGTTACCGGCAGCAGCAGAATGGCCGCCGCCATCAGCCGCGCGAACCAAACGGAAGAAAACCGGATCCGAAACTTCCCCATGAGGGCCGTTCTTCGCATAGATGCTCCTTAACTCAGAAAACCCACCGCCGTCATCGTGAGAAAATAGAGAAGATAGATCACGCCGATCCAGGTGAAGAGCGGACTCTTTTCGCCCCGCGCCGATTTCTGGTCGAAAAAGGGGATGAGAAAGAAAAAGAGGATCGCGCCGGAGACCAGGAGGATGGCGATGGTCTCGCCGTTCATGCCCAGGATGGAGCCGGGAAAGAGCTTCAGGGTCTGCATCAGGAAGAGGAAATACCATTCAGGCTTGACGTTTTCCGGCGGCGGGGCGAGGGGATCGGCTTTCACGCCGATCTCCGGCGGCAGGAACACCGTCAAGGTCACAAGGACGCCCGTAACCACCAGCCAAATCGCCAGATCCTTGTAGAAGACATTGGGGAAGAAGGGAACCTCCTGTCGTTTTTCCGCCTGCAGCGAGAGGGGCACGCTCATCCCGTGCAACTGCACCAGCAGGATGTGCACCCCGATCAGGCCCAGGGTGAGGATCGGCAGAATGGCCACATGGAAGGCGTAGAAGCGCAGGAGGGTGTCGCCGGTCACATCCATGCTCCCCCGGAGAAAGGCCTTGATGAATCCCCCGATAAACGGGAAAGCCCCGGCGCCGCCCGTCGCCACCCGGACGGCGGCAAAGGCGCGCTCATCCCAGAGGAGCAGATAGCCGCTCAGCCCGAAGAAGATCGAGATGCACAAGAGGATGAATCCGGTGAGCCAGACAAATTCCCTGGGCTTGCGGTAGGACTTCAGCAACAGTGTGCCGAAGAGGTGGATGAACAGAAAGACGATGGCCAACTGCGCCCCCCAGTGATGGAGAGACCGGAAAAACCATCCCATGTTGAGTTTGGTGACGATCTCAATGATGCTCTTGTGGGCGAAATCGATATGGGGGACATAGTAGAAGGCCAGCAGCATCCCTGTCAGAAACTGGATGATGAACA
>JAPLJX010000444.1 GCA_026388375.1 Deltaproteobacteria bacterium
ACCTGGCCGTTGAGCTTCTCCCCGAGCGTCTTGATGAGTGTGGGGATGGCCCGGGAATAGGTCGTATCCGTCGCGGAACCTTTGAGTTCCGCCATGACGAGCAGATGTCCTCCGTCCCGGGAGATCAGCTTCCCCCGGTAGAGCTGGGCGTCCCGGCTCGGCAGGAGTTGGGACATCCGGGGAAGAACCAGGTTTCGGAGGCCGAGGGGATCACGGGCGATGAGATCGGCCTGGCCGATCCCTTCGAGCCCCTGCACGACCTTGAGATCCTCCGCCAGGATCCGGCGCAGCTCGGCCGGAGCGAGGAGCGGCGCGATCTGCGCTTCCATCTGCTGCCCCTCGAAAAGCAGGGGGAGATGACCGACGACATGGTCTACGAGTTCCGGGAAGAGCGCCTCCATCTGCTGCATCCCCACCTGCCGGAACAAACCGCTTTCGCGAAGCCCCGCCTCGATCATATCGGCCCCGGCCGCCAGGGCGTCCCGGTCCCCTCCCCGGATCGCGACATCGATAATCAGCCGGTCCTGGACGGGGAGATGGCGGATGACCCGGTGGGCGTCCGCCAGGACGGGATCGTGACGGGGGAGCGATGCCAGGATGTCCGTTTCGATCCGCACGCCGCCGAGGGATTCGTACAGCAGGAGGCCCCCCAGGACTGCCACGACGGCAAGCATCAGGGACCAGCGAATTCGGTAGCGTCGGAAAAACATCGTGCCTCCTATGGGGGGACAGATTTTAAATCTCGCCCCGTCTCGGGATAATGATCCACCGAATGATCCGCAGAAAGATCAGCCGGGTGAACGTCGCCGAGTTCCGACAGAAATCGACGAAGGGCCGGAAATGGGAGATCCGCTTCATCCCCGGCGTATAGCAGACGCCGACCGGCGCCTCGACGACGGGAATCCCCGCCCACCCGGCCCGGACGAGAATCTCCACCTCGAACTGAAAACGTCGGGCCCGAACCCCGAGACTCGCCGCCTCCGGTAGCGGATAGATGCGCATCCCGCTCTGGGTGTCGGAGAGGTCCGGCCCGCCGGCGCACCGGACCCAGAAGTTGGAGAATTTCCGCCCGAAGCGGCTCGTCCAGGGGACATCCTCCCCGACCATCCCCTCCCGCCGGCCGATGACGATGGGCCTCTGACCCTTGGGGATCGCCCGGATCAGACTCGGGATATCCGCCGGGTCGTGCTGGCCGTCGGCATCCAGCGTGACGGCCCAGTCCGCCTCTCCCGCGAGGGCTGCAAAACCGGTCAGAAGGGCGGCCCCCTTGCCGTGGTTCTCATCGTGGCGGATCACCGTGATCCCCCCTATCGCCTCCAGACGTTCCACAGTACCGTCCGTCGAGCCATCGTCGACGACCCACATCGGCAAGCCCAGCCTGCGGGCGCGCTCGGTCACCGGCCCGATCCCGCCGGCGTGATTGTAGACCGGGATAAGTATCCTAAAGCGGCCGTCCGGTGTCATCTCCATGCCTCTATCTTCACTGCCATCGTCAAAAATCGATGGGGGTGCGCCGCCCGATTCCGGTAACGACGACCCTGCATTTGTCTGTCATGATGACCTTGTCTGTTTGGTCTCGGGAAATAGGTATTGTGTCCCCATATTTCCGGACAGAAAGGCCACGGCCCAGGTTCCCGGCCCCATGTGCGCCCCGGAGGTGAGAGACATGGGTTGGAGGATGATCTCCGCCTCCGGGCAGCGCCGCGCGATTTCCGGCTGCACCTTTTTCATCACCCATGCGAGGTTGTCGGTATACTCGATCATGATCAGGGCGCGCCCGTTCCGCTCCATGCCGGCGGCCAGCTTCTCCACGGCGAACTTCAATTGTTCGGTCCGGTTCCGGACGACCCCCACCTTCCTGGCTCCCTCGGGGAGAGGGCTGATCACGGGTTTCATGTGGAGCATGTCGCCGAAGAAGGCGCTGGTCCGGGAAAGCCGTCCGCCGGCCGCCAGGTACCGGAGGGTGTCCAGAAACACATATTCCTGACAGCGCGCCGCGCCCTCGCGGGCGAAGCGGATCACCTCCTCGGCATCGCGGGTCTCACTGGCGAAACGGGCCGTGGCCAGCGCCAGAAGTCCCAGGCGTCCCGACGCCGCCCCGCTGTCAACAATCGTGAAGCGCCCCTCCCGGTCGTGCTGTTTTTGCCACGCGATCGCCTCCGCACAGTTTCCCGTGAAGGCGGAACCGACGCACAGGTAGAGGACCCGGGGATAGCGGTCCAGAACGCTCCGATAATGCTGATGGCGCTCGAAGAGGGAGGCCTGCGCGGTGGAAACCCTGACGCCCCGGCGCATGGCCTCATAGAGTTCCTCCGGAACGAAATGGGTCTCGGGGAGAGATCTCTCCCCTACGGTGATGTAGCTCTCCAGGAGGGTCACCCCCAGCTCCGCCGCAATCGCGCGGTTGATGGAACCCGC
>JAPLJX010000068.1:0-7831 GCA_026388375.1 Deltaproteobacteria bacterium
ACGGTCTATCGGGCGGATCGAATCTTCCGGAGCCTCCAACTGCTCTCCGCCGCTGTCTTCAGCATGGGACACGGGATGAACGACGCCCAGAAGACGATGGGACTCATCGCGATGGTCCTTTTCGGCCGGGGGATTCTTGGGCCGGTTTTCCACATCCCCCTTTGGGTGGAAATCGTCTGCTACACGGTGATTGCGCTGGGAACGATGGCGGGGGGATGGCGGATCGTCAAGACGATGGGAACCAAAATCACGAAGCTCCGGCCGCTGGGGGGCTTCTGTGCGGAAACGGCGGCCGCCGGGGCAATCATCGGGGCGTCGCTGGCCGGCATCCCCGTGAGTACGACCCACACGATCACCGGCGCTATCGTCGGCGTCGGCGCAGTGCACCGCATCAGAGCGGTGCACTGGGGGGTGGCGGGGACCATCGTTTGGGCCTGGGTCCTGACGATTCCCCTCACGGCGCTCATCTCCGCCGCGATTTACACCCTCCTGATAGTCTGGTAATTACGCTTTTTCTCTGCGGTAGAATTCCTCGTACATCTCCCAGATCGCGATGAGCAGGGAGGTGACGACGGGACCGATGACGAAACCGGAAAACCCGAACAGGATGATCCCCCCGAGCGTCGAGAGGAAGATGAGCAGCGGGTGCATCTCGACATCCTTGCCGATCAGGATGGGGCGCAGCAGGTTGTCTACCGTGCTGATCACAAGGAACCCGACGGCGAGGATCAGGACCCCTTCCCAGATATGCCCCGTCAGAAGCATCAGGATGCCGGCGGGCGCCCAGATGATGGAGCAGCCGACCAACGGGACGATGGCCATCAGGATCATCAGAAGCCCCCAGATCAGCGCCCCCTCGACGTCCGTCACTAAAAAGACGATCCCCCCCAGCGTCCCCTGGATGCCGCCGATGATCAGCGTTACCTTCAGGGTAGAGCGCGCCGTCACAATGAACCGTTCGTAGAGGAACTTCTCCCGCCCCATCCCCAGCGGAAGAATCTTCATCGCCATCCGGAGGAACCGGTCCCCGTCGCGGACGAAGAAAAAGAGGGTGTAGAGCATGATTGCGAATTGGACCAACAGGCCGAGGGTGTTCTGTGTAAGTTCCGTCAGGTGGACAAAGATGTAGTTCGTAATCCCCTGCGCGACCTCCGTGCTCTTCGCGATCAGAAAGGCCTTGTTGATATGGAACAGATGGGCGATGGAATTGTCGGAGATCGAGTTGATCAGGTGCTGGAGATTCCGGTCCATGTACTTCGCGTCGGGGCTCAGGGTTGCGTAGATCTGGACGGATTCGTTAAAGACGAGCGTTCCGACGATCCCCACGGGCAGCAGGAGGATCAGCACGATGAGGAGAAAGAGAATCGCCGTACTCAGGTTCGGGCGGTTCAGTTTCCCGTTGATCCTGCTGTAGAAAGGCATGAAGACGCCGGCGATGACAGCGGCCCAGAAGATCGGGAAGAAAAAGGGCTTCAACAGGTAGAGGAAGAGGATCGTCGCCATTCCTAGGATGACGAAGAAAAGGATATTGCTCTCTTTCATGTTTCCCATCGCTTCAACGCCTCAACGAATCCAGTCGTGTTCCCGTGCGTTCTCTATATAAAATCGGAGGAGCGGCGTCAATGGGCGAAAAAAACATGCCTCCGAGCCCATATTATTCGTGGCGCTTGCCGGTGAGGCTCTCAATCTCAATCCGGATGATCGTCGTTTTGGCGAGGATGTCGTCCGGGTAGGCGTAGGGTCCTTGCGCACGGTAATGGTCCATGATCCGGTCCATAGCGAATCGTTTCTCCGTGGGATCGTCGACGAGGATCGCCCGGCCAAAGCCGATGACGCTCTCGTAGCGCGCGCCCCACCCGCAAGACACCGGCCCCTGCCTGATTTCCCGCAGAAAATCCATCTCGAAACAGACCCGGTCGTTCCGCCGGAGGATGTCGAGCTTCCGCCCCTCGGTTGCACAGTGGAGAAAGAGGCAATTCTCCCCGAGACCGAAATTCATCGGGACGATATAGGGCGTCCCCTCGTCGCAAAGCCCGATCCGACAAACGAGCGCCTCCTCCATGATCGCCCGGATCTCTGCTTGATCGCTGATTTCCCGGTTTGCCTTCCGCATCTTTATACCCCTCCTCGTTCCCACCCGACATTGTAGGCGCATTATAGGACAGACGGCCGGAAATTGGAAGGTCAGAATAACGACCTCTTTTTAGGTTCATCGGTTTAAGTGTACGTGTCTAAAATGTCTTTCTTCCTCCTACCATGAGTCAAGCATCCGATAATTTTGAAAGATATACATCCTTTCAATCGGAAATGAATGACGATCACCTTTATCGGGACCCTGAATACTCCTGGGACGAATACATCCAGGCATAACGCTTTGAGAATGCGAAGAATCATCATCACCGATACCACACCCCATATTTTGTGGTCAAAATTCAATTGACACACAAAATCCTTCTTCATATACTCCCACCGTGAAAAAGGAAGTCCTTATCAATTCAATTGATTCGTCCCACTGGCTGGTTTTGATGGGTATTTGTTTTCGTAAAAAGGGTGCCTGGCTTTGATAAATGGGAGGTTTCCCTCTTTTCATTGCCTTTGGTTTGGTAAAACGTTTGAATCTTTTGAGAACCCTGATGGCATGTTTGCGGTGACATCCGCAGGTGGCGCAGAATTCATCCAAGATGGCGGTTTTTTCATGATGGGGGGCATTTTTATATCGTAAATGGACTGTCTCCCGATACTCTTTTTTGGACTGTGGGCTCATAATTATCCCTCCTTTTGGATGCCGATGTTCGGTAACATCGAATTATGAGTCAACGATCCCTTATTAGTGAGTCACTCCTTGGATAACATTTTATTTGAGGCAATGTGCAGTGAGTTATACAGTCGACATCGATATCGGCGGGACATATACCGACGGATTCTTCAGCGACGGGCAGCGGTTTGCGGCGGTCAAGGTGGATACGACGCCGCACGACCTGACCCTGGGTTTTCTGGAGTGTATCGAGCTGGGGGCCAAGCAGCTAGCGCTTTCCGGACTGCAGGAACTGCTCCGCGAGACGGACATAATCCGTTTCTCGACGACCCTGTGTAACAACCTGCTGATTCAGCGGAAGGGCCTGCGGCTTGGTTTGATAGTCACCGCCGGCCATGAGCGGATGCTTTACAGTAATACTCCCCGCGAAGGTGTCAACCCCTTTGATTTCCTGATCGATCCATCCTGCGTTGTCGGTATCGACGAAGAGACGGCCGCTGACGGCCGCGTCATCAGCGAACCAAATGAGACCGAAGTAGTCAGTAAAACCCGCCATCTGCTGGAACAGGGTGTGCGGATGATCGTGGTTTCCCTGCGGCGGGCGTCATTCAATCCGGCAAACGAAAAGCGGGTCCGGCAGATCTTGGATCTTGAATATCCGCCTCACTACCTGGGGTACGTGCCGGTGCTTCTTTCGCACCAGGTTTCCCGAAGACCGGAAGACGCACGGCGGACGACTGCGGGGATGCTTAACGCCTACCTGCACGGGGAACTGAGCCGGTCGCTCTACCGGGCGGAAGAGATTATCAGGCAGCAAGGCTTCCGGCGGACTCTTTTTATTGTCCACGGCAATACCGGCATCGCCCGGGTGAGCCAGACAAGGGCACTCGACACGGTCAACTCCGGACCGGCGGCAGCTATGCATGGGGCAGCCGGCATGGCCCGGCGGCTATCGTTCCCGCGGGTGATCGCTCTGGACATCGGCGGGACTAGCACCGAGATCAGCCTGATCAGAAATGGAATCGTACATCTTGCAACACAGCAACGGATCGCCGGTTTCGATGCGGGCATTACTGCCTGCCGGATTGGGCGGCGGTGGCGGTTCCATCGCACGCAGGAACGGAGAGAGTATAACCGTTGGACCGGACTCTGCCGGGGCCCTACCTGGACCGGCCTGCTTTGATCTTGGCGGGCTGGAACCCACTGTAACCGATGCCTTCCTGATAGCAGGATTTCTTGATCCGGATTACTTCCTCGGCGGCAGCCGGCGCTTGCACCCGGAACGGGCGAAACAGGCACTGGAGACGCTTCGCCGTACCCCGTCCGAATCCCTGCCGTACTTGGCCCGTCATGTCGTTGATTGCCTCAAAGACACCCTGGCTGCGGCTATTACAAGCCAGCTCAAGGATGAAAATCCGGCGGACTGGACCCTTTTCACCTTTGGCGGGGCAGGGGGCCTCTATGCGGCAATGCTCGCGGAAACTCTGGGCATCAGGCAAGTTTATACCTTCCCGGTTGGGTCGGTCTTTTCCGCTTTCGGCTCCTCCCTCCTGGAGGTCGTACATGTCTATGAATACTGCCTTGCCGGTCAGGCGCATCTCACAAACGGAAGGTTCGCACTCGGTGGATGGTTCCGAGAACTCCTTGACCATGCCAGAAAGGACATCGTTGGCGAAGCCTTGGGGACGGACCATCTTCGCTTCAGGCTCCAAATAGAGGTGGCCGATGACAAGGGTATAACGACTGTGTTCGAGACAGATGTCACCCAAAACCAGGAATCGCTCGACTCGCCCGGCACTTCGGAGACGAATGGGGCGGTGATCATGGCCAGGCTCAAGGCGATCATCCCGTCGGTAACTCCATTATTGGAAGTATTGCCGTCGATGATCAAGACTGAAACGCGGCCTGCACCCATGGATGAACGTTCCGTTTTCTGGTCGGATGCCGCCGAGAACACACCCATCTATCGGGGAGAGTCGCTTCCGGCGGGAACATCCCTGCAAGGGCCGCTCATCATTGAGCATGCATACACCACGATCCTGACACCTCGTAGCTGGTGCTACCGCATCGATGCCGCAGGTCATGGAATTATGGAAAGGGGGCCGGCATGAAGCGGGTCACTGTCACTGAATATCTGGAAATCGATCTGGCCACGGATAGGTGGCACTGCCGGAGGTGCGGCTATAACCTCATATCTGCCCGGCGAAACTACAAGGAGGGATGCCTGGTCTATCCCCGCGATCCGGCGACGGTCTACGATCCGCAGATAAAAGGGGAACGCTACAGCTTCGCTCCCGATAAATCGGTCTGCATTTTCGTTGAATTCTACTGTCCCGGCTGCGGTACCCTCGTAGAGACGGAAGTGCTGCCTCCGGGACATCCGCCATCCCACGACATTGAGATTGATATCGATGCTCTGAAAAAGAGGGTGAACTATGGTCAGGCGTAACGCGGCGGCGAACATCGATGTTGACATCGGCGGGACCTTCACCGATGCCCTGGTTTCCTGGAGGGGCAAGACGGTAGCGGTCAAGACGCCGACAACCGGCTACAACCTTGCGGTCGGATTTATGCGGGCCTTGCAGGAATCGGCCGAAGATCTCGGCACAGATGTAAAGAGCCTGCTTATGGAAACGGAGATGATCCGCTACTCTACGACTGTTGCTATGAATAAGCTGCTGGAACGGAAAGGTCCCCGCCTCGGCTTGCTCACTACCCGGGGATTCGAGGACACCATCCTGGTCGGCAAGGGGGCTCAGTGGGCGGATGGGCTGCCGGTCCGCGAACGCCGCAATGTCGCCCGGGCGGTGCGTCCCGAACCGCTTATCTCACGCGACATGATCGAGGGGGTTAAAGAACGCATCGATTCGAAGGGTGCGATTGTCGCTCCGCTCGACGAGGAGAACGTGCAGCATAAGGTGCTCAGTCTGGTGGATCGCGGCGCCCAGGGGATAGTGGTAGCCCTGCTGTGGTCCTATCTCAACCCCGGCCATGAGCGCCGCATCCGCGAGATCATCCGGGAGCTCTTTCCGGACTGTTACCTGGGAAGCATGCCGGTCTTCCTCTCGAGCGAGGTTTTACCCAAGCGGTTTGAGTATACCAGGACGATGACGACCGTCCTCAACGCCTACCTGCATCAGTCACTCTGGGAGGAAACCCTGGGTATCAGCGAGCAGGTCCGCACCAATGGGTACGGACGTTCGCTCTATCTGGTGCATAACAGCGGCGGCATGGCCACTGCGTTCAAAACCTCGGCGGTCCAGACTTACAATGGCGGGCCGGTGGCCGGATGCCTGGGAGCATCCTTCCTGGCAGGGCAGATGGGTTTTGAAACTGTCGTCGTCGCCGATATGGGCGGGACAAGCTTCGACGTCAGCCTGGTCGAGCAGGGCCGTCCCGTCAGCCACCTGGCTCAGCCGCTTATCGACCGTTGGCAGGTCGGGATAGCCATGGTGGAAACCAAGTCCATCGGCGCCGGCGGCGGCTCGATCGCCTGGATCGATGAATCGGCAGGCCGCCGTCTCGAAGTCGGCCCGCAATCGGCCGGATCCATACCCGGACCTGCGGCCTACGATCAGGGCGGTTCGGAAGCAACAGTGACTGACGCCGATTTCGTCCTCGGCTATCTCAACCCGGATTATTTCCACGGTGGCCGGATACCGATCAACCTGAAGAGGGCTCGGTCGGTTATCCAGGAGCGGATTGCCGGACCGCTTGGACTATCGGTCGAGGAAGCTGCCCTCCTCATCAGGAAGGTACTCGACGCCCGGATGGGATCAACCCTCTTCAAGGAAACTGCGCTCCGCGGTTACGACACGCGGCAGCTGACCCTGTTTGCCTGCGGAGGCGCTGGGCCAGCACACTGTTGCGGCTTTGGAGCGGAAGCCCGCTTATCCCACATTATTACCTTTCCCTTCTCGCCCGTTTTCTGTGCCTTCGGCTCCTCGACCATGGATATAAGACATGTCTACGAACAGTCCTACCGCATTCAGCTCCTCGAAGCGGGTGGAAAACAGTGGCTGAAGGATTACCCGTCCTTCAACAGGGTGGTCGAGCGTCTCCGGGAACTGGCCCAGCGGGACATTCGCGGGGAGGGATTGCCTGTCGACCGGGTCCTCTATGAGCTTGAACTCGATATAAAGTTCGGCGGTCAGCTCAACATCAAGCGGACCGCCTCGCCCCGGCTCGTGCTGCAGTCAGATGACGATGTCAAGGCTCTTTATGAAAAGTTTGTCTCCGCCTACTCCCGCGCCTACAGCCCCATCTCTGTTTTTCCGGCAGGCGGTGTGGAAATCCACAACTTCATCCTCCATGCCATCGTTCCCCGGCCGAAACCGGAGCTGCCACGGTACCGGCTACACAGACAAACACCGTCTATAACTGCGGTAAAAAAACCCCGGCCGGTATACTGGCCCGAGATCGATGATTTCAGGCAAACGCCGATCTATGAGGAGGGTGTACTGAAACCGGGCAATGTCATCGCAGGCCCGGCAATTATCGAGGCCCCCGATACGACCACGGTCATCCCGCACGGATGGAACTATGCCATGAATGAGTTCCGGGCCGGAATCATTAAGAAAGAGTAAAAGGAGAATCCCGCCATGCCCGTCAGCCGACAGCAACTACTCGACTGGATCAAGCCGGAAAAACCGACCGTTGAGGAACTCGATTGTGTCCGGGCCCTGAAGCCCGGTGATTATGAAGTTTACTCCGAGAAACTGAGCACGATCGTTGATGAGGCGGCGGAGGTATTCGTTAAGACCGGTGTTTCCTCCATGCTCCATTCCGGCGACCTGGTGGTGGGTCTTTACACCGCCGCGGGTGACATGGTTGTCGCCTCGTGCGGCACTTATCTCCACGCTGTAACTGCCCAGTTGCCGATCAAGTATATCCTCCACGCCTTCCGTAACGAGCCCAGCGTGGGCATCCGCGAGGGCGATATTTTCTACTGCAACGACGGGCTTTACGGGGGCATTCATAACCCGGACCAGATCGCCATTATGCCCATCTTCTTTGAGAACGTGCTGATCGCCTGGTCCTGTGCCGCGGTTCACCAGCCGGAGGCCGGGGCAACCG
>JAPLJX010000068.1:7863-14172 GCA_026388375.1 Deltaproteobacteria bacterium
AACCGAACCCGGCGGCATGCCTGCGTCGGCAAAGAGCCGTCACCATGAGGGCATGAAGCTCTCACCCATCAGGATCGGCGAGAACTACCAGTTGCGGGCGGATCTGATGGAGATGATGGAGAACATGATCTCCCGGGCCCCGCGGATGCAGGTCATCGACGTACGGGCGCGGGTAACTGCCGCCGACCGGATTAGGGTTCGGACGCAGGAACTGGCGGCTACAGTGGGTGCCCGCCTGCTCACCGGCCTGTTCCGCCAGATGCTCATCAACTCCGAGGAAGGAGCCCGCAAGCGAATTTGCGGCTGGTGTGACGGTACCTACCGGGCCGTCTCGTTCGCCGATACTCTCGGGACGGTGGAATCGCTGACCAGGACAATGCTCACCGTTATTAAAAAGGGTGAAGAGCTGACCTTCGACTTCACCGGGACTTCCCCGGAAAACGAAGGGCCCGTCAACGCTTTTGCCCACATCACCGCGGCTCACATGGCCATCTATCTGTACGCATATGCCTTCCATGATCTGCCGATCAGCTCCGGCACCTTTGCCCCGCTGAAGTTCATCGTGCCTGCAGGGTCGCTCCTCAACGCCAGTCCGGAGGCGGCCATCTCACAATCGGTCTACGCCTGCTACCAGGTGACCGTACTGGCCCCAATCGTCTTCAGCAAGATGATGTATGCGAGCAAGCAGCGCGATCTGGTGACGGCCGGAGCGGGCAACAATCATACAGTACCCTTTATCTACGCCGGCATCAACCAGTACGGGGCAAGGGTAGCCGACCTGCTGGCTTATCCCTTCAACGCCGAGGGCGGCGGGGCCAGGTCCGATATGGACGGCGTAGATTGTTACGGTTTCCCTTACGCCCACTATGGCCGCGGGCCGGACGTGGAGGATGTGGAAAACGAGACGATGTTTCTCCACCTCTTTCAGAACATCATGCCCGACAGTGGCGGGATCGGCAAGTTCCGGGGCGGTACGGCAGTCCAGACCATGCTCCTGCTCTACCACACACCACGCGTAGCCGTAAGCACCATGGGCATCACGACCCGGGTCGCGGTGGGTCAGGGTCTCTTCGGCGGCTATCCGCCGGATATCGTGCCCGGCATACAGGTGGCAGGGAGCGATACCCTGGAACTGATGAATGCAGGAGCGGAACTCCCTCGGGACAGCAGGGAACTGGCAGCTACACGCAGCATCGCGGGGACGTATAGCTTCGAGCGGACTGCCAGGCCGAGTCGCATGTTGGCCAAGGGCGATTTGATCACCGCCATCGGTTCCGGCGGCAGCGGCTACGGCGACATGCTTGAAAGGGATCCCGAATTGGTCGCCGCAGATGTCCGCTCCAGCCGCGTGTCCCGCTGGTCCGCCGAGAATGTTTACCGGGTTGCCATCGACGGAAAAACCGGCCTCGTCGATCAGAAACAAACAGCACGGCTGCGGGAGGAGGAGCGTCAGGCCCGTCTGGCACGGGGGATGTCCTTCGAGGAGTTTATGAAAGACTGGAGCACCCTCAAACCGCCGGCGGACATGCTAGGCTTTTATGGCAACTGGCCCGATGCCTCACCCAACAGGCTGATCATTCGTCTCTAAGAACCATCTCACAGGAAACACGAACGATGGGAAAAGTCCGCTTCCAAGACTTGCTCGCCCATGGTCCACTCTTCATACCTCGCTGGGGCAGCTACCTCGGCCGGTTAGAACAGCGGCCTACCCGGGAGATCTTCGAAAATCCGGTACAGCTGTGCATGGCCCTTCGACGGACACAGCAACTCTTCGCCCTGAACGCAATTTGCATCGATCTGCCCACGGAACGGATCATCTGTTCGGATCCATTGAAGATGACTGAACCTCGGAGTGATTTCGACGTCATGCTGGAGGTTTATCGAGGGCTCAGCCGGATCATCGAACCTGCGGTCGGGCTTTTTTCGTATATACCCGGACCGGGAAACTTGAGCCGGGCGATTGTCCGGCCGGCTTCACTAACAGAAACTGCATGGTTCGAGCGGTGTCGTGATACCGTATTTTCCCTCATACGTCACCTGGGTGAGGCAAACATTTTTACTGCGGTTTTCATCGATGAGAGCATGATTAATACAACGGAGTTCTCTGCCGGTTACTGCCAGGCTCTCAGGGCGATTTTCAATCTCCTTGCTTTCTATGAATTGGCTGTGTTGTTGATCAGGCAGGCGCCGCCGGATGAGGAAGCTGCTCCATCCGGGATTGAAGAGTTGAGCCCCACTGCCATCGTCTTCCAATCAGACCGGGTAACTCTCCCGAAAAACCCTGCGTTCACGGGGTTCACGGGCCGGGCCATCTCTCCGGAACTCTTCGCAAGCGGAAATGACGTTATACTCCGTACAATCTCTGATATACTCGAACATGGGGTTGCTATCATTGCCACTGCCGGCGAAGTTCCCCCGAACGTGGAACCCCGAACCATTCATGCCCTCAGCCGACGCATTCATGATCATACCTGATATTATTTCTCAAGGGCAATCTTCAAGACCTCAAGCATTTCATCGACAAAGTAAAATTGAATATCCTTCTGGACCTTCGAGGGGATGTCCACTAAATCCTTCCTGTTCCATTTGGGCAGGATTATTGTTTTAATGCCGGCGCGGTGGGCTGCCAGAACCTTTTCCTTAATACCCCCGGCAGGAAGCCACAAGCCCACGCAAAGTAGTTTCACCGGTCATGACGAGGTCTTCCTTGACCTTCCTCCCTGTAAGAAGCGACGCCAGGGCCGTGAGCATGGTGATACCTGCCGACGGTCCATCCTTCGGAATAGCTCCGGCCGGTACATGGATGTGAATATCATTCTCTTCAAACATGATCTATCGTTATCTCGACTGCGGTGATTTGCACAACGGCTTTGCCCGCGTGAAATGTCGTTTATAACTGGTAATCCTCATTTCAATTACACCGCGAAAAACCTTTACTTGTAGGTGCAAGAAAGAGGTCATCCGGTAGGTAGGTACATACATTTTCCAAATCAGAAAGTACGCAAGAACCGGATGAACCTCTTTTCATTACCCTCGGCATGGATAGATTCTTATCCATCTCGAACCTCCGCGAGGAGGCGACTCACCCGGTCGAAGTCCTTCCGGAAACGGATAGGCCGTCCTCGGTTGTCGCGGGTGTTGGTCTGCGTGCAACTGTCGATTCCCGCGGGCCGGACCCGACCGACGGCGTCGCGGACGTTCTCCGGGGAGATCCCCCCGGCCAGGATCACGGGGATTCGGCTCGCCTCGACAAGCGCGGCAGCCAGATCCCAGTCGCAGACCTCTCCGGTAATGCCGACGTAACCGGCCACGGGCTGGGCGGCGCCCTCTGCCCCATATCCCCGGAGGGTGTCCGTCATGAAGCCGTCGGTGTACGGCTCCAGCGCGCGGGCGATCTCCAGGATCGCCTCCCGGACGGGAGCGGAATCGGTCAGCCCCGGCTCGGGAATCGGGATGGAACGGGTGATTCCAATCATGGGGAACTCTTTTTTCACGCGTTTCTGGACGCGGATCGCCTCTGTGCAGACGGTCTCCCGCTGCGCGCTTTTTCCCGGATCGAGCGGGATCGACTCGCAGAAATGGACGAAATCGGGCTCATGGTAGTCGAGCGCGCGGAGGATGTCGTCTTCCCGCGCGAGGAGGGGGATCAGGCTGCTCTTCGCCGCTGAGCCGCGGACCAGCCGGACGACCTCCCGCACGAAGGGGGCCTTCAGCATGTCCCGCGAGAGGATCACGCTCCCGATGCGATCCACCCCCATCTCGATCAGCCGCTCCGCCTCCCGCGGCTCCTGAATTTCGTAAATCTGGACGATGATCCGTTTCATGACAGGCTCCCGCAATCCGTTAGAGGTCATCGGGGTCCACCATAGGGAAGCCCCCGCGGAATGTCAATCTGAATCCCTTTTATCCCGTCCTTCTCCCTTTCTTTCCCTTGCATTTCAAGCGGTCTGTGTTACATAACCGGTAGCCCCGCCGGGCCGGAACCCGTGGACGGCGGAGCGCAAAATCGCACGTTTTGGCGGAGCAATCCGCAAGTGAATTGAAACCATGAAGAACTGGATACGGCAAAGCAAGATCCTGATCACCTGCCCCAAGGGGATTCCCCCCTGGCTTGCCGGGGAGCTCCGCGCCCTCGGCTTCCCCGTCCTCGCGGAGGGGGAGGCGGCCGTCGAGACGGAGGGGACGCTCGCCGACACGATGCGGTTGAACCTCCATCTCCGGACGGGTCACCGGGTCCTTTTCCATATCGCGGCCTTCCCGGCGGAGAATCCGGACGGCCTCTACCGCGGCCTGCGGGAACTCCCGTGGGAGGAGATTCTCCACGCAACGGGAGAGCACGCCTACCTCTGTGTCACCTCGACGGCGGACACCCCGACGATCAACGACGCCCGGTTCGTCAACCTGAAAGCGAAGGACGCGATCGTCGACCGGATGCAGGAAAAATGCGGCCTGCGGCCCGACTCCGGACCCGACCGGAACCGCGCGGTTGTCCACGTCTACTGGAAAGGGAGCGAGGTCGCGGTCTACCTCGACACCTCCGGCGAGCCCCTCTCCCGGCGGGGTTACCGGAAGATACCGCTTGCGGCGCCGATGCAGGAGACCCTCGCCGCGGCCGTGATCCTTGCCACCGGCTGGAACGGCAGGAGGGGCTTCGTCAACCCGATGTGCGGGAGCGGGACGCTCGCGATCGAGGCCGCACTCTTGGCCGAGGGCAAGGCGCCGGGCCTCCTCCGGAGCAACTACGGCTTCATCCATTTGCAGGGTTTCGACCCGGCCGCCTGGCGTGCGCTCCGAGCGGCGGCGCACGAGGCGAGAAAGGAGACGGCGACGAGGATCATCGCCACGGACATCAACCCGGAGGCGGTCGCCGCGGCGAGACAGAATGCCCGAACAGCCGGCGTGGAACGTCGAATCGAATTTGTCGTCTGCCCCTTCAACGAGACGCCGGTCCCGGAACGGGGCGGCATCGTCGTCCTAAACCCCCCCTACGGCGAACGGACCGGCGATCTCCCGAGTCTGATCGGCCTCTACCGGGAGATCGGGGATTTCTTCAAGCAGCGGTGCGGCGGATACCGCGGCTATATTTTCACCGGGAACGCCGCCCTGGGGAAATCGGTCGGCCTCCGGACGAAAAGGCGAATCCCTTTTTTCAACAGCGCGATCGAGTGCCGGCTTCTGGAGTACGAGCTCTACGGGGGAAGCCGCCGGAAGGAAAAAGAAGATGGCGGAGCAGAGATGCAGGCGCTTTCGGAGGCGGTGAAAGTTTTTGCCGAATGATAACATTCTTTCTCTCGAAAATGCGTATCCATCTTGTTGATACTATTGAATCCACTTCCATCCATTTCAAGGGGAGGAGAAGTACCGGGGATGGGGTCGCACAGCAATTTTCATCTCTGTAAAGCGATGCCCGGACGGGAGGGATAGGAAATGATCACAGAAGAGATCAAACAGAAAATTCGCGCTATCGTGGGACCGGACCACGTCCTGGATTCCGAACTGAACCGCTTCGGCTATTCCTATGACTCCTCCTTTGTACCGCTCCTGCCGGCCAGCAAACCCGACCTGGTCGTCAGGCCGCTGACCACCGATGAGGTGTCACGGGTCATGGCCGTCGCCTGCGAACATGAAATCCCCGTCACACCCAGGGGCGCCGCGAGCGGCCGCACTGGCGGCAGCATTCCGCTTAAAGGCGGCATCTCCCTTGCCCTCGACCGCATGACGCGGATCATCGAGCTCGACGAAAGGAACATGATGGTGACGGCGGAGGCCGGGGTCCGCACGATCGACCTCTACAACCACTGCGCCGAAAAGGGGCTCTTCTATCCGCCCGACCCGGCAAGCTGGAAATTCTCCACCATCGGCGGCAACGTGGCGGAAAACGCCGGCGGAATGAGGGCCGTCAAATACGGCGTTACGAAGAACTACGTCATGGGGCTGGAGGTGGTTCTGGCCGACGGCGCGATCCTCCGGACCGGCGGCAAGGCGATCAAGAACGTGACCGGCTATGATCTGACGAGCCTCTTCACCGGTTCCGAGGGCACCCTTGGCGTCGTCACCCGGGCCCTCTTCCGGCTGATCCCGATGCCGAAGCGGCGCGGCACACTACAGGTAATGTTCCGCACCCTCGACGACGGCTGCCGCACCATCCACACGGTGCTTCAGTCAGGCGCGGTACCGGCCGCGGCCGAGATCATGGACAGGACCTGCCTGGAGGTCGTGGCGCGCCACCGCAAGACGGAACTCGATCCGGAGGTCGGCGCCTGCATCATCATCGAAATCGACGGCGATGACGACGCGGCCCTCGAAACC
>JAPLJX010000466.1 GCA_026388375.1 Deltaproteobacteria bacterium
CACGGCATCTCTCCATGTCGATTACCTGCTCCCGACGCCCCTCGGCGTCCCGCTGGAAATCCGCGGCAGGGTGAAGGAGGTCAAGGGGCGTAAGGTGATCGTGGAATCGACCCTTTCAGCCGGCGGGAAAATCTGCGCCCGCGGGGAGGTTGTAGCGATTCAGGTGCCGGAGCATTTGATTCCCCGGCATCCTTGAGGCTTCCTCATTTGCTTGAATCCCCATCCGCCCCCGGCTTGAAATGCCCGTGGAGCGTTTCGGGGAGGCTGAGCAGCAGGGGCATTCGGATCAGGAGGTCGATGCCGACAAAAAGGATGAAGATGTACTGCGGTCCGATCCTGTCCCAGATGACCCCCGCGGACAAGGCCAGGATCGCGCTCAGAACCATCTTGAAGAACCGGTTAATGCCGACCCATCTCCCCATCTGTTCGGGGGGAACCAGTTCCCGTTCTATGGCGGCGGAGATGGATGAGCCGATGAAGTAAAAGCCCTGCAGGATTCCGGCGATGATCAGAAAGGCCGTTGACGTCGCCCAGATCAGCATCAGGTTGGAGATCCAGAAAAGCGGGATGGTGATGTACAGGACCCTCTTCCGGCCGATCCGGTCCGCCAGCCTGCCCAGCGGAATGGCACAGACGATGGATGACAGCGCCGATCCGGTAACCATGATCCCCAGGATGAATTCATTGGCCCCTTTGATCTGGTGGGCGAAAACCTGGGTGAACGGAAAAACCATCCCCAGCGGCAACTGGGCAATGGAGGCGATGACCAGCCACTTTTTCAGATGATTGCCGCCTTTGAGCACCTGGGAGATATCCCTAAACAGGTGCGGCCTGTGGCTGCCCGCCTTCACCCATTTTCGTTCCGACAACTGTATCAGGACGATGACGAACGTGCCGATCGTGATCAGGAGACCTGAAAAGAACAATGGCCGGATGCCGGCGGTGTTCACGCCGCCATACAGGGTGACCAGCCAGGTGGCCAGCATCGGCCCGGCCATTCCCAGGAGACCCGCAGCGACCGTTTCACAGATCAGCATGCCGGTGGCCCGGTCCCGATTGACCAGACAGTTTCCGCAGATGGTTGCGCAACTGTGATTGCTGGTGGAGTAACCCAACCAGTAACCGATCATGGCGATAATGGTCACCTCCCAGCTTTGCGCCAGGCTGTAGGTCAGGTAGGAGACGGCCAGGAATCCGATGCCGATCAGGTAGATTTTTTTGGGACCGATTCGGTCGATGAACCAGCCGGTGAATGGTCCGCAAAGGCCGGCGATGATCATGCCCATGCTGTTGACCATGCCCAGTTGGGTCCCGGTCGCCCCCAGCGCCACGATATAGATGGACAGATAGGGAAAGACCATCTGGTAGGCCAGCTTGTCCAACGATGTACGCAAAACGGTGATTTTCCAGTCCCGGTGCTGCCGTTTCAGAAAGGAAAGGCCGCTACTGAGAAAGGCCGGCAGCGGTCCGACGTATGGTTCTGTATGATCAGTCAATGAATATTCCTTCCCACTGGTCCGCGGCAAGAGGAGAGAGGGGAACAACAGCAATGACAAGCGTGATGAATTTAAGCCACGTCTCCGGTTCCCGCGGGTGTTTTATCCGTTTGCGGCTTTTAGCATGGATGGCTTCGGAAGCGCAATCCCCCAGTGCCTCGGTTTTTCTTCTCTGTCGTTTCATCGGCGTCCACCCCCCAATTAAGCCTTTCATGGCGCGGGGGGAGATAAGCCGCTGGAAATTCAGTTCGATGAGGAGCCCTTCTCCGTTTCGATTCCGCAGCTTTCCCCCATCTGCTCGGCCATCGGGCACGGTTTTTTCCTGAAAAGAACGAACCCCTATTCAGCCATCTAACCCGCCCCCCCTGATCGTCATCCCGTCCCCCTCCGTGGCCTGGCCCCCCGCTCGATCAGCCGGGGAATCGGTCCATCTGCAATTCCCCTTTGGAAAGATGCAAGGGGTATGACAGCCATCCGTCAGATGGCTGGCGCGCACCTTGCGTACCACTTCCGTCCTTGTAGTCAGTAAAACGTCGCCCTTGAAGAAAATGCTTGATTTCAAACAGAAATAAATGATGTTGATTTCTCAGCGATCATGATAAGCTATGATCACGCTGGATTTTTATTTCCACCAGAGACAAAATTATTCCTGCGATCAAGTTATGGAAACATGTCGGCAAGAAAAACGTCAGAACAAGCGTAATATCCTTGTTGTTGATGATGAATCCGTAATCAGGGAGGGAATGCGCCGCATTCTCGAAGCCGAGGGGTATCAGGCAGAAACCTCGGCCGGCGGACGGGCTGCTTTAGAAAAAATTCAGGAACAGGATTTTGATGTTGTCATTACCGACCTGAAGATGCCGGGTATGGACGGTATCGAGGTTCTGAAAACCATCAAGATATTGCAACCGGAAGTTCCTGTAATTATAATCACCGGTTATTCGACCGTCTCTTCCGCCGTAGATGCCATGAAAAACGGCGCCTTTGATTATATCGCAAAGCCTTTCAGTCCCGAGCTGATCATCGACAAGGTGCAAAAAGCCATTGACCATAAAACATCAGCCGCGGATGGTATTATGGCCAGGCAAGAACTCAGTCCCGGTCATAGTTTTGACGACTTTGTCGGCGAAAGCGCTGAGATGCAGAAGGTCTATCGCCGGATATCGCAGGTGGCCCCTACCGACAGCACGGTGCTCATTACCGGTGAAAGCGGAACGGGAAAGGAGCTGGTGGCGCGCGCCCTTCACAAGAACAGTCTTAGACATGAACATCCCTTTGTGGCGGTGGATTGCAGCTCTCTCCCGGAAACCTTGCTGGAAAGCGAGCTGTTCGGCCATATAAAGGGATCCTTCACCGGCGCCATCCATAGTAAAATGGGTCTTTTTAAAGTGGCCGACAGAGGGACCCTTTTTCTGGACGATATTTCCAATATCAGCCTTGCTACCCAGGCTAAACTGATGAGAGTTTTGCAAGAACGGGTATTGACCCCCATCGGCGATACCACGCCTGTTCCGACAGATATCCGTCTCATTGTGGCCACGAACATAAATCTGCGGACCATGGTGACCAAGGGAACTTTCCGGGAAGATCTCTTCTTCCGAATTAACGTCATACCCGTCCAACTGCCTCCTCTGCGGGAGAGGAAGGGAGACCTGCCTTTTTTAATTCGCCACTTCCTGAAGAAGTATTCCGGAGAGATCGGCAAGGAGGTGCGGGGTATGGCACCCGATGCCATGGCCGTACTGAAGGCATACGAATTTCCGGGAAATGTTCGTGAATTGGAAAATATTATTGAAAGAGCGGTCGTACTCTGTGAAAGCGAGATGATACGGAGAAATGATCTGGAGTTGAGATCGGCGGAAGAGGAAAGATATTCGGACCTGAATTCTGTCCCGCTCAGCCTCGAAGAGTTGAAAGAAACAAAGAAGCGGCTCCGGGAGAGGGCCACAGAACCGATTGAAAAGGCCTTCGTTATCAATGCCCTCAAAAGAAACAACTGGAATGTTTCGCAGGCCGCAGAAGCAACAGGCATACTCCGCCCGAACTTTCATGCGCTTCTAAAAAAACTGGGAATATCCATCATAGAGGAGAAAAAGAATTAATGATCACACATCCAATCGTCAGGGGGCAGACGGTCTCCCTGTAAAAGGGGCCGCCTACCCCGTGCGCTGAGAAAAGCTACCCTCTGTTATTTTTCCGATGGTTGTCAAAAATATTGCGCCTTTGCTTGGAAAAAGAGGCCGCCGCTATCGAGGCCATCCCCATACCTGCTTCCCATGCCCCAAATGGTTTCAACAGTTCCTTCCAGAAAATGACGGAGGCGGCAACCTTGGGTCTGACTGGCAAGCTGCTGTAAAAACCTACCTTTTTCTCAAGAACATACATGATATGCGTACCACCGAAAAACTTGTCCCCATAAACGGAGGCATCCCCTCCCAGTTCCTGCGCACGTCTGTAAGCCAGTTTTATCATTTCCCCTTTCTCTCCGAACTTTAGCGCTCCCGTGGGGCAGGCCTTGACACATGCCGGGGAGGAATCGTTCTCTACCCTGTCCGTACAAAGGTTGCACTTGTAGGCCTTGTTTGATTCCTCACTATACCTGGGTTTCCCGAAAGGACAGGCGACCACGCAAGTCTGGCAGCCTATACATTTTTCATTATCCGTCCCCACGGCCCCAGAATCCAGATGAAATCTGGCGCCTGCCGGGCATAAATTTACACAGGTGGCATCGGTGCAATGCATACACCCGTCTTTCCAAAATAGCCATTCAACTCCGCCCTCCTTTTCCGATACTTCCCGGAAATGGACCAGCGTCCAGGTATTTGCCTGAAGGTCAGGTGGATTCTGATAAGTACCGCTGTTCGTTGTCAAACCGGCCGGCAGCTGATTCCACTGTTTGCACGCAATTTGACAACCGCGGCAGCCGATACATCTTGACACGTCGATGAGCACCCCTTTTTCTACCATTTAAGCCACCCCCTTCCTGAAGATATTGACCATGAAAGCCTTGCTTTCCGGTATCATGGTATTGGCATCTCCTATGTTTGGCGTCAGCCGGTTGGCAGCATTTCCGTAAGTGAACAATTCCGGCTTCTTGTCCTTAGCGCTGTATGCCCTCGTTGCCGAAGTTGCCCAACCAAAATGCCAGGGAAGGGCAACTTGATGGACAATCTTCCCGTCAATGGTAAAAGGCTTGAGTCGGGCCGTGACCATGGCCACGGCCTCCGCCTGGCCGCGGGCTGATTTTATGAAGATCTGATCGCCGCTCTTAATGCCTTTTTCCCGGGCCAGCTCATGGTCGATTTCGACGAACAGGCTGGGTTGCATTTCCACCAGCCAGGGTTGCCACCTTGTCAGGACGCCGGATTGCCAGTGTTCGCTGACCCTCATTGTAGTGCACACTACGGGGAACATCGGATCAGCACTCCTTGCTGCATCCATTTCCGTTCCCACCCCCGGCTTATCCCATCTTTTGATGACAGGATTCACCATCTGATTGGACATGAGGTTTTTGGCCAGGGGGCTCTCCAACGGTTCGTAATGTTCCGGGAAGGGACCATCGGCCAAACCAGGGCCGAAGATGCTTGCTACGCCATCGGGCTTCATGATGAATGGGGGTCTCCCCGAACCGGGGTTGCCGACTCCATCCGGTATGTCGCCGGTCCATTTGGTCCCATCCCAGGTTATTACGGCGCGTTTGGCATCCCAGGGAACACCCTTGTTGTCGACGGACGCGCCGTTGTAAATAATCCTGCGGTTCACGGGCCAGCTCCATGCCCATTCCGGATAAAGTCCGATGCCGGATGGATCCTTGGTGCCCCTTCTGGCTGCCATGTTGCCCTTCTCGGCGTAGGAATTACAGTAGATCCAGCATCCCGAAGCCGTTGAACCGTCGTCCTGGAGTTGCGCGAACGCCGGCACCTGCTGTCCGGCCTGGTACTCAATCGTCTTTTCCTTGTCCTTGATCGACTTTTCTCTCGTGAAGTAACCGTTGATCTCCTTTGCCACCTTATGGACGTCCGGTTCTTCATCCGTTCCATAATTCCAGGAGAGTTTTATG
>JAPLJX010000300.1:0-6034 GCA_026388375.1 Deltaproteobacteria bacterium
GCATGGGGGTTATTGAGAAAGTCCCGTTTGGTAGAGGTGTTGTCTCATTTGGTGCAGCCCTTGTGAACCTTGCCCTGCTACTGGCATTATCAATAGAGAGCGGACGATCATGGCCTCTTCCAAATCCAACATAAAAAGTATTATCATCAAGAAACTTTATAAGCCCTTCTAATCGGTGTTACGTTCCCTGTTCCGTAACAGTTAAATCAAGCCAGGCGGGATTTTTTGCATAATCGATGGCATAAGTGCCTAGATCTCTTACCTTCCACGTTTTATCATCTGGTATTTGAGGCACAGGTTGTCCAAATTGAGGCACTGGATTGGGGTGATAATAATACAGTGTATCGAAAGTGCCATTGTTATTAAATACTATTGCTTCCCTAAGCGACGAATCTACCCACTGGCCTACATGTTTTGGCTTATTGCACCCGACCAAAAATAAAAATAACATGTTAAATAACACAAGAACAATCATCAATTTTTTGTTTTTCATCATTCGTCTCCTTTCTATGACTTGCACAATAATCTAAAAGGGATTGACTTGAAATGCAATAGGAATTTTCAATTTCCCTGTCAAGATCCGCACCACTTCCGTTTTCAAATCCGTTGTGGGGGCTAGCACCCAAGATTAAACAAGGTAAAAAAGTTTCTTTTAAATCAGTATATTACTTCCAATCCTTTGTAAATCGCGAATCCTGGTAGGGTTAAAGAAGGTTAAAGACAGGTTAAAGAAACATCATCGGTAAAAATCAAAAATTGTGAATAAATTGGCGGAAGTGCATGGGAATCGAACCCACCTGAGAGGGTATTAGCCCCCCACACCGGATTTGAAGTCCGTGAGGCCCACCAGTGACCTTTGCACTTCCGTGACGTCTCAATAACATATCCGGCCTGGGAATGAAAGGGGGGACGCAATCAAGCGCCTCTTCTTTACGGGGCTTCGCTGTCGTCCGCTGTCCGGACGGGAGAGGCGCGAGGAAAGTGAAAGTGTTTTCTCACGGACCCGCCGGAATCGAAAAGCGTCGATCTCCCACCGCAGGGGCGACGTTTCTAATAATCCGGTTCCAGCGTCCAATCCAAGGAATCGTCGAGGAGTTGGACTGTCACCATACCGCCCGCTTGGACCGTTGTGGCCTCTTCCGGGAGGATGATCAGGCCGTTCGCCCTGACCATCGACTTCAAGATGCCTCCCGACTTCTTGCTGATATTCTCGCCGAGACGCGCCTGGACGGTCTGCCGAAACAGGTTCACGTGTCCCATCATCTTGAGGATAGCGGGACGGATGAACTGCTCGAAGGAGACCATCGCGGAGACCGGGTTCCCCGGAAGACCGATGAAGGGAATTTTACCCAGCATGCCGAAGGCGAGCGGCCGTCCCGGTTTCATCGCGACCCGCCAGAACTGCATGCGGTTTCCCTCCTCCTTCATGACCTCCTTGACGAGGTCATAGTCCCCGACGGAGACGCCGCCGGAAGAGACGATCAGATCGGCCCGGATGGCGGCCCGGAATTTTGCAATGAGGTCCTCCCGCCGGTCTCGTGCGATGCCGATCTGAAGCGGGACGGCGCCGCAGTCGAGAACGAGGGCGGCAAGCGAAAAGCTGTTGCTGTTGACGATTTTCCAGGGCGACGGCGCCTCGTCGATGTCGGTGAGTTCATCCCCCGTCGCGACGATGGCAACGAGCGGCCGCTGGTTGACGGAGACGAAGGAGCGCCCGAGGGCGGCCAGCATGCCGACCTCGGCGGGCCGGATCAACTCGCCCCGGGAGATCACCTTTTCTCCGGGCTGCACATCCTCTCCCGCCAAACGGATGTCCTGTCCATGTTTTGCCTCGACAAGAATGGCGACCTGCCCGTCTTCCTTCCGCGTATCCTCCACCCGGATGACGGCGTCGGCGCCCTCCGGGACCGGCGCGCCGGTCATGATCCGCGCGGCCTGCCCCGGCCCGATCCGCTTTTCAGGGATGGTCCCGGCGGGGATCTCCTCGACGACCTCCAGCATCGCTGGCGTGTCCGCGGATGCGCCGCGGGTATCCCCCATGCGGAGGGCGTAGCCGTCCATGGCCGAGTTGTCTTTCGGCGGGATGGCGCGTTCGGCATAAACATCCTCGCCGATCACACGCCCCAGCGCGTCGAGGATATTCACCTTCTCCAGTCCGAGCGGGGAAATCGCAGCCAGGATCTTTTCCAGGGCCTCTTCAACACGGATCATTGTCGTCACCTTTTTTGAAAGTATTGAAACGCTATCTGAAATGGCTTCCCCTGTCAATAGTGAAGGCGGATGTCGGGTGGGTATGGGGAGGAGGGCGGACCGCAATTTTGTCACTCATTCGGGGAGATATTACCGCTTGAATAAATGCACCCAATATTATAGTAACCACGGTTCAGCCTGATGACATTGAAGGGCAATGACCCCATGTCGATAGACAAGATCGCAAAGATAATGCGTTTGCAAACCGTTGTCATCTCCGCTCCGGAATGATCCTCATGAAAACCTCCGGTCAAAGGGGAGTCTTGAATTTATGAGACCATCTGTGAGAAAGATCGTTGAGATCAAAAGCAATCCGGGCGATCCCGCCCTGCGGGAGCTGTTGGAGCGGCTTGGCCGCGGGGAGGAGCGGATTGCCGTTGGAGGCCTGGAGGGTGCGGCCCGTGCCTTCGTCATCGCCCTGCTCTTCCGGCATCTGCACCGACCCCTCATCGTGATTGTTCCGACCGAAAAGGAGGCGGAAACCTGCGTCCGGGATCTCTCCCTCTTCCTGGGGGAGGATCAGGCGTTCCTCCTGCCCCCATGGGATCTCCTGACGACGGATATGTTTGCATTCCAGCGGGAGACGGAGCTTGCCCGTCTGGAGGTCTTCCACCGTCTGGCCTATGGCGGGCCGGCCGTTGTGGTGATCCCCATCCACGCCCTCATGCAGAAGGTGATTCCGCGCGAGATCCTCGAAGGCTATGTGGGGTGGGTTTCGGTGGGCGACTGCCGCGAGCGGGACGCGTTCGTACGGAGGCTAACGGAAGGGGGCTACGGCCGCGTGACGCTGGTGGAAGGGAAAGGGGAGTTCAGCGTTCGGGGAAATGTCATCGATCTTTTTCCCCCTCCGGCCGACCATCCGTACCGCCTGGAGTTCTTCGGCGATGAGCTGGAATCGATCCGCTCATTCGATGAGGCCACCCAGCGTTCTCTTATCGAACTCGCTGAATTCAGGCTCTTCCCGGCCCGGGAGGTGATCCTCACCCCCTCGCGGCGGGAGCGCGCCGTCCGGAACATCCGCCGTCGGTCCAACGAGTTGGAACTCCCGCGGGCCGTGAAGGACAAGCTCGCCGAGATGATCGCGACCGGCCTCGGCTCCGCGGTCAACCCGCTGTTCCATTCCCTCTTCTATGACGCCGCCGGCAGCGACGATCCGGGAGATCAAGGACTCGGCACGCTCTTCGACTACCTCCCGGCGAGCGGACTCCTTGTCCTCGATGACCCGCTCGCGATCGCGCTGGCGCAGGAGAGGATCGAAAACGACCTCGACCGTTTCATCCTCAAGGCCCACGACGGGGAGCGGTTCCACTTGGAGAAGGAAGCGGCCTACCTGGCCTCAGCGGAGGTTTTCGGGCGCCTGCAGCAGATGCGGCAGCTCCACCTGTCGGGTCTCTCCCTCGGGACCGGAGACGATGACCGCCACCTTATACGCTTTTACCTGGAGCGGGATATCGCCCTCGGCGAGGCGATCCGGACGGAGGCCGAAGAGGCCGGTCTTCTCATGCCGCTCGTGGAGAAGATCCAGGGATGGCTCGGGGAAGGGAAGCGGGTCGTCTTCGTCTGCGGCGGGCAGGAGTGCATGCAGCGGACGGGACAGCTCCTCGCGCGGTACGACCTCCCCGTCCGGAAAGAAGCCGGTCCATTCCTGGAAGGGCTTGAAACGGACGGCCTGCCCGGCGCCCTTCTCCTCCGGGAAGGGCGGATCAGCGGCGGATTTCACCTTCCCGGCATGAACCTCGTCGTCCTCTCCGAGGAGGAGATCTTCGGGAAGAAGGTTTTGCGGAGGCGGGTCCGTCCGGCCCGGGAGGGGTATTTCCTCAAGTCGTTTGGGGAACTGGGCGAGGGCGATTTCGTCGTTCACACCGAGCACGGCATCGGCCGCTATCGGGGCCTCCAGAAGCTGACCGCGGGCGGGATCGAAAACGATTTTCTGTTGATCGAATATCAGGAGAACGACCGGCTCTATCTCCCCGTCGACCGGATCGATCAGATCCAGCGCTACATCGGCCCGGACGGGTTCGTCCCGAAGGTGGACAAATTGGGCGGGACCTCCTGGGAGACGGTCAAGGAACGGGTGAAGAAGTCGGTCCGCGAGGTGGCCGAGGAGCTGGTCTCCATCTACGCCGCCCGGGAGGTGATGAACCGGGAGGCCTTCGCCGCCCCCGACCGGATCTACGACGAGTTCTGCGCCTCCTTTGAATTTGAGGAGACGCCGGACCAGGCGAAGGCGATCGAGGAGATCCATCTCGACATGGACGGCGGCAAGCCGATGGACCGCCTGATCTGCGGCGACGCGGGGTTCGGGAAGACCGAGGTGGCGATGCGGGCGTCGCTCCGGGCCGCCCTGGACGGGAAACAGGTGGCTGTTCTCGTCCCCACGACGATCCTCGCCGAACAGCACCACCAGACCTTCACCCGGCGTCTGAAACCCTATCCGATCCGCGTCGAGGTCCTGAACCGCTTCCGGACGAAGGCCGAGCAGAAGGAGATCCTCGACGGCCTCGACCGGGGGACGGTGGACATCGTCATCGGCACCCACAGGCTTCTCCAGAAAGACGTGACCTTCCGGAACCTGGGCCTCGTCATCATCGACGAGGAGCAGCGCTTCGGCGTCAGCCACAAGGAGAAACTCAAAAAATTGCGGACGCTGGTCGACGTCCTCACCCTGACGGCGACCCCCATTCCGCGGACGCTCCACCTGTCGCTCGTCGGAATCCGGGACCTCTCCATCATCAACACTGCGCCTGAGGACCGGCTGACAAGAAACGGCCAGGTATTCTTTCTCCACGATCGCGTCCGGTCGATCTTTACGATGGCCCGTCTCGTCCAGAAGCTTGTCCCGGAGGCGAAGGTGGGGGTGGTCCACGGCCGGATGAAGCCGACGGAGATCGAGGGAGCGATGGCGCGGTTCGTCCGGCGGGAGGACAACGTCCTCGTCTGCACGACGATCATCGGTTCCGGCCTCGACATCCCGACGGCCAACACGATCATTATCAACCGGGCCGACCGCTTCGGCCTTGCACAGCTCTATCAGATCCGGGGGAGGGTGGGGCGGTCAAAAGAGGAGGCCTCCGCTTACCTCCTTGTTCCCAAGGGGGCGATGCTCTCCCGCGACGCCCAGAAGCGGCTCCAGGTGATCATGGACTTCACCGAACCGGGTTCCGGTTTCCGGATCGCCTCCAACGACCTGGAGATCCGGGGTGCGGGGAGCCTGCTCGGGATCTCTCAGTCCGGACACGTCTCTGCCGTGGGCTACGAGCTCTACACGGAGCTGATGGAGAAGGCGATCCGGGAGATCAAGGGAGAGCCGGCGCCGGAGGAGGAGTTGAGGCCCGAAATTCATCTCGGGCTTCCGGCGTTCATCCCCGAGGCGTACATGGCCGACGAACACCGGAGGCTGATGACGTACAAACGGGTCTCCCTGGCTTCGACCGACGAGGAGCTTTGCGGGATCCGCGACGAGCTGCTGGATTGCTACGGTCTCGTTCCCCTCGAGGTGGAAAACCTCCTTGCGGTGATCGGGATCCGCAACCTCCTCAAGACCCTCAAGGGGAAGAAGATGGGCTACGACGGCAGGGCGATGTCGGTATTCCTGCAAGAGAAGAGCCCGGTCGACCCCGTCCGGATCATCGAGATGTACCGAAGGAAGGTGCGGGGGGTGCAGCTCAGCCTCGATCTCAAACTGACCATCCCCATGCCGGGGCTCGCGGGGTCGGCGGTCCTGACCCGGGCGCGGGAGTTGCTTCAGGAGCTGAGGGGCTGAAATGGGTGATGCCATGACGGA
>JAPLJX010000300.1:6092-12885 GCA_026388375.1 Deltaproteobacteria bacterium
AAAACTTTTACGGGGACACGATGCGGCATCATGTCCCCGCCATCAGCGCCATCACCTGGGGACACGATGCCGCATCGTGTCCCCGTTCTCCGAAGAGAGGCTCTGCGGGGGATACTCCTGTTGATCGTTATACTTTCATTTGTTGCCGCCTGCGGAAGTGAGAAACCGTCCCCGCCCCCGGCGCCCGCGGTTGCGACCGTGAACGGCCAATCGATTGATCTCAAGGAGTTTGAAAAGGCCCTGGGGGAGGAGACGGCCCTTGCGAAAAGGGAAATGCCGCTGAAGAGAGAGGAAACGGAAAGTCTGAAAGAGGAGGTCCTCGATAACCTGATTCGGGAGATGATCATGATCCAGCGCGCTCGTGATCTTTCTCTTTCCATCGGAGAAGCGGAGCTCGCCGCCCGGATGGAGGAGATCCGGAAGGATTACAACGGCCAGTTTGACAAAATCTTCAGTGAAGGCGGAATCAGTCTGCCCGAATGGAAGGAGGCCCTGCGGAAGCGGATGCTCCTCGAGAAACTCATTGCCCGGGACGTGAATGAAAAGATTCAGGTGGCGGACGAGGAGGCGGAGCGGTATTACAATGACCATCGCAGGGCCTACGCCACGGATCGGCGGGTGCGTGTTGCGCAGATCGTGCTTCCCGACCGCGACCGGGCGGAGGGGATCCTGAAAAGATTGAAGACGGGAGAGGATTTTGGTAAGGTGGCGCGGGAGGTTTCTATCGGTCCTGATGCGACGAGGGGCGGCGATCTCGGTTACTTCGAACGGGGGGTGATGCCCGAGGCGATCGACCGGATGGTCTTTTCCCTGCCGGTGGGAAAGGTGAGCCGCGTGGCCCGGAGCCCGTACGGTTTCCATATCTTCAAGGTCCTGGGACAGGCGGCGGCCGGCGGCCGGAAGTTTGCGGATGTGAGAGAGAAGGTTATCGCCGATCTGCAAAAACAGAAGGAGGCCGAAGCCTACAAAATCTGGATCGAAGGACTCAAAGCGAAGGCCGCAATCCGGATCAACCGTCCCCTTCCGGGGGGGCCGGCATCGGCGGAAGCGGAGACTAAGGATGCCCGGCCGTCGGCCGTTCCGGAGAAACGCTGACGGCGTTTTCCGTGAGGACAGATTTGAAATCTGTCCCCAATGATATCAAATTTTAGGAGCTTATAATGAAAATCGGCAAGGCGATTCTGGCGGGAACGGTGGCGATATTCCTGTGCGTGTCGGCACAGGCGGGGGTGGCGGACCGGATCGTGGCCGTCGTCAATGATGAGATCATCACGCTGTCTGAATTGAACAACGCCTTTGAACCCTATCAGGAACGGGTTACGGCGAATTACCAGGGTCCGGATCGGGAGAAGGCTTTGGGTGAAAACAAGCTGACCCTTCTGAATCGGATGATCGACAATCTCCTGATGGAACAGGAATCCCGGAAAACCGGGATCACCGTCCGGAGTGAGGAGGTGACGGATGCGATCAATGATATGCAGAAGCAGCGGAAAATCTCCCCGGATGAGTTTCGGGAGGCGATGCAGCGGGAGGGGATAACCCTGGATGCCTATCGGAAGGATGTCCGGGATCAGCTCATACGGTTGAAGCTGGTCCGGCGGGACATCAAATCCAAAGTGGCGGTGACGGACGAAGAAATCGGAGAGTATTACCGAAAGCATCGGGAGGATTATGATGGGAAGGAGGCCGTTCGGATCAAGCAGATCCTTCTTCTGCTGCCGAAGGAAGAAAACCCGGCCGCGAAAGAGAAACTCCGCGCGGATGCCGATGCCATCCACAAGCGCCTTCTGAACGGCGAGCCGTTTGAACTACTCTCCGCAAAATTTTCCCAGGGGCCGGCCGCGGCCGAGGGCGGTGATATCGGTTATATCGAGAAGGGGATGATCCACTCTGAGGTGGAGGATGCCGCCTTCAGCCTGCCACTCAATCAGATCAGCGGCGTCATCGAATCGTCCGTCGGATTTCACATCATCCTGGTGGTTGACCGCCGGGGGGCGGGACTCAAGCCCATCGAGAACGTCCGGGAGGAGATCCGGGAAAAGATCGACCGGGAGAAAATGGAAAAGAAGTTCGGCGAGTGGCTCGAGGAGCTCCGGAAGAAGTCGCACATCGAGATCAAGTTGTAATGAATACCATTAAAATCAAGGGCGCCGCTCAGCACAATCTCAGGCACATCAACGTGGATATCCCGCGGGACCGCCTCGTCGTCATCACAGGCGTTTCCGGTTCCGGAAAGTCGTCTCTCGCCTTCGACACGATCTACGCCGAGGGGCAGCGGCGCTATGTCGAGTCGCTCTCCACCTACGCCCGGCAATTCATCGGCCAGATGGACAAGCCGGATGTGGAATCGATCGAGGGACTCTCCCCGGCGATCGCGATCGAACAGCGGACGGCAGCCCACAACCCCCGATCCACCGTGGGGACGGTCACCGAGATCTACGACCACCTCCGGCTCCTCTTCGCCCGGATCGGCGTTCCGCACTGCACCAAGTGCGGGAAGGAGATCCAATCCCAGACGATCGACATGATGCTGGAGACGATCCTCGCGTATTCGCCGAACGCCCGCGTGACGATCCTCGCCCCGATTGCCCGGGGGAAGAAGGGGGAGTTCCAGAAGGAGTTGAAAACGCTTCTGAAGAAGGGGTACGTTCGCGTCCGCGTGGACGGGGAGGTCCGGGAACTCGCCGAAGAGATCAGCCTCGACAAGAACAAACGCCACGACATCGACGTGGTGATCGACCGCCTCGTGATCAAGGAGGGGATCCGGAAGCGCCTGCGCGACTCCCTGGAGATGGCCTCCGGGCTTTCCGAGGGTCTCGTCCGCGTAGGTTTGGCAGATGGGGAGGAGGTGCTTTTCAGTGAGCATTATGCCTGCCCGGACTGCGGAGTCAGCATCACGGAACTTGCCCCGCGGATGTTCTCCTTCAACAGCCCCTACGGGGCCTGCCCGGACTGTGGCGGGCTCGGCACGCGGACGTTCTTCGACGAGGATCTCGTCGTCCCCGATACGGGGATCTCCGTCCGCGAGGGGGCGATTGTTCCTTGGTCGGGACGCCATTCCCTCCAGTACTTCCAGATGATCGACACCCTTGCCGGCCATTACGGCTTCGACATCAACACCCCGTTTCAGGATCTCCCGGTGAAGATCCGGGAGGTCCTGCTGCAAGGCTCCGGGGAGGAGAAGATCCGTTTCCATGCCGACCGGGGTGGAAGGCGTTACTTTCACACCCGTCCCTTTGAGGGGGTGCTCAACCAGCTTGACCGACGCTACCGGGAAACGATGTCCAACGCCGTCCGGATGGATCTGTCGCGCTACATTAATCTCCGGGAATGCCCTACCTGCCTGGGTGCACGCCTGAAGAAGGAAAGTCTGTCCGTGACCGTAGGCGGGAAAAACATCTGCGAAGTCTGCCGCCTTCCGATCCGGGAGTGCCTGGACTTTCTCACGGGGATTCCGCTCTCCCCACAGGAACTCCACGTGACGGAGCGGGTGATGAAGGAGATCCGACTGCGGCTCCGCTTTCTGCTGGACGTCGGAATGGACTACCTGGCCCTGGACCGGGCGTCGGGAAGCCTCTCAGGCGGGGAGGGCCAGCGGATTCGGCTGGCCACGCAAATCGGGTCGGGGCTGGTCGGGGTTCTCTATGTCCTCGACGAGCCGACCGTCGGTCTTCACCAGCGGGACAACGTCCGCCTGATCGCGACCCTGAAGCGTCTGCGCGACATGGGGAACACGGTCCTCGTTGTGGAGCACGACCAGGACATGATGATGGAGTCCGACCAGATCATCGACATCGGCCCGGGGGCGGGGGTGGACGGGGGCGAGGTCGTCTTCCAGGGGACGCCGGAGGAGATCTGCCGAAGCGAGGTCTCGCTGACGGGGGCCTACCTCTCGGGGCGCAAGGCGATCGCCATTCCGGAAACAAGGCGGTCTCTGACGGGGCAGTTCATAGTTCTCGAGGGGGCGAACGAGCACAACCTCCGGAACGTGGACATCAGAATCCCCGTCGGGGTCTTCACCGCGGTCACCGGGGTCTCCGGCTCGGGGAAGAGCACGATGGTGATCGAGACCCTTTACAAGGCGCTCGCCCGGCGGCTGAACCAGGAGCGCACGGGCGGCGGGAAGATCCGCCGCATCGCCGATCTCGGCGGCATCGAACGGATCATCCTGATGAACCAGCAGCCGATCGGGCGTACCCCCCGTTCCAACCCGGTCACCTACACGGGGGTTTTTTCCCACATCCGGGACCTCTTCACCGGCCTGCCCGAATCTCGGCTCCGGGGCTACAAGCCGGGCCGGTTCAGCTTCAACGTGAAGGGGGGGCGCTGCGAGGCGTGCGAAGGGAACGGCCTGATCAAGATCGAGATGCACTTCCTGCCGGACGTCTACGTCACCTGCGACGTCTGCCACGGCCACCGCTTCAACCTGGACACCCTCGACGTGCGCTACAAGGATAAGAACATCGCCGAAGTGCTCGATATGACCGTCCAGCAGGCCCTTCTCTTCTTCGAGAACATCCCGGCGATCCGATCGAAGCTCCAGCTCCTCTATGACGTCGGCCTGGGCTACATCCGCCTCGGCCAGTCCGCGACGACCCTCTCGGGCGGCGAGGCGCAGCGGATCAAACTTTCCCGCGAGCTGGGGAAGCGGATGAACAGCCACACCCTCTACATTCTCGACGAGCCGACGATCGGCCTGCACTTCGCCGACATCCAGAAGCTCCTCGACGTCCTGATGCGCCTGGTCAACATGGGGAACACCATCGTTGTGATCGAGCACAACCTCGACGTGATCAAGTGCGCCGACCACATCATCGACCTGGGCCCGGAGGGCGGTCCCGGCGGAGGCCGGATCATCGCCACGGGTACGCCGGAGGAGGTTGCCCGCACGGAGAGCTCCTACACCGGCCAGTTCCTGCGAAAACTGCTTTGACCGGTTTTGGCTGAATTATGCCGATGGATGTAAGGAATAGAAGGATCTTTTTGCTTGATATCGGAGCGGACATTGTACGATAATGGTTACAAAAAGCGGAATACGAATCGCTGCTTGAACAGCTTGAACTGCTGAGGGATGTTCAGACAGGAGAGGCCCAGATCAAGGAAGGGCTCGGCGTTTCCCATGATGCAGCCGCGAAGCAGATTCTGGAAAGCATCATGGACCGATTCGTACCGGCGAATCCGAATATCTGTTTCGGCAAACCCTGTATCCGGGGACACCGGATATGGGTTTCCCTGCTTCTCGATCTGCTGGCGGACGGGATGACGGTCGAAGAGATCATGGCCGAATACCCGCAATTGACGAAGGATGACATCCGAGCGGCCATCGCCTATGGCGCCGAGATGTCCCCCGAAACCCCAGTCTGGCCGTACTTGAGCAGTTGATTCGCCTTTTCCTGCAGATGCTGTCCCGAATGACCATCGATAAGAATCTTTGGATCGTCGAAACCTCGCGCATACGCATCCATCAGTGGCAAAAAGAATAAGGAAGATATCCTAAGGTACTACGGGGGGAAACGGATCTCATCGAGGTGTTGAGTATTTGCATGCGGTAAAAGGGCGGTAACACTAAACAGGGGAGGAACTTCATATGGCCGAGAATGGAATGGACAGAAGGGATTTTATGAAGTCGACGGCTGCCGGATTCGGCGGATTTTTCTTTCTCTCTGCCAATGAAATGAAGCCGGAAGAAACGACGAAAAAACCCCAAAAGGAGAAAAAGTTAATCTATCGCACCCTTGGAAAAACAGGACTAAAGCTTCCGGCGATCAACATGGGGGTCATGAATTCCAGCAATCCCAATCTGGTTCGGGCCGCCTTGAATTCCGGCATGGTTCTCCTCGACACGGCCACGACTTATCAAAGAGGCACGAACGAGACGATGATCGGCGAAGTCATCAAGGAGCGGCCCCGGGATTCATACGTGATTGCCACCAAAGCACACCCGCCCACAGACCGAAGTACGGGACTCTACACGAAAGAGGCCACGGAAGAAGACTTTCAAAAGAAAATTGATGCCAGCCTGAAAAATTTGGGGCTGGATTACATCGATATTTACCATCATCACGGGGCGTCCGCCAGAGAATCCGTCCTCTATGAGCCGGTCATGAAGGCCCTGGAAAAGGCCAAAAAAGCGGGCAAAATCCGCTTCATCGGAATATCCACCCACAAGAATGAGCCGGAGGTGATTCAGGCCGCAGTCGATTCGAAATTCTACGACGTGATCCTGACCACCTACAATTTCAAACAGAAGCACCAGGTGGAGATCAGGGAGGGCATTGCCAGGGCTGCCGCGGCCGGCATGGGGGTGATCGTCATGAAAGCAATGGGGGGAGTGCAGTTGCAGGAGAGGGCGGAAAAACCCGTAGAGCCTGTTCCCGCATTAAAATGGGTCCTGCAGGATTCCAACGTCCACACAATCATCGCCGGGTTTACCACCTTCGACCAGATGACCCTCGACCTGTCGGTCATGGAAAATCCGACTCTTACGCAATCCGAGAAGGCCCATTTGCAATGGGCGGCCTTTCAGGCTGGATTGTACTGTCAAGGCTGCGGCCAATGTTTGGGGCAGTGTCCCCAGGAACTCCCCATCCCCGACCTGATGAGGGCTTACATGTATGTTTACGGCTATCGAAATCTCAGCCATTCCCAGGATCTTTTGCTTTCTCTGAATCTTCCCCCCCGGGTGTGCGGGGATTGCGCCGAATGTCTGGTGAAATGTTCGATCGGCTTCAACGTTTCAAGAAAGATTCAGGATGTGATCCGTCTCCGGGATGTACCCGCGGAATTCATTGCC
>JAPLJX010000100.1 GCA_026388375.1 Deltaproteobacteria bacterium
AGGTTTTGATTTCAGCAAATGTGAGAACGGGAATAAATAACAGAAACAAAAAAGAAAAAAGGACGACTCTTGCCAGTGTTGATGCCATAGATTATCTCCTTTTTATAAACCGATGGCATTTTATACATCAACCCTGAATCATCTGCAATGTATGTTATCGATTTCCGATTGAAAGGACGCAAGAAATTGCCGGCTTTGGGGAAAAACATTTCAGAGGAAGTTGTCAGGGTAATATTATAAATCGTTTGGCTCCAAACCAGTATGCTTCGCTATTCTGGTAAGCATTCGGGGTCCTATTTCTTCTCCATCATGAAAGGCAAATACAAAATCCTGGTATCCCGGACGAGACAAGGTACGGTGTGAGCCGGACTGACGCTTGATAATCCATCCGATAGAAATAAGTGCCGAAAGTAACTTTTTGGCTTTGACAGATCGCCACTGGGTCATACGGCCGCAAATGCAATGCTGATTGGCATCGGACCACACTCTGCCATTTCAAGGCGTTCTGCCAGAACACGTAAAGCAAGAGTCTCGGCTTTCTTCATTGCCTCATCGGAAGTTGTTCCGTACGCCATAACTCCATGTAACTCAGGTACTTCGGCAATCCAACGGCCATCTTCTTCACGTTCGTATTCGATGTTATAATTCATTGCTAACCTCCATATAAATCGCTATGGTGAGCCATGACACATTATTTGTGAGAATAACTAAAGAAATACGTCGATCATTATAGCGCTCAAGCGGATTCACGGAGGGCTTTGCTTGCCGCCTTGACCGTCTGCCGCGAAGGTTTTCCCCGGTTTCAGCCCGGTCTCCGCCGCGAAAGCGATAGCATCCTGTTTGCCGGTCTCCGTCCGGACCTTCCCAATGCGGAGCGCGCCGCCGCGGGTGGCGACGGTGAAGCCGCCCGCATCCGTTGCCAGGACCTCCCCCGGTCGGGCGTTCGGGCGGCCGGTCTCCACCAGCCGGGTCTCGACGAAACGGACCTTCTTCCCCCGATAAAAGGAGTAGGCCCCCGGCTGGGGATCGCAGCCCCGGATGAGGTTGTGGACCTCCGTTGCGGGCTTCTCCCAGTCGATCCGGGCGACTTGGTCGTTGCAGAGCGGTTCGTAGGTGGCCAATCCTTCGTCTTGGACCATCCTGGGCGCCCGCCCCTCCTTGATGAGCCCGATGGCCGAGGGGAAACAGGCGGTTGAAGTAGAGGGCGCCGGTCGTATCCCCCGGCCCGATCGGGATTCGCTTCTGGAGGAGAACCGGTCCCGTGTCGATCCCCGCATCCGCCCAGAAGATCGAGAGCCCCGTCTCCCGGTCTCCCATGATCACCGCCCAGTTGATCGCGCTTCCGCCTCGGTGGCGGGGGAGAATCGAGGGATGATAGCAGATAGCCCCCTGCGTCGGGATTCCGAAAAAAGAAGGCGGGATGATGTCGGTGACGAAGGCCATGATCAGCAGATCGGGGTTCGTGCTCCGGAACGCCTCGATCGTCTCCGGGGTCCTGTAGCTGTCCGGCTGAAAGGCCGGGATCCCGCGGCCGTCGGCGGCCGTCTTCAGGGGGTCGGGTTTTCCGCCTGCCTTTCCTTGGGGGAGCCAGGCGGCGATGATCTTTTCCCCCCGATCCGACAATGTTTCCAGAACCTTGGCGCCGAAGGCGGCCTGTCCCATGATCGCGATGCGCAGGCTCTCCTGCGGAGTCCGGATGCCTCTCCCTTTGTCCATGCTTTTCTTCCTCCTTCGTGTCCGTTTAA
>JAPLJX010000408.1 GCA_026388375.1 Deltaproteobacteria bacterium
AGGGATGGTGATCGGGCCGTCGGTGGCGGATTTCATTGGCGCCCACTGCCCGAAGAAGCGGGCCTTTGTCGTGGCCGATGAATTCAGCGAACGGTTTGCCTCCACGACGGCCGGCTATTTCAAGACCAACGGTTTTGCCACCCAGATATGGGCTAAGGCTCTGCCGGAGGCGCCGCTGGAGAATGTCAGGGAATGCGGCGCCGCCATGACGGCCTTCGAACCGGATGTGATCATCGCCGTGGGCGGCGGTTCGGTGATCGATGGCGCCAAGGCGGCATGGATCCTCTATGAACGTCCCGACATCACCGATCTGGGAACGCAGGTCAGCCCGTTAAACCTTCTGGGGCTGCGAAAAAAGGCCTTTCTCGTGGCCGTACCGACGACCAGCGGCACCGGTTCCGAATGCACCGCCGTCGCGGTTCTCCACGACACCGCCACGCACCGGAAGGTTCCAATCGCCAATGCGGACCTCCTTCCCGATGTGGCCATTCTCGTTCCCGAATTCACCGTCTCCATGCCGCCGAAACTGACGGCCGGAACTGGGCTGGATGTACTGTCTCACGCAATGGATGCCGTGGCCACGCCTGCGGCCAACGAGTTTACGGACGCGATGAGCCTGATGGCGATTAAAATGGTCTTTCAATACCTGCCCCGCGCCTACCGGAACGGGAAGGACCGCGAGGCCCGTTACCGGATGATCATGGCGGCCAGCGCCGCCGGAATCGGTTTCGGTCAGAGCGGCGCCGCCCTGACCCACAGCTTCGGCCATTCCATCGGCTCCATGTTCAAGGTCCATCACGGGCTGGCGGTCGGCATGTTCATCCCCTACGCCTTCCAGTATTACAGGGAGGTTTCCGACCGGTATCTCGAAATCTGCCATGCCCTCCGGATCGAAGGCGCCTCTGCCGAGGAGAGCTTCTCCAACCTTATCAAGGCGGTCCGGGATCTCTTCCGCGAGCTGGACGTTCCGCTCAGTTTCAAGGAGTTGGGGATTTCCGCGGCGGAATTGGACCGGCAGATGGAGACGCTGGTGCTGTACGCGATGGAGGATATCGACACGGTCTTCACACCGAGGCCGATGACGCCGGCCCAGTGCGAAAAGATATTTCGCTATGCCTATGACGGTAGAGACATCGATTTCTAAGGGAGGGATGGATATGAAAGGATATCATGGACGCTTTCTCAAAGTGGATTTGAATAGCCTTACAACCGGGGATATGCCCATTGCCGAAGATCTCTTGAAAAAATTCATCGGCGGGGCAACTCTGGCCGCAAAACTACTCTACGACCATGTCCGGAAAGGGATGGACCCTTTGGCGCCGGAAAGCCCGCTGATCTTTGCGACGGGACCGTTTACCGGAACCTCCATCCCGATGGTCAGCCGTTATGCCGTCTGCGGCGTTTCCCCGCTGACGGGTTACTGGGGGGAGGCCACCAGCGGCGGCGCCTTCCCGTTCCGGTTGAAACAGTCGGGATACGACGGGATCTTCATCACCGGAAAGGCGGACAAACCCGTTTACCTCTATCTCGATCACGGAACCGCCCAAATCCGGGAAGCAGCGGATCTCTGGGGCAAGGACATCTATGAAACGCAGCAGATGCTGAAGGCCGCTATCGGAAAGCCAAGCCTGGGCATCGCGTGCATCGGTCCGGCGGGAGAGCGGATGGCCCGAACCGCCGGCATCATGAACGATGCGGGCCGAGCGGCCGGGCGGTGCGGTTTGGGGGCGTTGATGGGATCGAAAAACCTGAAGGCCGTCGTCGCCACGGGCAAGCTGAAGGCCGAGACGGCGGATCCGGAACGGATGAAGGAACTGACCCGGGAGGCCATGACGGCGATCCGGCAGAACCTGGTCACGCCGGTATTCCGCGAATACGGGACCCTGATGTATACGGACATGGGCATGACCCTGAGCGACGTCCCGGTCAAGTATTTCCAGAAAAACGTCTTCCCTGCCGCAAAGCTGACCGGTCAGGCGCTGCGCCAGAAGTACACGATCGAAAATTTCGCCTGCCTGGGATGTCCCATCGGGTGCGGCCGGGAGGTGAAAAATTTCCGGAAGGGGCTGGAAAATGTCGACGGGCCGGAATATGAGACGGTCATCGCCTTCGGCCCCCTCTGCATGAACTTTGACTTTGATTCCATCATCGAGGCCAACTATCTCTGCAACTCTCAGGGCATCGACACCATCTCCGTCGGCGTCTCCATCGCCTATGCCATGTATCTCTACGAGCGGGGCATCCTGACGAAGGAACAGGCAGGGATGGAGATCCTCTGGGGGGATGGCCGGACGATCGTCAAACTTGTCGGTATGATCATCCGCCAGGAGAGGATCGGCAAGCTGCTCTCCCAAGGCACCCTCCGTATGGCCGCGGCGTTCGGGCGCGATCCCGGAGAGGCCGCCCAGGTCAAGGGGATGGAGATGGCGATGCATGATCCTCGCGCCTTCACCGGGATGGCCATCTCTTATGCCACCGGCCCGAGGGGGGCCTGCCACCTGAAAGGCGATTACTACAACATCGAACTGGGGAACTTCATCCTGGAGTACAACATTCTCCCCGGCGACCGCTTCCAGTCGGCAGGCAAGGCGGAAATGGCGGCCAAATACCAGAGTTTCAAGGACCTGTTCGACACCTTTGCGCTGTGCAAGTTTGCCGCCTACACCCCGACGCTGATCTGCCGGATCATCAACGGGATCACCGGCTGGGATTACACCCCCGAGACGCTGCTCGCGACCGGTGAGCGGTCCATCGCCATCAAGCGGGCCATCAACAACAAACTGGGGATGACCCGCGCCGACGACAAGCTGCCGAAGATCTGCCTGAAGGTTCTGAAGGAGGGAAGTTCGGCGGACAAGCTGCCGGATATGGATCTGATGCTCCGGGAATACTACGCCTTCCGAAAATGGGACTGGGAGACGGGAAAACCGACGAAAGAAAGGTTGCTGGAGCTCGGCCTGGAAGAGGCGGCGGCAGACCTTTACGCATAGGCGGGTCTGGCGACCCTGATGGGTTTGAGTTTTGGGGAAGTCTGACCCCTTTACTATAATTCCTGAAAACAGGTACTTTCCAAAAAGTTTTTTTTCGATTATGCTATAATCAGTACTCAATATATACGGGAGGGTTCCTCCATCATAAAAAGAAGATGCTCTGCCCTGCTCCTCGGCCTCGGACTCGCTACGGCTTTTCTTACATCTGCCGGGCGTGTCGAGGCCACGCTCGGAGAAGTGGAAGATTCGGTCGTCTCGGATGAAACCGCCCTCGTGGCGAAGAGGGTTTCCAAAACAGTCCGCAACGGCTATACCGTCCAAGAGCTCCGGTCCGATTCCGTCATTGTGCGGGAGTATATTGCTCCAACCGGTGTTGTATTCGCCATTGCCTGGAACGGACTGATCCACCCGGATCTTACGCCACTGCTGGGATCGTATGCCGACGAATACGAGACAGCCATGCGGCATGCCTCGCGCGAACCCGGCCGCAGGCACCGTCAAGTGGAGACGAACCGGGTCGTCGTAGAAAAATGGGGCCACATGCGGAATCTGCAGGGTCGGGCCTACGTCCCTGCCTTAATCCCTTCCGGTATGAGCGTCGATGAAATCAAGTAACGTACTGATTTTTGCTCTGATCTTTGTACTGATGACCGGTTGCGGCGGCGGGGGGGGCGGCGGCAGTCCCGCAACGAAGACGCTTGTTTCTCTCGCTCTGTCACCGATCAATCCTTCCATTTCCAAAGGGGCCGTTCAGCAGTTTACCGCCACGGGAACCTATTCGGACAAGAGCACGCAAGACCTGACGACATCGGTGACCTGGACTTCGTCGGCTGCCGCGGTCGCCTCCATCAGCAATACAGCCGGCGCCAACGGGCGAGCCACCTCGGTGGCCGCCGGAACAACGACGATCACGGCCGCGATAGGGGGCGTCGCGGCTTCAACCACCCTGACGGTGAACGGCGGCGCAGCGAACAACGTGATTCCCATCACCGTCAACGGCTCGCTCTGTTCGGCGAACTCCTATCTCAACAAACCCTGCGTCAGCGTGACGGTTTGCACCCCCGGAACCTCCATCTGTCAGACCATCAACGACATCCTGCTCGATACGGGAAGTTACGGGCTGCGGATCTTCAAACAGGCGCTGGCCGTATCGCTTCCGCAGTTAACCGGCGCTTCCGGATCGATTGCCGAGTGCGTCCAGTTCGGAGACGGCTCGTCGATGTGGGGTCCCGTTCAGACGGCGAGCGTCATCCTGGCCAATGAGCCCGCGGTTCAGGTCTCGATACAAGTTGTCGATTCCACGTTTGGCAACCGTTCCGCCGGATGCTCCAATGCGGATCCAACTCCGGCAGACGCCGGATTAAACGGCATCCTGGGGGTCGGCCTTTTCACATACGACTGTGGGGATACCTGCGCCAACAGTGCGAACAATGGGCACTATTACGCCTGTAACGGGACAAACTGCAACAGCGGGACGACCGTCCCTCTTCCCAGCCAAGTCCAGAACCCCGCGGCACTTCTCCCCCAGGACAACAACGGCGTGATCTTGCAACTCCCGAGCGTTCCCCTCGGCGGGACATCTTCAATCAACGGCAGCCTCATACTCGGGATCGGCACCCAATCGAACAACGTGCCTACTTCGGTGACGGCCTATTCCGCCAGCGCAACGACGGGTGAATTTACAACTCAGTTCAGCGGCCGCACCTACGACAGCTTCATCGACAGCGGTTCAAACGGGCTTTTCTTCACCCCTCCTACCACAAGCCAGCTTCCCAATTGCGCCGCTCCCAATACGGCCTGGTTCTGCCCCGCAACCACCGTAAGCTTTTCGGCCACGAATACCGGCGCCTCCGGTGCGCCGAGCGGTGTGATTCCATTCTATATCGGCAATCTGGTAGATCTCACCCTGAACTCCTCCATCAGGGTGTTTGCAGAAGTCGGGGGTACTTTCCGGAGTAATTTCGCCTGGGGCCTTCCCTTCTTCTTCGGACGAACTGTCGTTATCGGGTACGAGGGCTCGGCGTCCAGCTTAGGTAATGGTCCATACTGGGCATACTGAAGGGATAGGTGTCGGTATATATATTACGGCGATATGGATAAGAGAGGAGCGAATTCATGGCAAAGGAACTACCGCTGGAAGAGATCCGAAAACTTGTGGGAACCGAGGTTTACGTATCCGACTGGAAGGAAGTCGGCCAGGATCAGATCAACCAGTTTGCCGATTCTACGGGGGACCACCAGTGGATCCATGTAGATCCGGAGAAGGCGGCCCGGGGGCCCTTTGGCAAGACCATCGCCCACGGGTTCCTGACCCTTTCGCATATTCCCTTTTTCGGTTACCAGGGCGCCGTCTCGCCGGAAGGGGCGAAAATGGTTGTCAATTACGGCCTGAACAAGGTCCGATTCCTCAATCCGGTAATCGTGGGCTCGAAGATCAGGGACCGAATTTTTCTATTAACCGTGGAAGAACAGAAGGAGGGAAGGATTCTGATAACGACAACCCATACGATTGAGATCGAGGGGCAGCAGAAACCTGCCTGCGTTGCCGAATCCCTTGCGCTGTTTTTCTTTTAGTCTGAAACACCCTGACCCCATGCCCCCAACAATATTGATACGCTATTGACTATTTATCGTAGTTGTGTTTTGGGGAAATGCGTTTGTGTTGCAGAGTTCTTTTGGTAATCCGCGATGTGTCCTTCAGAAAAACAGGGATGTTGCCGAAAACGTCGCCACCTACGAGTCTTGAGGTTAGGGTTGATCAGATCGGTAAAGATTACGGGAACAACCTCTATACCAAAGAATGGAGACTCTTCCACAACTTCTTCTGCCCATCCGTAAAACTCAACCCCTTCGGTAACATTTTTCAATGAGGCAACTGGCGAGACGAAATGGATGAACCTGAAAAATATGAAGCTTCCCTACTGAAAAGTGGGGCGCGCAGGTTTCGCCGCCGGTCAGATCGATCGTCCGATCCCCTCTTGGCGCCTCTTTTCCCGGATGTTCAACTCCATCCAGACCTCAGATACCACTCGGCGCGTCTCCTCCGGTGAACCCCCATTGCGGATAACGATATCCGCCCAGCGGAGTTTCTCCTCGATCGGCATCTGCGCGGCAAGCCTCCGCTCTGCCTCTTCCCGGCTGAAACCGTCGCGCGCCATCACCCTTCGAATCTGCTTTTCGGGCGTGATGTAGACGAGAAGAACCAGATCCACCATCCCCTTCAGGCCGGCCTCGATGAGCAGCGGAATATCGGACACAACGATGGCGTCCGCACGTCTCACCTGGATCTCCGCCAGACGCCTTTGCCACTCCTCAAAGATCGCCGGATGGACGAGGCGGTTGAGGAGTTCCCGTTTCTCCCGATCGGCGAAGACCGTTTCGCCCAGTTTGCGGCGATCGATCGTCCGGTCCTCGTGGAGGATCTCTTCACCGAAATGTCGGACAATCTCCCGCCAGACAGACCCTTCCGGCTCTTGGACGGCGTGGGCCAATTCATCGAAGTCGATCAGAACGGCCCCTTTCTCCGCCAGCATCCGGGCGACGGTCGATTTACCGGAGGCAATCCCCCCTGTCAGACCCACATTCAGCATTGCGCTCCGCATTTTTTCAGGTTCCGCACGAAGATGATCCGCAATCCCTCGAGGGTCAGCATCTCGTCGACCACGTCGATATGC
>JAPLJX010000196.1 GCA_026388375.1 Deltaproteobacteria bacterium
AGCTGACGCTCCCGCTCATCCGGACCATGAAAAAGTGCACCCCGGAAGAAAGGATCTTCATCCGGACGGGGATCGAAACAAAGGATGGGGAGGCGACCGCCGGGATCATGGACTTGATGCATCGTTACGACGGGATCACCTATGCCCTGAGGAAGGCCAGAAACTGCATCGACGAGGCACGGGGGTTTCTCTCCCCCTTTGACGACTCAGAGGCCAAAACCGCGCTCCTGACCATCGCGGACTACATCCTCGACAGACGACTTTAACCGCCTCAAGGCCGGGGCGCAGAGCGGTGGAGGGGCTTCTGAAGACCCACCGGGAGATCGCCGAACGCATCGGCGTCACGGGAACGCCCCTCTTTCTGATCGATGGACAGGTTGTTTTTGGGGCGGACATTCCGCGGATGGAAAAGCTTCTCGGCAACAAAAAATGACGGAGACATTGGACATGCTGAGCGAACGATACCTGGAAAGGTACGCCGATGTGCTCCTGTGGGGTTTGAAAACGGCCCGACAGGGACGCTTCCGGAAGGGAAACGTGATTCTGATCCAGTATGATCGCGCCGCGCTGCGGCTCGCCGAGATTCTCTATGAGAAGATCATCGCCGCGGGGATGAACCCGCTCCAGCGGATGGGGCTCACCGTCGGCATGGAGCGCTCGTTCTTCGGGAAATCGGGCGGACGCCAGCTCGTTTTCCAGCCCCCGGGCGAGAAGGAGCTCTGCGGAAATCTCCACGGGCGGATCTACCTCCATGCGCCCGATTCGCTGACCCATCTTAAAGAGGTCGACCCGGCCCGGATCGGCAAGGTCCTGGTCGCCCGCAAGCCGCTCCGCGACATCCTCGATCGGCGCGAACAGGAGGGGGTCTACGGCTGGACCCTCTGCACACTCCCGACGGCGGAGCTTGCGGCGCAGGCCCGGACGACGCCGGAGGTTTACGCGAAACAGATCATCCGGGCCTGTTATCTGGACCGCAAAGATCCGGCCGGCAAGTGGGAGGAAATCAGACGCGATGCGACCGCCATCAAGAAGTGGCTGGGAGGGCTGAAGGCGGCCTATTTCCACATCGAATCCGCCCATTGCGACCTCCGGATCACGCCAGGTGCGCAGCGGAAATGGTCGGGGGTATCCGGCCACAACGGGTGAAACTGACCTTTGAAAGGGGGAACGCCGTCGAGATCCACGCCGAGACCGGCGAGGCGTTCACCGTCCGTCAGCTTACGATGGACAGGGGTGCGAAACGGATCGGCGAGTTTTCCCTGACCGACCGGCGCTTCTCGCGGATCGACCAGTTCATGGCCGACACCCTCTTTGACGAAAACTTCGGCGGGGAGAACGGAAACTGCCACATCGCCGTCGGGAACTCCTACACCGACACCTACGCCGGCGATCCCGCCGCAATGACCGGAACGCTCAAGCGGAAGTTGGGCTTCAACGACTCGGCCCTCCACTGGGACCTGGTGAACACGGAGGCCAAAACGGTCACGGCGCACTGGCCGACGGGGAAAAAGGTTGTGATCTACGAGAACGGATGTTTCCGTTGCTGAGGGCGGTCAGGGATCGGCACAAAAATCCTTGCCCCCACCGGGCGGAGAGGGATAAAAACTCCCCATATCAAAGCCGAAGGGGCATCCTGAATTTCATGAAGAAATTCCCGTCGCCGAAGAAACGCTCTCTGACCATCCTGCTCGCGCTGACCGGCATCGTGGCGGTGGCGGGGGCCGTTACCAACGCGGGTATGCCAGCGGCCGCCGCTGCGGCATCCGAGGGGGTGGCGGGCGGGGCGTCGCTGAGAGCCACGACAGCCTTCGGCCCTCGCCGTGAATTTCGAGCGGACCCGGAAGGCGCTCATTGCGCTGGCTGCCGCCGCCGGGCTCCTCTTCTTCCTGCTTTTTTTCTCCGGATCGGCAACACCCGTCTATACCGCCAACCCCGTCCTGCCCGCCTTCGGCAGGGGACCGCTTGAGGTTCGTCTCTATACGGACTACTTCTGCGGGCCTTGTTCCGCCGAGGAGGCGGAGCTGATCTCTCTCATCAGCGAGCTCGTCGGGAAGAACCTCATCCGTGTCCTCTTCATCGACACGCCGGTCCATTCGGAAACGGTTCTCTTCGCCGGTTATTTCCTCGCGGCGCTGAACGCAAAGAACGATTTCCCGCAGTCGGTCGCCGCCCGGGAGGCACTCTTCGAGGCGGCAAGGAAGAAGATCACGGGAAAGGAGGCGCTGGAGGCATTTCTGAAGACAAAGAGGGTAGCCTTCCGGCCGTATGACACGGCGCCGGTTTTCAAGATCTTCGGCAACTACCTAAAGGAGGACCGGATCCAATCGACACCCAGCTGCGTCATCCTCGGTTTGCAGGGGAAACAGACGCTGACCGGAAAGGACGAGATCGTGGCGGCACTCCGCGGCCTCCGGAAATAGAAGAAGGGTCAGACCATCGCCGGCCCTTCGTAGCGCTCCGCCAACGTCTCGTCAAGGCCTTCCCGGTCCTGTTTCAGCGCGTAGGGGAGGTAGTTGAGGATATCCTGGGCCGTGATCCCGTCCTCCCCCTTGTCCGCGGCGGCCAGATCCCCGGCAAGGCCGTGGAGGAACACCCCTTTGCGCACCGCCTCCTCCAGCGGGAGGCCGAGGCCGTACATGGCGGCGATCGTCCCGGTGAGGACATCACCCGCCCCCGCCGTCGCCATCCCCGGATTCCCGCTCAGGTTGATGAAGACCCGCCCCCCCGGCGTCCCGATCAGGGAGTGGGCGCCTTTGAGGACGATCCACCCCTTCAGATCCGCGCAGCCCTTCCGAAGGATCGGGATCCGTCTTTTTTCGATTTCCATAATCGACTTCCCGGTGAGGCGCGACATCTCCCCCGGATGGGGAGTCAGGATCGTCGGCGCCCGGCGGCCCCGGATGATCTCCGGATGACCTGCTAGTGCAGTGATCCCGTCGCCGTCAACGAGAAGCGGTTTTTCAATGCCGGCGGCCAGTTCCCGGACGAGTTGCTGTGTCTCATCCGCGAGGGAGATGCCCGGACCGATTACGACCATGTCCACCCGTCCGGCCAGCGTAAGGAGGGCTTCTCTGTTCTTCAGGGAGAGGCTTCCCTCCGTGGTTTCTGCCTGGGGGACGAAAACAATCTCGATCCCCCGCGTGGCAAGGAAGGGGGTCATCGACCCAGGGGCGGCAAGGCGGGTATACCCCCCGCCCGCTTTCAGAAACGACATGGCGGAAAAGTAGGGAGCGCCGAAATAGCCGGCGGCGCCGGCGATGAACAGAACGTCCCCCACGGATCCTTTGTGGGCCGTTGGTTGCCGCGGCGGAAGCGGAATGAAGCCGTTCGTCTCGACCGGGATTGCGTCATCGTCGTACAGGGAGGGGGGGAAGGAGATATGCGAGACGTGAAGCCGGCCGCAGAGGCCGCAGCCGGGGTAGAGCATATTTCCGATCTTGGGAAGGCCGAAGGCGACGGTATGGTCCGCCCGGACGGCCACCCCCAGAATTTCTCCGGTATCGCCATGGACGCCGGAAGGGATGTCCAGGCTGAGAACCGGCAGGCCGGACGCATTGATCCGTTCGATCACCTCCCGGCAGACGCCGTCGACGTCGCGGTCAAGACCCGTCCCGAAAAGGGCGTCGACGATCCCGTCCGCGTGGAGGAGCGCCGACCGGACGGCTTCAACATCCGAAGCCGATGAGATCTCCACCGGGAGTTTCGCGAGGATGGCAAAATTGGTCTTTGCCGCTCCCCGGAACTTCGCGCTGTCTCCAACGAGGAAGACACGGGGGGTCCCGCCGCCCGAGAGGATCAGTCGCGCCACGACCAGCCCGTCGCCGCCGTTGTTTCCGGCTCCGCAGAAGAGGAGATACCGCCTGCCGGCGACCCCCCACTCCCGGGAGAGGATCTCGAAAGCCGCCCGTCCGGCGTTCTCCATGAGGATCGCCTCGGGAATCCCCAACCCCTCGATGGCCTGACGATCCATCGCCCGCATCTCACCGACGCTGCTGACCTTCATTGCCCACCTCCCGTTTTCATACGCCGCGGTCGCGTGGCCGCCGCCCTGCCCCGGAACGGACCTGTCCCGTTCCTGCTTCGCCGGGTTCCATTCAAGAGATTATATGCAAAACGGAAAACTTTGCAACCCGAATGGGATCACCGTCGGAGGATCTCAAAGCGCATCGCCGCAGGTAACCCGGTAAAAACGCCTTGCCGGAATTCCGATCGGCATGGCGTTTTGTTGATGATGGGCTTTTTTGCTGACCGCTCAGCATCCGGTAAGAACGATTTCAACCCGGACGGCCGGGCGTTAAAAGGTGCCGGGGTATTTGCCGCCGTCGATCAGCAGGTTCTGGCCGGTGATGAAGCTGGCCTGGACGCTGCAGAGATAGGCACAGTATTGGCCCAACTCGGCGGGATCGCCGAATCGGCCCGCGGCGACCTGGCCGATCCGGATGGCCCGCATCTCTTCGTAAGATCGGTTCTGGACCTTGGCCAGCGCCTGTGTATTGGATTTGTGGCGCTCGGTATCGAAATCGCCGGGCAGCAGGTTGTTGACGGTTACGTTGTGTTTGGCGACCTCGCGGGCAACCCCGGCGACGAAGCCGGTCAGGCCGGACCGGGCGCCGTTCGAAAGCCCGAGGATGCTGATCGGGGCCTTCACCGCACTCGACGTGATGTTCACGATGCGCCCGAACTTGCGGGCGATCATGCCGTCCACCGTGTCCTTGATCATGAATATGGCCCCCAGCATGTTGCCGTTGAGCGCCGCGATCCAGGCGGCGCGATCCCAGTCGCGGAAATTGCCGCTGGGCGGTCCGCCCGAGTTGTTCACCACGATATCGGGCGCCGGACAGGCTCTCAGCACCTCGGCCCGCCCCTCATCCGTGTTGATGTCGACTGCCACGGGCGTCACGTTGGCGCCGGTGGCGGCGCGGATTTCCTCTGCCGCGGTCTCGATGTTGGCAAGCGTACGGGCGACGATGGTCACGTCCACCCCCTCGCGGGCCAACGACATCGCGCATGCCTTACCCAACCCGGCACTCGCACCCCCGACGATGGCTTTTCTTCCTGCAATTCCAAAATCCATGCTTCTTTCTCCTTTTCCGTAATGCCTACCGGGCATTTGATGAGCGGTTAATAGCTTTGCGCCATATATTTTTGCAGCGCTTCCATCGTGCGCTCCTTCTGCTCTTTGATCAAGCGATCGGCCTGATCCATATCCCTCGCCTGGAGCGCCTGAATGATCTTTTGATGCTCTTCGACAGACGCAGCGGCCCGCTCAGGAACATACGAGAAGACGCTCGGCCAGCGTTCGAACGTGTCCCAGAGATCGCAGATCATCTTGTAAAGGCGGGGGAAAGGCGCCGCCTTGTAGATTCTCAAATGGAAAAGTTTATTGATGCCGGCAAGGATTTCGTATCGGTTCTGCTGGATCGCCATTTCCATTTCGCGGTTCTTCTTGTTCAGGAAATCGATATCCTTTCCCGTTATATGGGGGCTTGCCAGTCTTGTGGCAAGTTCCTCCAGCGCAATGCGGATGAGGTAAATCTCAACCAGCTCAC
>JAPLJX010000217.1 GCA_026388375.1 Deltaproteobacteria bacterium
ACCTCGGTAACATCTTTTATGAGGCAACGTTATCCAAAATCTCTCCCCCTTCGGTAACATTTTTCAATGAGGCAACTGGGGTCCCATAAATAACCCCTTGACATTCGTTTTTTCCCTGTGTTAGGAAGACCCCAAAGTCGGGAAAAGCAGGAGTCGTGAAGATGGGCGCAAGAGTTAAAATGTTGTTCTGGTGGTGGCGGACGATGGTCGTCTGCCCTTAGCTCTTCAAAAAGAGGGGCTGTGGGCAGGGTAAACCCCTTCCCATGCTCCGAATGATCGTATAGCAAGCCATGGGAAGTTCCCATGGCTTTTTTGTTTTGAGGGGCTTGAAGGATTATTGCGGTCATTGACTTTTGTCATGGTAAACTTGTCGAACCATGACGCAAACGGTCATCCTTCGACAGGTTCAGGATGACAGGGATTTTCACTAAAAAAAGGAGACGGATTATGGAGCAGACGAAGGTTGTTTTGGCGGATCACGAGATCCCGAAGCAGTGGTACAACATCCAGGCGGATTTGCCCAAACCGATGAGTCCCCCCCTCCATCCGGGGACGGGGAAGCCGGTAGGGCCGGAGGATCTGGCGCCGATCTTCCCGATGAACCTCATCGAGCAGGAGGTGAGCCAGCAGCGGTGGATCGACATCCCCGACGAGGTCCTCGAGAAATACCTGATCTGGAGGCCCAGCCCCCTCTGCCGGGCCAGGAATTTCGAGAAGCTCCTGGGCGCCCCGGTGAAGATCTACTACAAGTACGAAGGCGGCAGCCCCGCCGGTTCCCACAAGCCGAACACCGCCATCCCGCAGGCCTACTACAACAAGGTTTTCGGCGTGAAACGGCTTTCCACGGAAACCGGCGCCGGCCAGTGGGGCAGCGCCCTGGCGATGGCTTGCCGGATGTTCGGTCTGGAGTGCAGGGTCTTCATGGTCCGGGTGAGCTACGAGCAGAAGCCCTACCGGCGGATGATGATGAACACCTGGGGCGCCGAGTGCATCCCGAGCCCCAGCGATAGGACCGAGGCGGGGCGGCAGGTGCTGGCTGCGCATCCCGATTCCCCGGGGAGCCTCGGAATTGCAATCAGCGAGGCGGTGGAGGACGCCGTCTCCCGGGAGAATTCCCGTTATGCCCTGGGGAGTGTCCTGAACCACGTCCTTCTTCACCAGACGATCATCGGCCTGGAGGCGCAGAAACAGTTCGAAAAGATCGGGGTCTATCCCGACGTGGTGATCGGCTGCGCCGGCGGCGGGAGCAACTTCGCCGGGATCTCGCTCCCCTTCGTCCGGGACAAGATTCACGGAAAGCAGTTGCGGATCGTCGGCGCCGAACCGGCATCCTGCCCGACGATGACGCGAGGGCCTTTCGCCTATGACTTCGGCGACCTGGCGATGAAGACGCCGCTTTTGCCGATGTACACCCTCGGCCACGACTATGTGCCGGCGCCGATCCACGCCGGGGGGCTCCGCTATCACGGGATGGCGCCGATCGTCAGCCATCTCCTCCGTGAGGGGCTGATCGAGGCGCAGGCCTACGACCAGATCAAGACCTTCGAGGCCGGCGTCCAGTGGGCGCGGACCGAGGGAATCATCCCGGCCCCGGAGACCAACCACGCGATCGCCGCGGTCGTCGCGGAGGCCAGGCGCGCGAAGGAAGAGGGGAAGGAGCGGACGATCCTCTTCAATTTCAGCGGCCACGGAATGGTCGATATGGCGGCCTACGACGCCTACCTTTCCGGGAAACTGACGCCCCATGAACTACCCGATGAAGAGATCCAGCGGGCACTGAAAGCGATCGAAGGGTTTCCGAAACCATGATAACGTCGATTCTCCGGCCATTCGTTCCTTTCACAGGGGATGAATGGCCGGGGATCGGCACGGGTTCTATCGGGCCGCCCCAACCGGGGCGGCCCCCAAACACACCTGAGTAAAACGGCTCTACGCTTCGTTTGGCTCGGCAGGCTTTGTCTCTTCATTCGCCGATTTGCGCCCCGTTTCATCCCCTCGTGTGGTTCCTTCTGATGGTATGGATGTAGGCTTCTCCATAATTTTCTTGCAACCTCCCGACGCATCCATTAGAATTTTCCTCAGGCATCCGTATTGAGACCTTCATTTCGCCGCACAGGGTCTAAGATGTCATTCCGCTTTCCGTAGGTATTCATTCCTGAAATGAGGAAAACATTAACGGCGATCATTTTTGTGCTGCTCATATCCGTGTCCCCGGCAGGCGCCGGCTTTGGGGAACTCCGCATGGAAAACAGCCGTTTCGTCATCCGTTACGCCGCGGGGGACGAGGGGCTCGCGGCGGAGCTGGCGCGCGAATCCCTCCGGATCCGGGAGAGGGTCATCGCCGATATCGGGGTGGATTTTGCTGAAAAGACGGAGATCCGTCTCTGCCCGACGCTGGAAGCCTTCCGGGAGGCCCAGCCGGGTGGGACCAGGATTCCCATCTGGGCCATTGGGGTTGCCTATCCCGCGGAGAACGTCATCGTCCTGCGTTCGCCGCGGGCGGTCAAGGGGAGCCGGATCGATCTCGTCGACGTCTTTGCCCACGAGTTCAGCCACATCGCGCTGGGGCGAGCCCTCGCGGGGGTGACGGTTCCGGTATGGCTGAACGAGGGGCTTGCGATCTACGAGGCGCGAGAGTGGACCTTTTCCCGGATCTCCGTCCTGACGAGCGCCTCCCTCATGGACCGGCTGATCCCGTTGCGGGTCCTCACCCTGTCGTTTCCCGCGGAGGAGGGACCGGCCGAGCTGGCCTATGCGGAAAGCTTCATGTTCATCTCCTTTTTGATCAACAAGGTGGGGCGGGAGGCCTTCCAGCGGTTGATTCGGGACTACACCCGTTACGGGGATCTGGAGAGGGCGCTCCGGCGGGGGGCAGGGATGAGCATCGCCGATCTGGAGGAGCGGTGGCTGGTCTATTTGAAGCTCCGCGTCTCCTGGATCCCGATCATCACGAGTGTTTCGACGCTCTGGTTCATTGCCGCACTCATCTTCGTTTACGGGTACGCACGGAAAAAGCGGCAGGCGGAACGGCGTATGAAAGAGATGGAGAAGGAAGAGGCGTCCGAAGAATGGTATCCAAACGGCTGACCACGACGATAGACCCGATTGACTTTCCGATTCAGGGTCGTTATCGTGTCGGAAAGCGGGTTTTCGGCGGGTGAAGAGGTCCCCGGAGGAGATTCGGAATGATCAAAGTCAAAGCGTTGCGGGAATGGAAAAAGGCTCGGCAGGCGAAAAGATGAAATTGTACAGGGAGCGGATCATTCGTTGTCCGCGACTCGGTGGGGAGGTTCCGTTTTCCTACTGCGAACGGGAGGCGGGGGATCTTCCCTGCCGTCAGGTTGTTCGCTGCTGGAATACCGGATTCCCGGTCGAGGAATACCTGCGCGAGACTTTGACGCCGGAGGTCTGGGATCGCTTCTGCAGCGAGGTCCCGAAAGACCGGATGACGACCCTTCTCGACATCGTCGAGTCGGCCAAGCAGCGTCAGAAAAAACAGCGTGAGACCGTTGAAAAAAGGTTGAATATCGGTAGCGATCATTCCAGGGATTGAAACGTGGATCTTTTTGATCAACAGGATCGGAAGAATGACAACAGGCCGCTGGCGGACCGGATGCGGCCTCGGAGTCTCGACGAGTACGTCGGCCAGGGCCACCTGCTGGGCGCGGACAGCCTCCTGCGGCGGGCCGTTGCGGAAGACCGCCTTTTCTCGGTCATCTTCTGGGGGCCTCCCGGATCCGGGAAGACGACGCTCGCCCGGATCCTGGCCGGCGAGACCAAATCCCGCTTCATCGGCTTCTCTGCGGTTCTCTCCGGCGTGAAGGAGATCCGCGCCGTCGTTGATGAGGCCGCCGAGCTGTGGCGTCTCCACCGGCGCGGGACGATCCTCTTCGTGGACGAGATTCACCGCTTCAACAAGTCGCAGCAGGACGCCTTCCTCCCGCATGTCGAGAGCGGCCTGATCACGCTGATCGGGGCCACGACGGAAAATCCCTCTTTCGAGGTTATTTCGCCGCTCCTCTCCCGGATGCGCGTCCTCACCCTCAAGCCTTTCACCGAGGAGGACCTTGCCCGGATCGTCCGGAACGCGCTTTTGGACCGTGAACGGGGGTTCGGCGCCCTCGGCCTCGATATCGAGCCGGAGGCGCTGACCCACATCGTCTGGTCGGCGGATGGGGATGCCCGCGCCGCCCTGAACAGCCTTGAAGCGGCGGTCTCGCTTGCGGACAAGGCAGGGGAGGGCGGCCGTCGGGTAACCCGCGCCTTTGTCGAAGAGGCGATCCAGAAAAAAGCCCTCCAATACGACAAGAGCGGGGAGGAGCATTACAACATCATCTCCGCCCTCCACAAGAGCCTCCGGGGGAGCGATCCCGACGCGGCCCTCTACTGGCTCGGCCGGATGCTGATGGCGGGAGAGGATCCCCTGTATATCGCCCGGCGGCTGATCCGCTTTGCCTCCGAGGATGTCGGGAATGCCGACCCGCGCGCCCTGACCGTGGCCATCGACGCCATGCAGGCCTATCACTTCCTCGGCTCCCCCGAGGGGGAGCTGGCCCTCGCGCAGGCGACGGTCTACCTCGCAACCGCCTCGAAAAGCAACGCCCTCTACGCCGGTTACGGCCAGGTCCGGGCGACGATCGAGAAGACGGGGACCCTCCCCGTTCCGCTCCACATCCGGAACGCCCCGACCCGATTGATGAAAGAGCTGGACTACGGCAAGGGGTACCTCTACGCCCACGATTTTACCGACGCCTATATCCCGCAGGAATACCTGCCGGATGAGCTCCGGGGGAAAGGGGGCCGGTTCTACCGGCCGACCGATCGGGGGTATGAGAAGATCATTGGGGAGCGGATCGAACAGTGGCGGCAAATCCGGGAGGCTAATGCCGAAAAGCAGCGGAAATCATGAGGCGTGATTGCCGGAAACGTCATTTCTGCTGAACCACTTGCCCCGCGGTGGATGAGGGGTGGCGGGCAAGGGGAGGAAACTTTCCCGGTGATGGACATGCTGCGATGTCCGGCATGATTGATGCAGAAAAACGGGGAGGTTCCGAGAACCTCCCCGCATTCAGGATTTGGAAAACCCGTCGGTTTTCCTTTGGTCGTTTTACTGTCGGCTGATCGTGCCCGCGTTCAGTCAACATATGCTTTCGGTTGTAGGATAATGCATCTCCTGTGCCAGTAGTCCCGGAAATCTACAATACATTGAAATAAGATAATATTTCCGTGAATTTTGTTTTGATGGCATCTTCGGCGGTATGGAACGTGCGGCAAGAAACGTCACTATCTCCGGGCGAGAGACCATAGAAATCGATTGAAAATAAACATTTGCACGCAGAAACCGGTTGTGACCGGAAATCGACAAAAATGTCGAAAACATTCACGGCGGTTCTGTTTCGGGGCCTCTTCCCTCCACCCTTTCCGGGAGTGTGATGCAAGAATTCGTTGACTTTTCGGGGGAATGGCCTATGATGGCACCCGTGGATTTCTGATGCGGACTTTAGGACGCCAGCCCGGCCGGTCGACCAATTCGCCGATCGCCTTAACAAACGAAGTCGCCCTGTTTCGATGATGGAAAGGCATTATGAGCCCTGAAGGAAAGATCGTCTGGCAGCAGCGCTCCCTCCGTTTCAATCGCCCCTTTCTCCAACCGCTGGCCGTCGGTCTCGTCTGCGCGGTATTTATCGCCCTGATCCTGACGATGGGGATCATGGACCTCCAACGGAGCGAACGGACCCTCATCGGTTTCATGGAAGACCAGGGGAAACGGATCATCGGGGTGGTCGAGCGGCTCACCGAAGAGAACCTGAAAACCATGATCATCGCTTCGCAGAGGACGGAAGGAGGCGTTTCCGCCCCGCTGAGCGAGTTGGTCTTCTCCCCCCAGAAGCTGCTCACCGAAGCCATCGTCGCGATGGGGCGCGAGATCGACAACCAATGGAAGACAGAGCATCTGAGCGGGACCTATATCCGCCGGTATGCAGAGGAAAAGAACCTCTGGCTCGTGGCCGTCCTCAATGCATGGGGGGATGTGCTCTTCCAGAGCCGGACGCTTTCGGATGATCTCTTTGACGGGAAGGCGCCCGCGAAGGTGAGGGTTTATCCGAAGGGGACCACCGATCTGATCAGCCGCCTCAACCAGTTGAACCGTCTGAAGAAGATCGGTTTTATCGCCCTCGGCCGCAAAGATGAAAGCGGGACGATCATCATCGCATTGGACAAAGAGAGTTTGCGCTACTGGGGGATGCGGGTTTCGGTCGAAAAGGCGATGGAAAAGCTGGGAGAGGGGCAGGGCCTCGTTTATCTCACCGTCCGGGACAAGAAGGGGATGCCCCTCGGCAATGCCGGAAACTTGCCGGAGGAGTTGAAAACAGACAATCCGCTGGTTGCGAAGATCCTCTCCGGGATTATCCCATTCGAGAGCCGTAAGGTGAAGGTCGGAGGCAAGAGCCTTTTTGAAATTGTCGCCCCGCTTCGCCTAGGCGGCGAGATCGCCGGGACGATTCGCCTCGGCCTGGACCGGGGGAACACAGATCAGATTCTCGACGAGAACCGGCGAAACATGTTTATATTTCTCACGTTCGTCGTCCTGATCGCGCTGCTGTCCATGTGGCTCCTCTACCACGACCAGAATCGTCACCTCGCGGGAATTGTGGAGATGACCCGTCAATTGGAAAAGGCGGAACGGCTCTCCTCTCTCGGGCAGCTTGCCGCCGGCGTTGCCCACGAGATCCGCAATCCGCTGAATGCGATCAGCATGGCAAGCCAGCGGCTGAAGCGGGAATATATGCCCGCAGATGAGGAAAAGAAGAAGGAATTCGGCACCCTGGCCGGGGTTATCCGCGACGAGATCCGGAGGCTCAACGGGATCATCGAGGAGTTCCTGACCTTTTCGAAGAGCCGACGCCTCGCGCTCCGCGACTGTCCGGTTCAGGAGGTCCTCCAGAAGATCGTGAATCTGATTTCCGAGGAGGCCGCCGCGAAGGGCATCAGCCTCCGGACGGACTGGGGGAGGGAGCCGGTTGTCATTCCGATGGACATGGACAAGCTCCAGCAGGCCCTGCTCAATTTCGTCAAGAACGCGATGGAGTCGATCAGCGGTGAGGGAGTTGTCACCCTTTCCATCCGGTATGCGGAGAAGGGGCGGGTGAGCATCCGGGTCGCCGACACGGGCTGTGGTATCTCGACCGAAGAGGCGGACCGGATCTTCAACCCCGAATACACGACAAAGGAGAAAGGACTGGGGCTCGGTTTGCCGCTGGCTCACGAGATCATCCGCGGTCACGGGGGTGAGATCCGCGTCCTGAGCCGGAAGGGGGAGGGGACGACGTTCGAGATCCTGCTTCCCTCGGAGAGACACGAAGACAAGGGGGCAATAACCTCATGAAGAAGCTCAGCATCCTGGTGGTGGAAGACGGCCGGTCGCAGCGGGAGATGTTGCGGGACTTCCTCCGGAAGGAGGGGCACACCGTCGGTGAGGCCGAAAACGGTGAGCAGGCGGTGCAGCGTGTCCGGGAGGGCCACTACGACCTGCTTCTCCTCGACTACAAAATGCCCGGGATGGACGGGATGCAGGTCCTCCAGGCGGTGAAAGGGATCAATCCCGAGATCGACGTCGTCATCATCACGGCCTACGGGACGATCGAAACGGCCGTGGATGCGATGAAGGCCGGCGCCCTGGATTACATCACCAAACCGATTGAGTTTGAAGAGCTCCTTCTCCTCGTGGACCGCGTCTCGGAACGGCGAACGCTGCTCAAGGAGAACGAGATCCTCCGCGAGCAACTGGGGGAAAAAGGGGTGACGACGGACCGGATCATCTACCGGGGCGAGAAGATGAGCGCGCTGATCAACATGGCCGGTCGGGTGGCCGCGAGCCGCGCCACGGTCCTGTTGCAGGGGGAGAGCGGGACCGGGAAGGAACTCCTTGCCCGGCTGATCCACCAGTTGAGCCCGCGGGCGGCGAGGCGGATCATCGCGGTCAACTGCGGCGCCCTGCACGAAAATTTATTGGAGAGCGAGCTCTTCGGCCACGAGAAGGGGGCCTTTACCGGGGCGACGGCGAGGCGAATCGGCCGGTTCGAGGAGGCGGACGGGGGGACGCTCTTCCTCGACGAGATCGGCGAGCTCTCGCCGCAGGTCCAGGTCAAACTCCTCCGTTTCCTTCAGGAGCACGAATTCCAGCGCCTCGGCGGGAATCAGACGCTACGCACCGATGTCCGGGTGATCAGCGCGACCAATCGGGACCTGGAACAACGGGTGAAGGAGGGGGCCTTCCGGGAGGACCTTTTCTACCGCCTGAACGTCGTTCTGATGTCGATCCCGCCGCTTCGGGAACGGAAGGAGGACATCCCGATTCTGATCGACCATTTCCTGAAGAAGTACGCGGAGGAGAACGGGAAGGAGATCGCGGGGCTCAGCAGCGAGGCGCAGGACGTCCTCCTCAAGTACGACTACCCCGGGAACGTCCGCGAGCTCGAGAACATCATCGAGCGGGCTGTCGTCATCGCCCGGGAGGCGGTGATCTCTGTTGAGGACCTCCCCTTCCGCGAAAGTGTGGAGGAGACCACGGCAGGCCGAAAGGCGGAGGAGGGGTTTCTCCGCGGATCGATCGAGGAGCTGGAGAGAAATCTGATCGTCGAGGCGATGGAGAAGGCCGGCGACAACCAGAGCCCAAAGGATATTTCCTCGTCATTGTTGAAGTAACCGAATCCGAAACGGATCGTTCCCCGGGAGAAGGTCCCGATCGTCCGGTGCGCGGCGGGTGCGCAATGCAGTCCGGGCCGGCAGAGGATACCGAAGCGTTCATCGAGTTCAAGAGACGCCTCGGAAGGAGAAACACCGGCGATGTTAAAAGAGACTACGGCCGTCCGGCTCGCGGCGTCGGGAGGCCCATAAACGGTAATGCCTTTCAGGGAAGCAAGCCCCTTCAGGAATCTCTCGGTCAACCCTTCCTCTTTGCAGCGGATGGCTTCCACCCCTTCCGCGAGGACAAAACGAACCCCGGCGCCAAGGCCGGCGAGCCCGATGGTGTTGGGGGTACCCGACTCGTATTTGTCGGGCATGAAATCCGGTTGCGCTTCAAACTCTGAGCGGCTCCCCGTGCCGCCCATCATCAAAGGCCGGAGATGCTTTTCTATCTCCTCCCGGATATAAAGCCCCCCTGTTCCCTGAGGTCCGAAGAGGGACTTGTGGCCTGAAAAAGCCAGAAGGTCGATCGCCATTTCGTCAACATGGATGGGCAATGCCCCGGCCGTCTGGGCGGCGTCCACACAGAACAGAAATCCATGGTCCCGAACGATTTGTCCCAACTCGGCAATGGGCTGGATGGTTCCCGTCACATTCGAGGCGTGGGTAACGACCAGCAGGCGGGTCTGCGGCCGAATCGCTGCGTGGACATCCTTGGGGTTCAGCCTGCCGTCGCCGGAGCAGGAAACTACCGACAGGTTCACCCCCCGGGTCTCTAAAAAGCGTAATGGACGCATGACGGAATTGTGTTCCATACTGGAAGTAATGACATGATCGCCCGAATGGAGGATACCCAGCAGGGCGATATTCAGCGCCTCCGTGGCATTTTTGGTGAAGGCAATTCGGAGGGAATTGCCGCTTCCGAAAAGCTCCGCCAGGACTTCCCGGGTTTCCAGGATGATCCGTCCCGCATCGAGGGAGCGCTGGTGCCCGGAGCGGCCGGGACTGCCGCCGATCATCTCGTTGTAATAGCCCATCGCTCCCATCATCCCCGCCGGCTTGGGCCAGGAGGTAGCGGCGTTATCGAAATAAAGGATCTGATTTTTTCCCGGATCGGGTTGCATCATTTTCCTCCGGTTTA
>JAPLJX010000149.1 GCA_026388375.1 Deltaproteobacteria bacterium
CCTGCCGGTTGCGGCGGCCTTCGTTCTGATGATCATTCTGATCATCGGGATCGCCATCCCCACGGCGCCCGGCTTTATCGGAAACTGGCACTACTTCTGTATTCTCGGTCTCGGCCTTTTCGGGATTCCGAAGACGGATGCCCTGACTTTCGCGATTATCTATCACGCCCTCTCCATCGGGATCGTGATCCTTCTGGGGCTCATCTTCCTTCCCTTCAATCGCTTCTCCGTTTCCGATCTCCGGCGCCAGACCCTCAACGACCCGCACCCTCACCGGAGTCGTTTTTGACCTCCAGACCGTAGCTCCGGATCTTCTTGTGAAGGTTGCTCCGCTCCAGGCCGATCGCCTCGGCAGTCCGGGAGATGTTGCCGTCAAACTCCCGAAGTTTGCGGATGATGTACTGGCGCTCGAAATCCTGCTTCGCGGTGCGGAAGGAATCGGAAGAAATCTGCGGGTCAGGGGGAAGAACTTCCTTCCCTGCTTCCTCGAAAAGAGGCGAGATATCGCACTTCGAGATCACCCCCGTCGGAGTCATGATCACGAGCCGCTCAATGATGTTCTTCAATTCCCGCACATTTCCCGGCCAGTTGTGCCTCATCAGGGAGGCGATCACATCGTCGGTAACCCTTTTTTCCGCATCCCCCTCTTTCAACGCAAAATCCTTGAGAAACCGATTAACCAGGAGCGGGACATCCTCCTTCCGGTCGCGCAGCGGTGGAATCCGGAGCGGGATGACGTTCAGCCGATAGTAGAGATCCTGGCGAAACCGTCCCTCTTCCATCTCCTTTTCGAGATCCTTGTTGGTCGCCGCCAGCACCCGGACATCGGTTGGAATCAGCCGGTTCCCCCCGACGCGTTCGAACGTCTTCTCCTGGAGGATCCGAAGCACTTTGGCCTGCGCCTTGAGACTCATGTCGGCCACTTCGTCAAGAAAGATCGTCCCCTCGTTGGCCAGGTCGAACTTCCCCCTTTTCATGGCGGTCGCCCCGGTAAAGGCTCCCTTTTCATGGCCGAACAGCTCGCTCTCGATCAAATCTTCCGGAATCGCCGCACAGTTCACCTCGATGAAGGGTTTTTGCGCCCGCCGGCTCTGGCGGTGAACGGAACGGGACACGAGTTCCTTTCCCGTTCCGTTTTCTCCCATGATCAGAATCCAGGCGTTGGTCGGCGCAACAATGCCGATCATCTCTTTGAGGTCCTGGATCGGACTGCTGTTCCCCGTCAGTTCATATTCGTGACTGACCTTCTGCCGGAGGAGCAGATTTTCCTCTTCCAGACGGACGAGGTTCATGGCATGGTTGACCACCAGGATCACCTTCTCGAGTGAGAGAGGCTTCTCGATGAAATCGAAGGCCCCAAGTTTGGTTGCCTTCACCGCGGTTTCGATGGTGCCGTGACCCGACATCATGACGACCTGGAGCTGGGGATGTGCGGCTTTGATCGTCTTGAGGACCTCGATTCCATCCATGCCGGGAAGCCAGATGTCCAGGACGACCAGATTGGGAGGTTCTTCTTCCAGAATCCTCAGGGCCTCCTCGCCGCTGCCGGCCGTAACCACCCCGTACCCCTCGTCGGTCAGAATTCCCCCGAGGGTCTGACAGATGCTTTCTTCATCGTCCACAATCAGAATGGTCTTGTTCATGGTGTCCTTACCTTCGTATTCTCCCTCGGCAACAGAGACCGTGCTCCACAATCGTCCCTAGGACTTGTCGGGAACAGGCAACTCGAAGGTCACCACGGTCCCCCTGGGGTGGTTATCCGAAACACCGACGCGGCCGTGATGATCGGCAATGATGGAATTGACGATCGCCACCCCCAGACCCGTCCCCGACCGTTTTGTGGAGAAATAGGGCTCGAACATCTTTATCTGATAACCGGGCGGGATGCCACAACCGTTGTCGGCCACCTCCACCTTCGCCGTCCTCCCTTTCCTGTCGGAGAGGGTCCGGATCTCGATTCGGCCGTTTGCTCCGCCGAGAGCCGCCACGGCATTGTCGAGCAGATTGACCATGACCCGGCGGATCTGCTCCGGATCGAGCATCAATTTCGGAATGTCGGCGCCCTGCAGAAAA
>JAPLJX010000243.1 GCA_026388375.1 Deltaproteobacteria bacterium
ACGATGCCCATGGCATCGGTATCGGCATAGATGGCACGGATCTTAACGGGCGTTCTGTTCAAATAATCGCCTCCCGTTGCCGATAAAATTCTCCATGAAGCGATGTCCGGGAGAAATCATATTGCCCGATTTTTTTGCCTCGTTCTCCCCGAAAGCGACTCCTCGGGCCTGATTTTCTCCGTCTATGGAAAAGAGGGTGGCAATCGGACTTGGGTCGGCGGTATGCGTTCTCAGGTGGATCGGAGTCGGATGGTCGCTCAAAACAGCCACACGAAAGTCTCCGAACCGGGGGATCCCGCGCAGAACCGTTCCGACGACTTTTTCGTCGAAATCCTCGATGGCCTTGATTTTTCCCTGCAGGTTGCCTTCATGGCCCATCTCATCGGGGGCCTCGACATGAATGAAGACCAGATCAAGCTCACGAAGCGCCGAAAGGGCTTTTTCCGCTTTGCCGACATAATTGGTATCCGTGTATCCTGTGGCGCCTTTGACCGATAAGACCTCCAGACCGGCATAAACCCCGATGCCGTTCAGCAGATCCACCGCGGAGATCATACCACCGCGAATGTGAAATCGCTCCGTAATCTTCTGCAACCGCGGCGCCCTCCCCTGCCCCCAGAGCCAGATGGCCGTCGCGGGCTTCAATCCCCGGTCCCGCCTGTCCCGGTTCACCGGATGGGTCACGAGAAAATCACGGGAGAGCTGCATCAGGCGTCTGATCGCATCGGCGCCCTCTCCCTGTGGAAGATAGGGCCCGGTGTTCTTCCCGGTAATATCATGCGGCGGTGTTGCCGCAATGCCGACCTCTCCCCCCTTCCAGACCAGCAGATGCCGGTAGCTGACACCCGGATAAAAAATGAACGTCTCCGACCCGATCTCCTTGCCGAGGTCGACAACCATTTGCCTGGCTTCGACGGAAGAGATGTGACCGGCCGTAAAATCCTCCATGACCGGATCCGCGTCCTCGCTGAGCGTCACGAGATTGCAGCGGAAAGCGATATCCTCCGGCGCGAGGGTGATCCCCATGTTGGCCGCCTCGAGCGGTCCCCTGCCTGTATAGCAGAACCTGGGGTCGTAACCGAGGACGGCGAGATTTGCGACATCGCTTCCCGGCGAAAGGCCGGGAGCGATCGTATCGATCAGTCCCAGGGTTCCCTTCGAGGCCATCCGGTCCATATGGGGGGTGCGGGCATATTGCAGGGGGGTCTTGTCTCCCAAGTCGGCAAGCGGTTCGTCCGCCATTCCGTCGCCCAGCAGGATAACGTATTTCATCAGAAATTGTCGTCCTCGATTCGTATCAGTATCGTTTTCCCCATCACGATATCGAGCCGGTCGATATCCTCCAGGGCCTTGCGGACATCCCTTTCCCTGGCCTTATAGGTGGTCATCACGATTGGAACCCCCCCCCCCTGCATCTGCATTCGCCCCTTCTGGATGACGGTAGCGATGCTGATATCGTTGGCGCCCAGGATGCTGGAGATCCTTGAAAGTACGCCGGGGAGATCGGCGACGGTGAAACGGAAATAGTAGTTCGTCCGGATCTGGTCAAAAGGCATCAGTTGAATCTTTTCAATGGTTTCTTCGTCAAGAACCCGCGGGGGGACGCGACCGGCGATCCCTTTTCGTATATCGCGGGCGATATCGACGATGTCGCTGACCACGGCACTGGCCGTCGGCATCATGCCTGCGCCCTGACCATAGAGAAATACCGAGTCGGATGCGTCGCCGACAATGTGAAAGGCGTTGAAATTGCCGTTGACATTGGCGAGGAGGTGATCGAAGGGAATCATCGTCGGGTGAAGCCTTGCCTCGATCTCTGTCTCTCTGCGGATCGCTATGGCCAGCAGCTTGACACGGTAACCGAGTTCCCGGGCAAACGCGATGTCCTGTTCACCGATTCGTGAGATCCCCTCTCGGTACAGATCATCCAGATGAACCTTTTTCCCGTAGCAGAGGGAGAGGAGGATCGCCAGTTTGTGGGCGGCGTCGATCCCCTCGACGTCATAAACGGGATCGGACTCGGCAAATCCCAAGTTCTGTGCCTCCTTCAGAACCGTCTCAAAGGATCCGCCTTCATCTGTCATCTTGCTCAGAATGAAATTGGATGTTCCGTTTACGATCGCGGAGATGGACTGGATCCGGTTGGCGATGAGACTTTCCTTGATCGTCTTGATCACCGGTATCGTCCCGCCGACGCTGGCCTCAAAACCGATATTGACCCCGTGTTGTGCTGCGCTCCGGAAAATCTCGTCTCCATGCGTTGCCAGCAGGGCCTTGTTCGCCGTAACAACGTGTTTCCCCTGGCCCATGGCGGTCAGGATAAAGGTTCGGGCCGGTTCGTAGCCGCCCATCAGCTCGACGACAATGTCAATCTCCGGATCATTGAGGATATCAGCGGCGTTGGTCGTTAGGAGCGAATCATCCACCGGAATCCCCCGGGATTTACGGATATCGATATCCGCAATTCTCTGCAGTCGGATCTCCGCACCGAGACGACCGGCGATGAGTTCACCATTCTTCCGCAGAAGTTTAATGACACCCGTGCCGATGGTTCCAAATCCGATAAGTCCTATGGATATCACTTTTTTCATGGTCTTGTTCCCGGTGATCCGTTCAATCGCCATCGCGACAGAGTTTGAAAACGAGCAAGTTTCTATATCAATTTATCCCCTTTTGTCAAAAGAATTCATTCTCTTGGCCATCTCCAGCCTGCCTCTCCAGCGGCGGAGCAACACCTCCCGGAGTGCGAGATGGTCCGGGCTTTCCAGGTTCGGATCATCCTCCACAAGGGCGAAGGCATCCGCCCTGGCCTCTCCCAGGATGCGGCCGTCGCGGACGACGCTGGCGATCCGGAAGTCGGGCAGACCCGATTGCCGGGTCCCCATGAATTCTCCGGGACCACGGATGGCCAGATCCTCTTCGGCGATCCGGAAGCCATCGTGGGTCTGTTCCATGATCCGGAGTCTCTTGCGGGCATCATCCGAACCCCTCTTTTGGGTCAACAGGATGCAGAAGGAGGGGATGTCGCTCCGCCCTACCCTCCCCCGCAACTGGTGGAGTTGCGAAAGGCCGAAACGTTCCGCATGTTCGATCACCATAAGCGACGCCTCGGGGATGTCGATACCGACCTCGATGACCGTGGTTGAGACGAGAATGTCGATCATTTTATTGCTGAAGTCGTTCATGATCCGTTCCTTTTCTTTTCCCTTCATCCGGCCGTGGACGAGACCGACACGGCAGTCCGGAAAGATCTCCTTCCGGAGATGTTCCGCCATCCGCGTCGCATCCTTGAGGTCCAGGTTTTCGGATGCTTCGACAAGCGGATAGACAATGAAGATCTGATTCCCTTTTTTCGCCTCCCGGCGGATAATCTCGTAGACGCGGGTGCGCTGGGACTCGGAAAACACCTTCGTCCGGACGGGTATTTTCCCGGGGGGCATCTCATCGATCACGGAGATGTCCAAATCTCCGTAGACCGTCATGGCCAGGGTTCGCGGCATCGGGGTGGCGGTCATGATGAGGACGTCCGGGATCTGTCCCTTTTTCCGGAGCGTCGCCCGCTGAACAACGCCGAAGCGGTGCTGTTCATCGATCACGATCAGTCCCAGATCGCGAAAGAGAACGCCTTCCTGGATCAGGGCATGGGTTCCAATGACCAGATCGATTTCGCCGTTTTGGATGCGGCCCTGAAGTTCTCTGCGTTCCACCGTTTTGAGCCCCCCGGTCAGAAGAGCGGTTCGGAGCCCCAGCTTCTCCGCCCAGACCCTCAAATTCCGATAATGCTGTTCCGCCAGGATTTCGGTCGGCGCCATGATTGCGGCCTGATGCCCGTTTTCACAGGCGGTGATCAGGGCCGCCATTGAAACGGCCGTTTTCCCGGAACCGACATCCCCCTGCAGGAGGCGGTTCATGCTCCGGGGAGAGGCCATGTCCAGCTCGATTTCGGTAATGACACGCTGTTGCGCGGCAGTCAGCGTAAAGGGAAGCAGACGGTAGAATTTTCGCACCATTTCACCATCCGTCAAAAAAGAGATCCCCTGCTCGAGGATCCCTCCCCGTTTTCTCAGCGCCATCCCGAGTTGGAAAAAGAAAAACTCATCGTAGATCAGGCGCCGATGGGCGGCCGAACGCATCTCCTGATAGTGGTCCATCTGCTGATCATTCCCGGGAAAATGAACCTGACGGACCGCCTCCCGGATATCGATGAGATTGCGTTTCCGGCAGACCTCCCCGGGGATGGGGCTCTGCACGAGATGGGAAAAATCGCGTACCACCTTCCAGAGTATCCGGCGGATGGTTTTCTGAGGCAACCCTTCCGTTTCGGAATAGACGGGAACGATCCTTTTGAAATGGAGGAGCTGGTCCTCCTGGTCATTGAGGATCTCGAAATCGGGATGGATGATCTCCTTCTCGAAGGGGAATCCGGTAACTTCCCCGGTCAGAATGACGCGCGCCTCCGGTTTGAAAGCGCCCCTCAGGAAGGCCTCGCGTCCTTTGAACCACTTGGCCTTCAGGACACCGGAGCCGTCGTCCACCATCGCCTCGAAGATCCTTCTCCGACCGTAAAAACGGGAATCCGCCCTGATGACCCTGCCCACGATGGTCTGCCGTATTCCGGGAACCGTTTCCGCAATCCGGGAAATCGTGCGGCGATCCTCATACCGCCGAGGAAGAAAAAAGAGCAAATCCTGATCCGGGGACCGACCCCCTGGATGAACTGGATCGATCGGGAAAGGAGATCCGGTGCATTCTCCTCCGCAATCGGCCCTTTCGTTTGTCCGCCATTCCCCGCTGTTGTGGGTGCGTCATGCAAGATGGTTTTCAGTTCGGATAGATGACCATTCGCACGGGCGAGCCTATCCTTTTTTCTTTCCGGCGTCAGGGTGTCGTATCCGTCGAAAAGCTCCAGCAGCATGGCCAAAAGCCTGTCGAGTTCATTCTGCTGCGGCGATCGGTCTCCATCAGGCCGGATTCTCTCCTCCATCTGCCGCAAGAGTGAGGTCATGACCATCCCCAGATTCTTGATCAGGGAGATGCGGTTATAGGAGTCACCCGATGCAAAGGCCAGCGGTGACTCCATTCTTTCCACGATTTTATCCAGGGATTCCATGCTGCGTCCTATTCGGGTATCGAGAGGAATCTTATAATGATATCATGCACAAAGATGAAATCTTTGTTAACAGATATCCTTTTTTTTTTTTTTTAAAGAATTGACTTCCAACGGAATTTACGTTAGTAGGAAGGCGTTTCTTTGCAGGGATCGGCAGCGCTTCAGAAATTCGATCGTTATATTCCATCACCGTTCAAGGGTTTGGTTTTTATCCGACCTGGGCGCGGCGAAACCCATTTTGGGAGTTCACATGCAGGAAAAGATCACATACAGAGACTCGGGAGTCGATATCGACCGGGCGAACTCCTTTGTCGAGAAGATCAAACCTCTGATCAAGGCCACCTCGCGCAGGGAGATGATGAGCGGCATCGGCGGGTTCGGCGGTCTCTTCCATCTGGACATCAGCAAAAACAAGCATCCCGTCCTTGTCTCTTCGACCGATGGCGTGGGCACCAAACTCAAGATTGCACAGATGATGGACAAACACGACACGGTCGGGATCGACCTTGTGGCGATGTCTGTCAACGACGTCGTCGTCCAGGGTGCGGAACCTCTCTTTTTTCTCGATTATATCGCGACCGGAAAACTCTGCGTCGAGACAGGCGTCCGGATTGTCGAGGGGATCGCCCGAGGGTGTCAGGAGGCCGGCTGCGCGCTGATCGGTGGGGAAACGGCCGAGATGCCGGGATTTTACCCGGATGGGGAGTATGACCTTGCCGGGTTCTGTGTTGGCGTGGTCGAAGCGGACAAACTGATCGACGGCTCGGAAATCCGCGTCGGCGACCGGATCGTCGGGATCGCCTCTTCCGGTCTTCACAGCAACGGTTTTTCGCTGGCCCGGCGGGTTCTTTTGGAGCAGGGTCAACTCCATCCTGAAGATAAAGTGGACGGGTTCGATGAGGTTCTGGGTCTCGAACTTCTCAAACCCACGCGGATTTACGTCAAATCGATCCTGAATCTCATCAAGAACTTCAACATCCGCGGAATCGTACATATCACCGGTGGCGGCTTTATCGACAACATTCCCCGGATTGTACCCGGTCCGTGCAGGGCCGTCATCCGTAGGGGAAGTTGGGACATTTTGCCCATCTTCAATCTGATCCGAAAGGTGGGAAACGTAGATGAATACGAGATGCTCCGGGTGTTCAACATGGGGATCGGCATGATCATCATCGTGGCGGAAAAGGACCAGGAGGAGGTCATGGAACGGTTGGAGAAGTTGGGCGAGAAGGCGTATGCCCTCGGGACGATTGAAAAGAGGGAAAATGATCAGCAGACGGTCTCCTTCATATAGCGACGTGGTTGTGGTTGAAAGCGGGAGCAACAGTTGCAGTGCGGACGGGCAACGGTCATGACGAAAAAAATTCCGCTCGGTGTTCTCGCTTCGGGAAGCGGTTCCAATCTTCAGTCTCTGATCGATCATATCGAGGCCGGATGGCTGGATGCGGAAATCCGCGTTGTCCTCTGCAACAACGCCGACGCCTATGCGCTGGAACGATGCCGAAAACACAGCATCCCTGCGCGCGTGGTCGACCATCGCGCGTTCGCCTCCCGGGAGCTTTTTGACCGACGCATGATCGAGATCCTGAACGACTGTGGGGTAACACTTGTCATCATGGCCGGGTTCATGCGGATTCTCTCTCCGGAATTTTTTCGGGCCTTTCCGCTCAGGATCATGAACATCCATCCGGCGCTTCTCCCCTCCTTCCCGGGAACCCATGTTCAGCAGAAGGCCTTGGATTACGGTGTCCGATTTTCAGGGTGCACCGTTCATTTTGCGGACGAAGGGGTCGATTCGGGTCCGATTATCATCCAGGCCGTGGTTCCGGTTTTCGATGAGGATACCGCGGAGAGCCTTGCCGAACGGATCTTGAAGGAAGAACACCGAATTTATCCCCAGGCCGTACAGTACTACGCGGAGGAGAGAATCGAGATCGCGGGCCGCCGGGTCCTTATCCGGAATAGCTGCGCGGCAACGGAAAAGGCGCTGCACAATCCGCCTCTGACCTTTTATTAATTTTTTATGGGTCGGCCGACGTTTATTTAGTGATTCACAACCCTTATCGGTCCAGGTATGTACGATACACTCATCATAGGCCGGGATTTGAGTTCCCTGATAGCCGCCGTGACATCCATCCGACAGGGGCGGGAGACGGTTCTCATCATGGAAGGGGATCCCGAGATGACGCATCAGGAAGGGGGATACCTTTTTCCGTTTGATCCGCGCCCCCTTTCGGGGCTTGCGGATCAGCAACTGGCTTCCAGTTTTTTCCGCAACCCTTCATCGCCTATAGCCGACGAACCCGACCCGTCTCCGATGAATCCGGCGTTTCAGATGATCCTTCCCGGCCACCGGATCGACATGTTCCCGAATCAGGAGCAGCTAATCGGTGACCTGATCCGTGAATTTCCCGAGCAGAAGCGGGAGATCAACCGTTTCTATCGGGCCGTCGCGAAAGCCGGTCGCCTGATTGAGCGTCGGCTACTGGAGGACGCGGCCGGCGGCCCCCTGGATGGTAAAATGTTCCTGCGCCGTCTGGCCCGTTTCCCCGCAGAACTCGCAGCGCATTCGTCCCTGGTTCTCCCGGCAGGTGGCAAAGCTATGGCCTTCCGAAGAATCATTCAAGCCCAGCTGAAGTTTCTCTCCCACCTGACCATGGATGACGATCAGCTTCCTCTCTCCGCGGCTTATCTCCTTTCCCTCCCCTCGCGGGGCCTTTTCTATCCCCATGGGGGGGTGAACGCATGGATGTCTCGGCTGCGTCGTGCTTTTACGGACCACGGTGGCGTCATCTGCGAGGGGTGTTCTGTCATCCGTATGGAGACAAAGCAGGAGGTCATTGTCGATCTGGAAATGGCAGGGTCGTCCTCAACCCTGCGCGGCAGGAAGCTTATCGTCAGCGCACTGTGGGAGAAACGGGATCTGCTGTTTCCGGCGCGAAAGAAGTTTCTCCGAAGGTTCCGTTGTTTGGATTCCATCCGGCCCACGGGGTATCCCTTTTACCTTCATATGGGCGTACGCGCAGAGGGACTCCCTGAAAAAATGGCGGCGTATGCCGTTGTGGTCCGGGATGGAGACGACGCCATGACGGATCGGGACCTCGTCTTTCTCGAAACAAGCCTTCCGGGGGAAACGGAGCGTGCGCCCGAAGGCCACAGAGCGATCACAGCCACGGTTTTTCTGGCCGATTCGCCGCTGAGACTCAATGATCAGGAACTGAAGGAAGCGGCAACAAACATCATCGATTCCCTGGAGGGATTCCTGCCCTTTCTGCGGGAGAATATCGATTATCTCCATGTTGATAAGTCCATCGCAATCTCGCGCCGTTATCATGAAATGGCCAACCGGAAATACCGGACCCCCAAGCGGTCATTTTGGGGGATGACGACCCTCTCGCCCGGAACCCGGATCCCGAATGTGCTGCTGACCGGCGCCATTTTGAGGGCAGGTCTTGGTTTCGAGGGAGAAATCATCGCTGGGATCGATGCCGCCATGAGGGCAGGAAGAGAGGTTCAACATCATGTATAAAGAAATTCCTTACGATTTTACCATTCAGAGCCTGGGGGAATGCACTATCCCCTCCCCCATAAACGTCAGCTATTTTACGCGGGATACCAAAAGGATCCTGTTCAATATCTATCTCGATCAGAATGAGAGTTTGAAGTCTCCGGAGGAAAAACCCCTTTCCATCGAGGTGGCGGGACCGCGCGAGAAGATCTTTTTCGATCCCTCCAAGACCAAAGCCGCCATCGTCACCTGCGGCGGCCTATGTCCCGGGATCAACGATGTTATCCGGTCGCTCGTGATGGAACTCTATCACCGATACGGTGTACGGAATATCATGGGCATCCGGTATGGTTTTCAGGGACTGATCCCGAAATTCCGCCATCCTATCGTGGAGTTGACACCGGACTCGGTCAAGGACATCAATACCATCGGCGGGTCGATTCTTTCCTCGTCCCGGGGGCGCCAGGACATCGGCGAGATGACAAATGCCCTCAAACGAATGAACGCGGATCTCCTATTCTGTGTGGGGGGAGACGGCACGATGAGGGCGACCGAATGCATCACCAAAGAGATCACGCGCCGGGGTCTCAATATCGGCGTGATCGGCGTTCCGAAGACCATCGACAACGACCTCAACTTGATCCAGAAAACCTTCGGCTTCGATACGGCGATCTCCGAATCCGGCAAGGCCATTCAATGCGCCCATGTCGAGGCCAGGGGCGCCCCCAACGGGATCGGCCTGGTCAAGATCATGGGACGACAGTCGGGCCATATTGCCGCCGGCGCCACCCTGGCGCAGACCGATGTCAATTTCGTCCTGATCCCCGAGGTTCCCTTCGATCTGGAGGGGGAGAAGGGTTTTCTCAAGGCCGTCGAGAGGCGTCTGCGGGAGCGTTCGCACTGCGTGATCCTGGTGGCCGAGGGGGCGGGTCAGGAGCACATCCACCAGGAGGGGCAGCGCCTGGAAACGGATGCCTCGGGGAATCCCCGACTGCTCGATATCGGGATCTTCTTGAAGGCGAGAATTGAAGAGTATTTCAGCAAAATCGGCAAGGAAATCAACTTAAAATACATCGATCCCAGCTATACAATCCGCAGCGTTCCGGCAAACGCCAGCGACAGCATGTATTGCGGCGCCCTTGGACAATATGCGGTCCACGCCGGAATGGCCGGCAAAACCGGCATGCTCGTCGGTCTGATGAAGGACGAATATGTTCATATCCCTCTCAACGCGATCAGTTCGGGTACGATGGTCGATCCTGGCGGAAACATCTGGATGAGGGTTCTCGAAGCCACGGGGCAACCCCCTTCCATGAAAAACGATTAAAAAAAGCTTGCAATTCAGCCGGATTTGATTTAGAAACCGGCAGCATTTCAGAGAGGAGTTTGGATATGTCGAGAATCTGTGAGATATGTGGCAAGAAACCGGTAAAAGGCCATAAGGTCAGCCATGCGAATAACAAGAGCACGAAGACTTGGTACCCCAACCTTCAGAAGATCCGCTGTGTCGACGGCAAGTCGGGAGAGGTAAAGCGGGTC
>JAPLJX010000110.1 GCA_026388375.1 Deltaproteobacteria bacterium
CCCGCGCCGTCGTCCCGGTGAAGGAACTGCACTTCGGCTATCAGATTGAAATTGAAGCCATTGCCGCGGTGAAAAAGTAAGTGGACCAACTTGTCTGCCCCAAATGCAAAGCCGCCTATCCCCTCGACGACCGGCGCTGGAAGTGCGATTGCGGCTCGTGCCTCGATATCGAGTTTGCCGCCGCCTTTCCTTTAGCCAAAATCAAATCGAGAAAGCCGACGCTCTGGCGCTACCGCGAAGCCATCCCCATCAAAGATAACTCCAGCATTGTCTCCTTTGACGAGGGCTTCACGCCGCTACTCGAAGTCGATATTGATGGCAGGTCCGTCCTGGTCAAGCAAGACCATCTTTTCCCCACAGGCTCCTACAAAGACCGGGGCGCCGCCGTTCTCATCAGCAAGGTGAAGGAGCTGGGAATCAAGGAGGTGGTCGAGGACTCATCCGGGAATGCCGGCTGCGCCATCGCGGCGTACTGTGCCCGGGCGGGTGTCAGGAGCCACATCTTCGTTCCCGCCGATACCGCCGCCGCCAAGAGCGCCCAAATCCAGCTTTACGGCGCGGCGCTGAACTGGGTCCCGGGCAGTCGCGAAGACACCGCCCGCGCCGTCCTCAAAGCCGCGGAAAAGGTCTACTACGCCAGCCACTCGTGGAACCCCTTCTTCTTCCACGGCACGAAGACCTACGCCTTTGAGGTCTGCGAACAGCTCGGCTGGAAAGCGCCGGACGCCGTCATCCTGCCCGTCGGCAATGGGACGCTTCTCCTCGGCGCGGCGATTGGCTTCCGAGAACTGCTGACGGCAAAGGTCATCAAGAGCCTGCCTAAACTCATCGGTATCCAGTCGGAGAACTGCGCACCGCTCTACCAGGCTTTCCGGCGGAACCTGAAGGAAATCCCCAGAATCGTCAAGAAGGACACGCTGGCGGAAGGCATTTCTATCGCCGACCCGATTCGTGGTACGCATATTATCGATGCCGTCCGGGAGAGCAACGGTGACTTTGTCATCGTCAGTGACGCGGAAATTAAAGACGCCTTGAAAAATATGGCCAAAAAGGGGTATTATATTGAACCAACGTCAGCGGCAGCGATTGCTGGCGCCAGCAAGTACCTGGCGAAATCGAAAGACGAAGTGGTGGTCTCGGTGTTTACCGGGCACGGCTTGAAATCCACCGAGAAAATGTTGAAAATAGTAGCAGAAAGTCGACACGACTAGAGGAGGACAGCCGCAGCAAATACGATGGTAATGTCCAAATCGCGACCCTTTGCAGAGCCGGTGCCGTCCCGAACGGCAATCGGCGACGCAACAATCGAAGGGATGAACGATGGAAATAAACCGTGACCTACTGAAGGATTCGGCATCCTCCCAGGACCCGGCAAGTACGCGGGCCGAGCACGATCTTCTCGGAGAGCGGGAGGTTCCCGGCGAGGCCTATTACGGGATTCAGACCCTGCGCGCACTGGAAAATTTCCCTATCAGCGGCATCACGCTCAGTTTCTTTCCAGTTCTCATCGAGTCCCTTGCCAGCGTCAAGATGGCGGCGGCTCGGGCGAATCTCGAACTCAGCTTGCTTCCCCGGCCGATCGCCGAGGCGATCATCCAGGCTTGCCGGGAGATCATCCAGGGAAAGTTCCGGGACCAGTTCGTCGTCGACATGATCCAGGGCGGCGCCGGTACATCCACCAACATGAACGCCAACGAGGTTATTGCCAACCGGGCGCTGGAAATCATCGGCCACCGGAAGGGGGAATATGCGTACTGCCACCCCAATAATCATGTGAACCTCTCCCAGTCCACCACCGACGCCTATCCCACCTCGATCAAGGTCGCCCTCATCCGAAGCAACGAGACGCTCGTTGGGGTATTGAAGGAGCTCATCGCCGCCTTCCGCGGCAAGGGCCTTGATTTCGCCCACATCATCAAGATGGGGCGGACCCAGCTGCAGGATGCCGTCCCGATGACACTTGGGCAGGCCTTCGAAGCCTATGCGGTGACGCTGGGGGAAGAGGTCGAGAGGCTCGAGCAGAACAGCCGGCTCTTCCTCGAGGTCAATATGGGAGCCACCGCGATCGGGACCGGCATCAACGCCAACCCCGCCTACGGCGGCATGGTGATCCGTCATCTCCGGGAAATCACCGGACTAGAGGTGGTCCTGGCCGCCAACCTCGTCGAGGCCACCCAGGATACGGGCGCCTTCGTGATGTATTCGTCGGCCATCAAGCGCCTGGCGATCAAGCTCTCGAAGATATCTAGCGACCTCAGGCTGCTCTCCTCGGGACCCCGGGCGGGTTTCAACGAGATCAACCTCCCCCCCATGCAGCCCGGTTCGTCCATCATGCCCGGGAAGGTCAACCCCGTGATTCCGGAGATGATGAATCAGATCGCCTTCAAGGTCATCGGCAACGACCTGACCGTCACGTTCGCCGCGGAGGCCGGGCAGCTTGAACTAAACGTCATGGAGCCGATCATCGTTCACAGCCTCTTCGAATCGATTGGGATACTCAAGAACGGAATGACCACCCTGCGGAAGCGCTGCATCGAGGGGATCACCGCCAACGAGGCGCGGTGCCGCGAACTGGTGGAGAACAGCATCGGCCTCGTCACCGCCCTGAGCCCCGTCCTCGGCTATGAAGTGTGCACCCAGCTCGCCCGGGAGGCGCTGGAGAAGGGCTGCCGGGTGTACGATCTGGTCATTGCCAAGCAGCTCCTGTCACGGGAAGAACTGGAACATCTCCTCCGCCCAGAACATATGATCAGGCAGTAATTGTACGTGACGGGAGGGGATCATCCCCGAATGGTCAGGTAACGGGGAAGAGCCATCCCAGGAACCGCTCGTCGCGCCCCGCGGTGATCGCCGCCATCCGCTCGGCAAGCCTCCGCGACGCCCCGGAGTGGCTCGCGGCCATGTGCTCGCATGTCCCGAACCGGGGAGAACAGATGGTCCGGTACTACGGTTGGTACAGCAACGTCACCCGGGGGACAAGGCGAGAGAGAGCCGAAGACAATACCGTCCCGTACTTGGAGGCCAGGCGCCGGATTATGGGAATGATTCCTGTTCCTGGGTGATAAGGATAGGGAATTATTGAGATTGAGTGGAGTTGGTGGTGGATTATGGGAACTCCGTTCACTTGATGTTTGCAGAAAAAATGATTAGGATACCCTCGATCGTTGGTGCGCCGCGAGCAACGAAATGCAAGAGGGCACGATGATGACAATGGATTGTTTATTACCAAAGCGGTTTGGTTCCGGCTTATCCGGGTCGGCAAGGAGGAACAGGAGACACCATGCCCATCTATGAATTCTACTGCGAACACTGCAATACCGTTTTCAGTTTTTTCTCCCGCGGCGTGAACACGGCGCGGATCCCCGGCTGCCCGGTATGCCGGCGCCCGCTGAAACGGCAGATGTCGATCTTCGCCAAGGTCTCCCGGGGAAAAGACGAACCGGCGGGCGATGACATGCCCCCGATCGACGAGGCGAAGATGGAAAAGGCGATGGCGATGCTTGCCGGGGAGGCGGAGAAGATCAGCGAGGACGACCCGCGTCAGGCCGCGCAATTGATGCGGAAACTGACCGACGCGACGGGCATCTCCCTCGGATCCGGCATGGAAGAGGCGCTCCATCGCCTGGAGAGGGGTGAGGACCCCGACCGGATTGAAGAGGAGATGGGCGACCTGCTCGAAGGGGAGGAGCCCTTTCTCATCGCAGGGAAGGGGAAAAGGGGAAGCCGGAAACCGAAACCCCGTGTGGACGAAACCCTTTACGACCTCTGAATGGGGTCAGGTCCTGGGTCTTGAATTCGGCGATCCCCGTGGGCGATACCGCGTATGGCGGCCGTTATAAGCCGCAGCAGGATGGAGGCGACATTGAGCTTTTGCTTAATCATCTTGTAACATGGCACGCTGATAATTAGTGGCAATCATCATCTTGTGACATATCTTTCATAAATCCATAAAATCATTGACAACGGGAACATAAGGTGATTTAGTTACTCCACTTTTCGGCTGCTTTGTAATAATTTATAAAAAGTTCACAGATTCAGTTCCCAACCTTCACAACGCATTGAGGGGCGTAGGAATGACCGAATCGAGAACGCCTTTGCCAACCGCTTATAAAGATCGTACACGTCTATCGTCTGCACCGACAGTCCGTATCATTCCTTCTTTTCAACGACCGCAAAATAAACCGAAATTTCTCGATCTCCTGCGCGAAGCACTGCGTTCCCGTCATTACAGCCGCAGGACTGAGTCTACCTATTGCAGTTGGGGGCGCCAAGGACCGCGTGACCATGCTACCAGTGGTCTATCTCGGGAACCGGCCTGTAATATTCCGATATCCAGAAATAGTTCATCCAGCCGCGGAGGTATTCGGCAAGCTTCTTATACCGTTCTGATGTAAGCTTCTTACGTTCTTTCACTTTTCCCGTTGAATAGAAGGGCTTGGGTTATTTTTGGAGCGGCTTACTTGAACACTCGGCTTGCAGCGGCTCGCCGGGGGCTCCCGCTGAAGCCGAGTGTTCGCCGGAACGAGGTGGAAACGTATTTGATTTTCCGGGCTTTTTGGAATAGGCTTCGATCATGCGTGATATGCTTGCGGCAATTCAAACGCTCGTCCGGAATGGGGAGATAAGAATTTCGGAGAAGATGATGAGAAAGAGAATCCATTCAAAACTGATTCACGAGGGGCAATATGTGGCCGAGGTGGATGTTGAATTGATCGAAACAGATGAGAGTTGGTCTCCGTACCTTTCGATTGAAGACGCCTACCGGCTTGATGATGTGCGCGATTCTCTACGTCGCGGCGACATTCGCGCGGCAACTCGCCAGGCTCGCGTGTTCAGTCTCACTCCAGTTACTGTCTGAAACGAGACGGCAGCGAACCAAGCGCCGGAGTTTACGGCTCGCAAACTTCATTTCTGACTTTAGACTAAGGTTGTAAAGGGGAACTATGCCGACAATATTACTGATAATGGGGTGGAGGCTTTTCTTCTATGCCAGTGAAGGCAATAATTAAAAATCTTCATTTAAGTGGCGAGTACATGACTTTGACCATTGATGGAGACGAGAAGAAATTCAGAATAAAAGACATATCACCCATACTTGATAAGGCATCTGAAGCCGAGCGGAATACATTCGAGGTTTCTCCTTCCGGATATGGTATCCACTGGCCTCTGCTTGACGAAGATATAGCGATTGACGGGCTACTTGGAATTGTCCACACAAGAGAGATGCAAAGAAAATCCGCCTAATCGGATCGCCGGGGGTTTTTCTCCCCCGGCCCCCACACCACCCGGCATGCGCGTCCGCACCGGGGATTACATCTTTGAGACCGAGTGGCAGAGCTTCCGCGCCAAGCAAGACCGGTCGTTGGAACTGAGGAGCATCTTTCATGAATGCGCGCCTGGGCGGCGCAAGATCGCGGTCAAGGCGGTGGACATCTTCGGCAACGACACGATGACGATTGTTGACGTGAGCGTGGGGAAGGAACGGAGGGAAGAAATAATGGCGAAAGAGATGACGAAGATAACCGGCGGGCATGCGTCGCCTTTCGAGCGGATCAAGCGCACGAACGATGCGGGTATGGAATTTTGGTCTAGCCGCGACTTTTCTGGAATATTGGGTTACGGCGATTATCGCAATTTTGAGGGAGTTATTGAGAAGGCTAAAATGGCCTGTTTTAACAGTGGGCATCGCCTCGAAGACCATTTCGTTGACGTCACCGAAATGGTCGCCATCGGCAGTGGTGCTGAGCGGCCCATCAAAACTGTTCTCCTTTCGCGTTACGCCTGTTACCTTGCTATTCAGAACGCCGATCCTAAAAAGGAGATTGTGGCGCATGGTCAAACCTACTTTGCGATCCAGACGCGGCGGCAGGAATTGGCGGGCGGGCGCGTCGAGGATGAGCGGCGGGTTCTGTTGCGTGAAGAGATTCGGCGTCATAACGTTCAGTTGGCTGACGCGGCCAAGGGCGCCGGCGTTATCGAACCCATAGACTACGCCATCTTTCAAAATCACGGATATATGGGGCTTTATGGCGGGTTGAAACAGGAAGACATTCACCGGCGGAAAGGGTTGAAAAAGAGCCAGAAGATTCTGGATCACATGGGCAGCACGGAACTGGCGGCGAACCTGTTTCGCGCGACCCAGGCGGAGGAAAAGTTGCGCCGGGACGAGGTGAAGGGGAAAGACGCCGCGAACCGGACGCATCGTGAAGTCGGCGCGAAGGTGCGGCACACCATCTCAATTGTGTCGACGCTGTCGGCACAATTGAGATGGTGTGCCAATGTTTTCGACATTGACGGGATTCATATACAGGGGAGGATTTGTTATGAATGAACCCGACGACAATCCTGAAGCCCGCGTTGCGCTGTTTCAGAAGCGCCAAATCCGCCGCACGCTGCACAACAACGAATGGTGGTTTGTCATCACGGACATCATTGCCGCCCTGACGGATGCCGCCGATCCTTCCGATTATTGGAAGAAAATGCGCAAACGAGATCCGGATTTGGGCAAAGCCCTCCAAGGGGGGGGACAAATTGTCCCCCCCCTTGCCTTGGAGTTCGCAACGGCCGGCGGGACGCAGAAACTCCAGTGCTGGAACACCGAGGGCATCTTCCGCCTGATCCAGTCCATCCCCAGCCCCAAGGCCGAGCCGTTCAAGCGCTGGCTGGCGCGGGTCGGCAAGGAGCGCATCGACGAGATCGAAAACCCCGAGTTGGCAATGGGCCGGATGCAGGAACTCTACGAGAAGAAAGGTTACCCCAAGGAGTGGATTGACAAGCGGCTGCG
>JAPLJX010000112.1 GCA_026388375.1 Deltaproteobacteria bacterium
GCCAATTATTCAGATAGTTAAAGATGCTTACAAGCAAGAACCGGAACCCAGTTTATGCAACCAGCTAAATTTATTCAACAGTTAACGGGACAGGCGTGACCTGATATATAAAAATGACTGTCTTGACGGATAAGTCAATAGAAAATGAGAGCCGATCTTTTCTTTGAGAGTATGTTGACCCCGATAAATAGCAAGATGTTGTCATGGGAGATGCCTCAGCTTAGCCTCCTGATCGATTGTCTTTTTATCACAGGAGAGATTCACGACTGCAAATACAAAGCTACAATTTTGGTTATCACGGTATATTACTGAATACTGGATGAAATGTGGCATTATTGGGAGATGATCGAGGATGTTTGTAACTTCCTGTATTCAATGGAATCGGTTTTTCTTCTGATATGCAACCTTTCGATCGGCATTCAACAGGTATCGTGATAAGAGACGCGCCGGATGGGTTTGTCTGAATTGTGCTTAATAAATGCCCTCTTGTCTGGTGACGAACAAACGAAAGAAAAGGGGTAGTCGGAGGATTTTCTCACCAGCTCTTACACCATCAGGCATGTGGGCTCACAGCAGGTGATTCTCTCGTATTTCTTCATTACCGCCTTAACGGTCAACGGTGGGAAAGCAGCCGGAAGGATTGCAACGCCCGGCGGGTTCCCGTTCTTCCCAAAGGGGACCTCGCCGGGCGTTGAGACTGGCTATTTTTTCTTCATTGGGTCGCCTTCATAACCAAGGGCCTTCCAGTCCAGACGGCCCTTGGTGCCGTGGCAATCCGCGCATTTGAGCGCCTCAGACTTGCTGGCCACCTGATGGTTCAGAGAGAAGGACATCGTTTCCTTTATCCCCTTCCATTGCCCACTGTAACTCTGCTTGGCATCCTCAGCACCCTTCTTGGCAGCCGCCGCAACATCGCCGGTAATTGCATAGACACCGGCCTTGATGAAGATAGCTTTGTCTGTCGCAGCGTCACCAATCACGGTATAAGTAGTCTTTTTCCATGGGAAAATCTTGGCCTTGGGGTCATTTTTCGATCCTACCGGCTCCGGGGGCACCAGCATCATCCGGTTCCACCAGCGGTATTCGGGCATGACATTATTGGCCATCTTATTGGTCGGACCGTAAAGACCAGTGGCTTCGATCAATACCGGCCTGGTCCAGTCCCGCTCGATTGCTGTTGGTTGTTTGGGGTCCCGTGCAATGGCGGGGATATGGCAGGTCTGGCAAGCTATCCGATTGCCGTGCTTGTTCAGTAATGTCTTCTGCGAGCCTTTATGGGGAGCAGCAGTATGACAATTCGTGCAGGCAACTATTACTTCCGGAACTTCATGGGCTTTGATATCCGCGCCCCCGGCTATTTTATGCGCCTTGACGGTATGGCAGGCGGTGCATTCCATGCCCTTGGCCATATGAACGTCGGAATCCTTCGTGGGCGTAACGCCGTGCTTGTGATTAGGGCCTCCGCCTGTGCTTGTATGACAGCGCAGACACATCTCGCTCGTAGCTTTCTGGACATTCTGGGCAGCCTGGAGAATATCCACGCCATCGGCAGGAACGACCTTGAATTGTTCCCCTTCCTTCGCGATTTTTCGCTTATAATTGGGGGCATGACAAATTAGGCAGTCAATGTTGTTATAATCCGCATCCGATATCTTGCCAATCGGATTGGGTTTGTTGCCGAGTCCTGCATGACATTGAACACAGCCACCTGGCTGTGCCGGTTTCGTAGCATCTTTGGGTTGAAGAATTCCAATCCAGTTGTGCCCGACAACCGTATTAGGAGGAGCTCAATAGCTCACCATCATGCCGGCATTCTGCCCTTGTGGCCAATCCTGAACATATGGCGCTCCCGCCTGTTGCTGGTAGTGCAGGCTGACCGCCACATCTTTGGCGTTTTGTTCGTGGCAGGTCAGACACGTTTGGGTCCCTTCGTATTTGCTGATCAAATCAACGTGGCTGGTTTTCGCAGCAGCCATTTGCGGAACAGCAAATACAGCGATGAAAAAAAGCATACCTAAACACAACTTCCTCATAAATTTCCTCCTTTCAAAATATTGTAATGAAATTCAGATGCCGGTGATGTGGTCACGGTTGACCTACCCCCGGGGAGTATACCACATTTAGAGTTAGAGTACGGTGGTATTTATA
>JAPLJX010000067.1 GCA_026388375.1 Deltaproteobacteria bacterium
CCCCTTACCGAATCGCCTCATACCCCCCGGGAACGCCCCGCTTCGAGAAGACGATTTGCCAAAGCTGAACGTGCCGGGCGCGAAAGGACCCGACGCAGTACAGCAGGTAGTATTTCCACATGCGGTAGAACCGCTCGCCGTATTTCGCTTCCAATCGATCCCAGCCCGAGTCGAAGTTTTCAAACCAGGCCATGAGCGTCCTATCGTAATCGGGGCCGATCAGGTGCCAGTCCTCCATGACAAAACTCTTTTCAACGGCGGCGCCGATCTGCGCGATGGACGGCATATTGCCTCCCGGAAACAGATATTTGGTCATGAAGGGGTCCGCCGTGGTCGTTGTCGAGAGCTCTTTGCCGATGGTATGCAAAAGAAAAAGGCCGTCCCTTCTGCTGAGCATCATGTATTGTGAATTGTTCAGGGATGCTGTATATAATCCCATAGCATGAATGAAATCCGTAAGGAGTCGCATTATGAAGACCGTTCAGTCAGAAGTGCCCGAAGCTCTGTATAACAAGGCCGTGGCCCTTGTGAACGAGGGATGGTTTCGCGACGAGAAGGATGTTTTTTCGGAATTGATGCAAAAGTTTATCCGCGACAATATCGAGTGGGGCCTTCGCGGCAATGATTGAGGACGCCACGGATATCGTATGCGACACCGGTCCCATCATCGGCAGCATTCCATCACGGAGCAGACCGAAATGTCGTCGGATGACCTGTTGAAGGAAATCAAAATGGTCTATGCGACACTGGAAGGACTGGAGAAGGGCAAAATTGAAATCTCAGCCCAGGAACCCAAGAAACGGGGTAGAAAAGCGAAGGAAACCGTCGCAGCAATTACAGCGGAAAAACCTGCTATGCCTCGGGCGCCGGCCCTGACCATCGAAGAGGCATTCAAGCCGGATCAGGTTGCCTGCATGCTTTGCGGAAAGAAGGGATTGACAACCCTGAAACGTCATCTCACGACTGCTCACGATTTGAAACCCGGTCAATACAGAAAGCAATTCAAGATCCCCAAGGATCAGCCGTTGGCAGCTACGGAATATGTTGCAAAGAGACGTCAGATGGCTCTGGATAGGGGCTTGGGAGATAATCTCGCTGCGGCAAGGGAAGCGAAAAAGGCGAAGCGGGCGAAGGAATAGAAAACGAACCGTGGTACGGAAAAGAAGGGAGAGGAATATGCCTACAATTATTGTCGAAGCGGACGAGGGAAGAACCGTCGAACAAAAGAGAGGACTTGTTAAGGACATCACCGAAGCCGTTTGTAAAAATTTCAAAGTTGAACCTCAAGCAGTTACTGTTTACATTCACGAAGGGAAAAAGGAAAATCGTGGGAAAGCTGGGAAATTGGCTATCGACTGAGCGGTAATTATAAAGAAGGTAGGTAAAATGAACTTACAGAAACCCCGGAACATGTTTCTGGGGTTTCTCTTTTTCATCATTGATACAATATCCACTATACGGAGAACGATATGCTTCCGAAAAATTTAGAATCGTGGATATTTATATTAGTTGCCTGTTTTATAGGATTCGTGGTTGGGCAGTGGTTAAAATCTCGAAGGAATAAAGTCGAGACCAGTTGCCTCATTGAAAAATGTTACCGAAGGGGGAGAGATTTTGGATAACGTTGCCTCATAAAAGATGTTACCGAGGTTTGTTGTTGATGG
>JAPLJX010000223.1 GCA_026388375.1 Deltaproteobacteria bacterium
TGCTGACCGAGGTGGTCTTCAGGCTGGGGACTCCCGCGCTGAAGGTGACGGAGTTGATCGAGGGCTTCACCTCAAGCAGGATGTTGCCCGCATCGTCGATGTAGGGGGTGATCTCGAGGATCGTCCCCGTGTCCAGAAAATCGATTCTTTCGGTCGTCCCCGTCGGGGTGAAGGTATTGGTTTTGTATCCCTGACGACTGCCAACCTGAACCCGTGACGGCTTGCCATGGAGTGCCAGGATCTTGGGAGTCGATAGGGTGTTGACCTGCGTTTTGGTCTGGAGGGCCTTGATCGCGGCGGTAAACAGGTCCGGCGGTCCGGCGGTGGTTACTAAATTGCCCGTAAGCCCCGTCCCCGGGGCGACGAAGCCTGTGGTGCCGATGGTCAGATAGCCAAAGACCTTCTGCCAGTCCACCCCCAAAGACATGTCGTCCGTCAGGTTGACCTGCATGATCCGGGCTTCGATAAGCACCTGGCGTGGCGGCACATCCCAGCTCCGGAGCAGCGTCTCAATCTTGGCGATATTTTCCGGCGTATCCTCGACAATGATCGTTTTGGATGGTTCATGGAGGCGGATCGTACGCATGCCCGGAATGGCCGAGATGATTTCCTGAACCTTGTCGATGGCGGCAAAATTAAGCCGGAAGACACGGATCTGCAGCCCTCCTGTCTGAAAATCAGCGATCTGCTTGGGCTTATAGACATAGAAGCTGCCCTCCTCTTTCCGGTAGGTAAAGCCGCCGGCCAGGGCGATAGAACGGATGGCCTCTTCCAGGGTGACCTGATTGAGGTTGACGGTGATCTTGCCTGTTACTTCCGGCGCAATGATCACATTGATGCCCTGTTCCCTGGCCAGAGCTGAGAAGGCTTGTCGGATATCGAGATCCTGGAAATTGTAAATGAGTTTCGTCTGCCCATCGGGAGAGCCGGCAACGGGAGCCCTGATGATACCCGTATCCGACTGGGGGTCACGGATGTCCTTAGGCTTGTATACATAGTAGCTGTCATCCTGCTTCCTGAAGGTGAATCCGCCGGCCATGGTAATGCCCCGGATCGCCTCCTCCAGGGTAAGCTGGTGGAGGTGCACAGTGACCTTGCCGGTCACGTCCGGAGACACGATCAAGTTTATCTCCTGGTCCTGTGCGAGGGCGGTCAGGGCCTGACGGATGTCGATATCCTGAAAATTGTAGCTCCGTCGAGTTGGCGGCTCCGGGCTTACCTGGGGCGGAGGATCAGCCGCTGCATAAGAGAGTTCCGCGCCGGCTGCTTTCCCGGCAAGCAACGGGGTCGTGAGACCCAGGACAAGCAAAACGCTTAGACAGTAGCGGCTTGCAGAGCACCGCTTTTCAGACTTGATCATATGTTGTCCCCCCTCCCCGACCACTTTGTTCCGGGGACACGTTTCGATCCCTCCGGGCTTCCGGAACATGTCCCCGATTCCCAACGATGAATCCTTGTTGCTATCGCATTCAGGGCGACCTTACCTCTGCGCCTGTCAGAGTATTTAGCAGCACCCTCCTTCCCTCTCCCGAAAGGGTGACCTGGTCCCTGGTAATGGAAACCACCTCAAAACCGGCGATCATTTCCCCTTTTCGCAGAAACTGGCCGTTGATGACCGCCAGGGGCTGCTTGCCGCCAATAATCGTTCCCGTAAGTTGCAGAGGCGGCAACGGTTTCGGCGGTACAGCAGTTGTGTCGGAAGGGATCTTGGCTGCCGGCGCCTTTACCGGGGCAAAGATATCGCGGAGCCCTGCCCTCGGTCTTTCGGAAGCCATTTTTTGCGGCTTTCCTGCCGGCTGGGCGCCCTTGAGATCGACGGCCGGAACTTCGATCACAGCCGGAATCGCAACACCGCGTTCCGCCTGCTTAAAAAACGTGATTTTGCCGTGGAGAAAGCGGAAATACCCTACCGCAACAAAGATGGCCGCCAGTCCGATAACAATATAAAGTTTCGTGCGTTCACGGCTTCCCATGGCTACCAATCCTCACCTTCCCGATCCGGTGGTTTTGCGTTCAAAGGCCAGCAATGTCAGTTCAACCTGGCAATTCCCCCTGGGAGATTCGGAACCGGAAATGGTAATTTTTTCCGGCACCAAAAGCTGATCTATCGTTTCCACGTCATGAAAGAAACGATAAATTTGCACAAAACTACCCTGAAACACCAGACGGATAGGGATCTTTGTGTACAGCTCTTCGGAAACGGAGGTCTGGGGCTGGAGGGTCGCCAGGGTGATCTGCCGCTCCTTCATGCGGGCATGCAGCTTTTTGACCAGGTCGCCCATCTCAATATGCGGCGGAATCCGGCGGTAAAGGCCCGCTGCGTCATTCTGTACCTGACTGCGCGCTGTCCGGAGGTCATGCAGATTTCTTTCCGCCAGTTTCAAATCCGCCGATTCCTTGACCATAAGGTCCTTTTCCTGCTGCAATTGGCGCTGGTGTATGACGATGTTCCATGTAGTCCACAGGAGGCCGCCGATGACGGTTACGAGGACAATGGCCAGGCCGGTGCGGTCCAGATATCGGATCAGTCTGCTCTTCACGGCGCCTCCTTCGCAATATCGCATTCAATCTGAAACTGCACCGGAGCAGACCCCGAGAGCTTGTCCGCCGATTCCTGCGCGGATTTCAATACAACCATCCGGAACATCGGCTCGCCGGAAAGCCGCTGGATGAATGTCCCGAGGGCTTCATGGGAATGGGAAAATCCCATCAGACTGAGATGCAATGTGCGGTCCTGGGTGGTATTGAAGGCAAGCTGCTGCAGCCAGGTCTGATCATTCATGACGTCGACCAGTTTGGCCAGTACCGAGGAGTATGATCGCCGTTGCTCGATCAAGGCGCTCAACTGCACCTGTTCCCGGCGGGCAAGGTTCAGTGCCATCTGTTCTTTCCGGATGTCGCCGACCGTCCTTGTGAGGGCCGCTGCCAGATCTTTTATGGCGCCCTGCCGGTTCTGCGTTTCCCCGTACACCATGCGGTTCTGATATCCGCGGGCGGCCATAATGAGGGCGGCCACCACAACCAGGATGCTTAACCACAGGAGCAGGTGGCGGATAAGGCTGCGCCGCTCCAGTATTTCATCAGGGATCAGATTGATGTCTCTCAGAGCCATGGCAAATCTCGCATAGCCAGACCCAGAACCGGCGCCGGGGAAATCTCCCCGGACAGCAGGATAGGGCGTTTACTGCCCGCAACGTCCAGATGGGCATTGAGATCCACCAACTGAACGGATATCTCCACCTGTTCCTCCAGGTAGCGGTCCAGATGTGAGATCATGCCCGCCAGACCATACAGGTAGACCGTTCCAAAGGCCACATTTTCCCGGACGGAACGTACATAACCAATCGCATTGTGACATTCATAGGCCAACTCATTGACGGTGGGCGAGATGATCTGGAAGATGGCCCGGTAAATGTTCCTGGCCTCGTCATCCAGCCCCCCGTCATCGGTCACGTCTTCCGGGATATTTCCCCGTTCCATGTATCCTAAACCGTAGGCCGAAAGAAGCGTTACCGCCTCCGGGCCTCCCGTCGGCAGCGTCAAATTGGTCTCTATCTTATCCCGCAGCGACTGGACCCCCCAGGAAATTTCCGATATGGAGAGGATTCCTTCGCCGGTGAGCACGGCCAGCATAATACACGTGCGTCCGAGATGGCAAAGAATGTCGGCCCGATCCGTGGGGGCAAACAGCCTCTGGTGGAGACGGATAAGGGAAGCCATATAGAAATCCATGATCTCGGCCGTAAATCCTGCCCGCCGCAGGATGACGAGCCAACGGTCGACGACCTGCCGGCGGACGGCCACGACGGTGGCATGGCAGGTCCTCTGGATCTGGAAGAGAGAGGGATAATCGATGATGGCCTCGTCCGGGGGGTAGGAGAGGAATTTCGAGGCCTCACGGAGGATGCCCTCCTCGGGATCTTCCTGGGAGTTGAAGGGGAAATGAACGGGAAAGAACGACAGGTCCGGGAGGGGGAGATTGAAGACCACCCGCCGCCCTGTGAAGAGACCACAGGAGCGTACCGTCTTCAGGGCATCAACAAGCGCCTCATCTTCCCCTGCATCTGCTGCGATCGCCGCGGGTAGCGGCAGGCATAACAGTCCTCGCACCCGAGGACCATGGCGACCCTTCCGGAACTGGGCAGCCGTAAGACACCCATCATTCAGGTCAATGCCTATGGGATATGTCGTCGCGACTCCTCGCATAGCTTCTTGGTAGCCTATCCATCTCCTCATGTCAATGAATATCATGGGGAATATCATGGGGCGGCAGTTGACTTTGACCAGGAATCCGTATATAGGTCCTGAGAGGAGGAATGCCGTCGTAAGAAACATCGCCGGGAACAACCATTCCGCCCTTCGCAGATTCCCGAGGGTATCAATGAATATTGCGGGGTCAAAAAATGACTATTAATTTTCGCGCCTTTGCAGATTGTTTTTCCCGTTTTTCGGGTGTCAGTCCCTGGGTATTCGAAATCTGGGACCGGGAGGGCCGCGTTTTTTCTTCCTGCAATGAGGAAACGATGCCGGATTTTTCCGACCGCATCAGGGCATTATCCCTGCGGGTCATCGAACAGACCGGGTTTCAGTATGAAGTGCCGGAAGAGGACATAAACCTCTATGGCGTTCCCCTGCCGGACGAAGCAGAAGTCCCGTTAGCCCTGGTGGGATATCGTCGTGATGACCTCAGGATCAGCGAGGAATCGGAACGTGTGGAAGATATTCGGCGCGTGGAGGACTTTCTGATCAGTCTGCAACGGCTGCTTGTTGAGCGGACACAGAGTCAGAAGGAATCAGAGAAGATGGCTGAAGAGCTGATCCAGCAAATGGAGGATCTGTATCTCTATGCCCATATCTCTACCCAGGTGAAAGCCCTCGCCTTTTCAGGCGCCATGCTCAGGAAACTTGTCCGGGAACTTATGGAAACCATGCGGTCGGACATTGCCTTTGCCGTTCTGCCAAATCAAAAGGAATACAATGCCTTTCTTGTCAACGAACAGTCCCCCCCCTTGGCGATTCATCCTGAGACCTTTATCCACTCCCTGATCAGGGCCATACCCGAAGAATCATCATCGCTGCGGGAAGATTATTTTATTGTCAACGACTCCCGTCAGAATCCCGTCTATCAGAAACTATTCACCGACCCGTTTCGGTTTCTCGTGGTACGGATAGTGAGCAGCAAGACCTCTTTGGGGTGGCTGGGGCTTGTGTCCTTTAACCTGCGGGAAATATTCCGGCAGAGTGAGCTGAAACTTCTCAAGTCCGTGGCCTCATCTACGGGAATTGCACTTGACAATTCAAGGCTTTATATAGAATCTCTGGAAATGGCCAAAATGGAACGGATCATCAGGAATATCTTTCAAAAGTATGTGCCCGCAGAGGTTGTAAACGAAATCCTCGAGCGTGGTGAACGAGACGCGATTCCCCTCGGGGAAAAACGGCTGCTGACCCTGCTGAACGCCGATATTCGCGGCTATTCCCGGATGTCCAAGACCCTCCAGGCGGAGGAAGTTGTCTCGATCCTGAATCATTTTTTCCTGGCTATGGGCAATGCCATCCTGGGTCACGGAGGTATTGTGGACAAATATCTCGGCGATGGCATCCTGGCAATTTTCGGCGCCCCCGGGGCCAGGGAGAATCCCGCCCTCGATGCCACTCTGGCCGCCATCGATATGCTGAAAGACCTCATCCCCGTCGATCATTTCGCGCGCCAACGCTACGGAATCCCGCTGAACATCGGGATCAGCATTCATACCGGCGAGGCCATCGTCGGGAACATCGGATTCGATAGAAAAATGGAATACACGGTCATCGGCGATGTGGTCAACGACACCTTCCGCCTTCAGGAGATTACCCGCGAAAAACCGAATTCGATCCTCATCAGCAAAGCCACTCAACGGGAAGTAGGGCGGTTTATCCGGACCCGTTCCCTGGGAATCCGGTCCCTGGGGGTGCAGGAAAGCGAAATGGAGGTTTTTGAGGTTCTGGGAGCAGAGGAATCCGCCGGCTCAACAGCCCTCGCAGCAGAAGACCATGGAGTTCCTTCCGTAACTGGGCGGCCGTAAGGCACCCGTCATTCCTTACCCGTCACGCCTCACCATCTTTTACGGCCCGTACACTTCCTTTACCGTCTTCATGAATAACATCCTTACCCGGTTGTTCCCGGTATCACTGATGAAGATGCGGCCGCCGCCTTTGGTCAGTCCCAGGGCGACGCCGCCGGGGGAGCTGAGTTGTGCCTGCACGGCCGGCTGGCCGTCTCCATTATAGCCGCTCGTCCCGGTGCCGGCCATGGTGCTGATGACGGGTATGGGGTCATGATTCACAATCCGCAAGCGGTGGTTTCCCGTGTCGGCAATATAGATGTTTCCCGCCGGATCCGCGGAAACACCCCTGGGGTTGCTGAGCTGTGCCGCTGTGGCGGCTCCTCCGTCTCCCGAATAACCTGATGACAAGCCGATGCCCGCGACTGTAGTTATTATATTGCCAATCGCATTCACTTTTCTGATGCAGTGGTTTCCCGTATCGGCAATATACATGTTGCCTCCGGAATCCACAAAAACTTGCGTTGGATTAGTAAGCTTTGCCGTCGTTGCAGTTCCGCCGTCTCCTGAGAATCCAAAATTTCCAGAGCCGGCTACCGACGTCATGTCTCCCGAGGTATTTATCTTGCGGATTTTGTGACTGCCCGTATCGGCAATAAAGACGTTCCCATCAGAATCGGCGAATACGCCTTGGGGGGTAATGAGCAGTACTTTTGTCGGATCCGGGTTTTCCGAGGCAGTGCCTCCCCCGGCAACCGGCGTAATGTTACCGATGACAATGTTATTAATGTTTTCGGGTAACGTAGCTATCTCTACCTTGCGGATCCTATTGTTGCCTGTATCGGCCATGTATAAAAACAGCTTCTGCTGGCTGGCATCATAATAGGCGGCAATTCCTTCCGGCCCATTTAACTGGGCATTTAGCGCAGGGCTATTATCTCCTGAAAAACCCAGGTCTCCCCTTCCTGCTACGTTGACCATGACATTGGTAGCTGTATCGAACATCCGTATCCGGTGGTTGTTTTTGTCGGCGATAAATACCAGAAGTCTCTTATAGGTTGAGTCGTAATAGGCCGCTATCCTTTGAGGACTGTTCAGCCCGGGACCGACCGTCATGGGCAGGGTGGAAATGGTATTCGTGATACTCACCTGCCGGAGGCGGGAGTTGTTGGTATCGGATATGATCACCTCGCCTGTGCTTTTCACAGCGATGCCCGTCGGCCCGTCGATCCGCGCTGCCGTGGCCGGTCCTCCATCCCCCAAGGGGGGGTACGGGCCACTATAGCTGCCACTGATTCCAGCCACCGTACTGATGTTGCCGCCGACCGTAAATTTTCTGATCCGGTTATTTCCCGTATCGGCAATGAAGATGTTGCCCGCGGCATCCGCCCATACCCCGTTAGGGCCGTTGAGCTTTGCGTCCGTGGCGGCCCCTCCGTCGCCAAGAGGGGGGTACGGGCCACCATAGACGCCGCTGATTCCAGCCACCGTACTGATGTTGCCGCCGACCGTAAATTTTCTGATCCGATGATTATTCGTATCGGCAATATAGATGTTTCCGGAAGCGTCAACGGCAACGCCTGACGGTAAATTGATCTGGGCGGCGGTCGCCAATCCCTCACCGTTGTAGTTCCCGACTCCCGTTCCCGCCACCGTGCTGATGTTGCCGCCGACCGTAAATTTTCTGATCCGATGATTACTCGTATCGGCAATATAGATGTTTCCGGAAGTGTCAACGGCAACGCCTGACGGTAAATTGATCTGGGCGGCGGTCGCCAATCCCTCACCGTTGTAGTTCCCGACTCCCGTCCCCGCCACCGTGCTGATGAAACCCGCCGCTACTTTGCGGATGCGGTTGTTATTGGTGTCGGCAATGTAGATATTCCCCATGCCGTCGATGCAGACGCCGTGCGGGGAATCCAACCGGGCTTGTGTCGCCGATCCGCCGTCGCCGCTGAACCCGCTCATTCCCGTGCCCGCTACCCGGAGGATGGCGCCGGTTATGGCGTCGATCTTCCAGATGGAATGGTTGTCCACATCGGCAAAAAAAATGTTGCTGGCGCTGTCGAGACAGACCTGCCAGGGCTTCCTGATCAAAAAAGGTGTATCGATATTATACCGGAACGACTTATTCACCGATGTTGAAGCGTTCGGCGACCTGACGGAGATGATAACGGTGTCATTGTAAGCTGCCAGAGCGGGGTAAGTGGCTTTATCAGGACCAAATACCTTCCGGTTGTATGTTCTGCCCTGATAGGTATAATCTTCTCCCGCCGATACACGCCAGGAGGGGTCCCCGGTCAATTTCCACAAGGACTGTTCGATGACGGCCAGTTGATCAAGATAGGTCTGCGCGTCAACGGTGCGGTTGGCGGCCATCCTGGCCTGCATACCCGATTTAACATTCAGGGACACAGCCGTCACGGCCAGAAGGAGCAGCAGAAAAAGCATGATCACCAGGATGAACCCTTTTTCCTTCTTTGGCTTTGCCATTTAATCCACCCATCTGGCCTTGGCGGTCGTCCGCAGGGTGACCTCCTTGGTTCCCTTTTTCAGCGTCAGGGTAATCTCCACGATGCCCGGGGACAGGCGCCGGCAGGAAAAGGCTGTGACATTTTCGCAGATTATTATCTCCGCTTTGTGATCGCCGGTTTGAAGCGTTCCATAGTCAGGCATCTTCTCCTTCAAACACTTGTTCAAACACTCCTTGCTCGCATCATTCTCATCCAGAAGGAAGGTGATCGATTCCGCCGCCGGGGTGAAGGTCGGATAGGCGGCGCCCTGATCAGCCGTGGCCGACCCGTTGCTGATAATTTCCCCGAGGGTGAAGGCGCCGGTCCGGTCCTTCACCGTGTAGGTTTTAGTCGTCAGGACTTCGACGATCTTGCAGGTCTTCGTGCTTGTCGCCCCAGTAAGGGTATCACCCGCCGCCCATCCTGCGCCTCCTGGGGCAACGTCGAGCGTCAGAAGCTCATAAGGAATAATCAGGCCGTCCTTATTGGTGTCCGCATCAGGGAGGCCGTCACCGCCAGCGGAATAGATGGGGAGGGTTGGGGGGATTGCATTGTTGTACTGATCGCTGAGGCGTTCGCTCACTGTCAGCACCTTCGTGGAACTCGTCGTCTCTGGCGCAACGATATAATCGCTTTCCTGAACAAAAGCGACCATGCGATCCAGGGCGTAACGGGCCTGGGGAACGAGGTCCTGGCTCTCCTGCACGGCCGAATAGTTAGAAAGGACCCGGGCCGCTATCAGATCGAGCGCCCCCACGATCAGGGCCATGAGGGCGATGGCGATGAGGAGTTCGATGAGCGTAAAACCTGATTTTTTCATCGGATTATGCACATCCACCCCCTGCCACCCCTCTGCTAACGGTTCGCCTTGAGCGTCTGCAGGGTGACATTTTTGAGGGTAACCGTGAGCTCCAGAAGGCCGCCCGATCCACTGCTCGCGTCCGTGATGGCAACAACAGGCGCATAGGTCGTACCCAGGTAACGAAATCTTGGCTTATCCGGCTCCGCCTGGCTGACAAAGAGGGTGACAAGAACATTCGGAGTGGCCTGATTGTCAGCGAGGGTCGGGAAATCGAGGTTCAAAAACCAGTTCATTGTCTCCCGGGCCTGGCCGGTCAGTACCGCCTGTTCCTCTCCCTGACTGGTCGAGAGGAGGGCAGGGGCAAAGGCATTCATCATGGGGACAATCGCGATGGCAAGGATCAGGAGGGCCATGACTATTTCGAAGAGTGTAAACCCCCGCGAATTATGGATGATATGATCTGTGGGAAGACCCGGCCGTTTCATGATGAGATAAACATTACCTCCCTTTGGGGGCGCCCCGAGGTATGGAAATGTAGTATGAAAATGCAGGGTGTGTTAGGCCTAGGCCGTAACACACCGCAACAACCGTCGGGTTACGCTTTGCTAACCCGCCCCACATTCTATTGGACACTAATCCGTCCTGTTGCTCCATCTACCTTGATCGTCCTCTGGCTGCCGCCCAGGCTTACGATAACCGTCGGGTTGGGAAGGGCGGGGTCGGTAGAGTGGCCGTCGGGATAAAAGACGATCTGTACGTCGGGAGCGAAGGTTACGGCCCGGTAGTTTTCCATGTCGTCGAAGTCACGCCAGTACCAGCTCTTGTCGATGGGGTTCAAGACCACGCCGTTGGCCGTTACCGGCGGGTCATCGGCGGTATGTGGGTTGGCGTCGTTGACATACCGGTTGTCGTAGATCTTAAACCAGTGGCCGGCGGAATCGGCCTGAAAACCGAAGGGCCGCCGGTAACGGACCGCCAGGTTCCCGGCGTACTGCATTCCCGAAACGAGCTCCGCGGCGGCCTCGTTCAGCCGGGTTTCCTGGACCATTCCCTGGAACTGGGGGATAACGATCATCCCGATAATCCCAAGGATCACGATCACGATAAGGCTGTCCAGGAGGGTGAAACCCCTCGATCTTCTCCTCCAGATATCCACAAATCCCCGCGGCCGAAGGCCCAGCCTCAATACTGCTTGTGCGGTGTGTCGACAGTGGTTGCAGAGCTTTCGTCATTGGCAAAGAGAACGCCAAATTTCGACAAATACTTCCACCCCGTCGTTCCGCCGGCGGCACGTTTCAGTCCGACGACATTTGTTATATCAACTACATCGACGTCATACAACACATCTACTTTATTGTTAAAGGGGTTCGCCGGCAACGTTCCTCCCTTGATATAGGGACCCAATACGAAGTTTGCAGCAGGGTCGGTTGTCGACGCGCTGTACGCAGTCGCTACCGTTCCGGCAGAATTCGAGTACATCGTTAGCTGGGAAGTGAATGCTTCTTTAGTACCGACGAGACCGTAGGTTCCTCCCGCAGCGTTTACTCCCGGATAGGTCATGTTATGCTGGGCGTAATAGACCTCAATAGCGCTTCGCATTGCACCCAGGTTTGCCTTAAGTGTGCTCACTTTGGCATCTTCCGTGGAGACGGTGATCTGAGGGATGATGACCATGGCCAGGATCCCCAGGATAATGATCACGATCAGCATCTCTATCAGCGTAAAACCATCCCTGTTTTTTACTGTTCGTAACAGCTTCCGGCAACTTGCGTTCATTTGATTCCTCCTCCATCCTTTTAGCATTTTCGATCTGTAAAACAAGAACGAAATGATTTCATTGAGCCGTACCGGCGATCCTGAATATCGGCAGGATCACGGAGGAGACAAGCAGTCCTACCACCGCGCCGATAATAATCAGGGCAGCCGGTTCCACCAATGAGCTGATAATCCTTAGATCACTTTGGATCTCCGTATCATAAAATTCCGCCAGTCGCAACATTACTTTTGGCAACTTACCCACCTCTTCGCCCGTTGCCACCATCTGCTTGACCGTCTCCATGACATAGGGATTGCGGGCGAAAATACGGGAGAGCGTCCCTCCTTCGTGGACATGTTCCCGGATCTGATCCACAAAGGCTGCGAAGTGCCTGTTGGTAAAGGTGGTCCGGGTAATATCGAGGGCCTCGATCAGCGGCACCTGGCTTTCCATGAGATTGCCGAGCGTCCGCAGCAACTGGCACGTGAGGATCTTGTTGAACGTGGGGGCTATCAGCGGGGTACTGACAAGAAAACGGTCTTTCAATGCCTGACCGGGCGAACTCCGAAAAAAGGCCGTACCGAGAAAAATCAATGCGGCGCCGCCGGTTAGATAGGCCCACCAGTAACCCCGGAGCGAGGTGCTGAGGGCCATCAATATCCGCGTCGTCGGGGGGAGAAGTCTCTCCTTTCCTGCAAAGAGCACCATGAACTTGGGAAGGATGCCGACGAGGACGAAGATCACCACGGCCACGGCCATCACGCAGAGGATAATGGGGTAGGTCAGGGTGGCTCGCAGTTGGGTGATCAGCGCCTGGCGCCGTCCGATCATGACCACGATGCTGTCCAGGCTGTTTTTCAGAAAACCCCCCGCTTCCCCCGCTTTGGCAAGACTGACGTAGACCCGGTTGAAGACGTGGGGATAGCGCATCATGGCATCGGAAAGCTGTCGCCCCTCCTGGAGATCCTTGAGCATGGCGAGGAGAATTTCTTTGAAAAAAGGATTCCGGCTTTGGTCTGCCAAGGCCTGCAGGCCGCCGGTGAGAGAGGTTCCGATCTCGAGCATCAGCGAAAGCTGGGAGAAGAAAAAGACCTGTTCCGATGACTTGACCGCCCGGCGCCGGGGAAGCCGGAACCGGAAGGGAGCGGCCTGGACACCCCGCGGGGCAGCCGCCGGTTTTCCGGCATCGCTCCCGGTCTGCTGTCGGCGTGTGCTTATGGCCATAGGTCGTGTCTCACCTCAATATACGGTAAAGGGTAAGCGTTTTACACCTTACACCTAACTCCTGACTGCCTTTCACTCACTATCCAGCGTCGTGGCCCGCGTAATCTCCTCAATGGTGGTCAGACCCTCCAGAACCTTAGTCATACCCGCATCCCTGAGTGTCCGGTGACCCTGTGCCCGCAGATGCCGCTGCAGGACGTCGATCGTGGGGTTGGTCAGGATCAGGGCGCGCAGGCTGTCGTCCATTTCCAGAATCTCGTAAATGGCGGTCCGCCCCTTGAAGCCTGAATCCAGGCAGACTGAACATCCGCGTCCTTTGACGAGGGAAACTGTCTTGGATTCATCCAGGCCCAGATCTATAAGGACGTTCCGCGGGGCATAGTAGGTCGTCTTGCAGCCGGAACAGACCGTCCGCACGAGGCGCTGGGCCAGAGGCGCGAGCAGGGCGGACGAGACCAGGTAGGGCTCGATTCCCATTTCCAGCAAGCGGGTGACGGCGCTGGCGCTGTCGTTGGTATGCAGGGTGGACAGGACCAAATGCCCCGTCAGTGAGGCCTGGATCGCGATCTCCGCCGTTTCCCGGTCCCGGATCTCACCCACCATGATGATATCCGGGTCCTGCCGCAGGGCATGTTTCAGGAACCGGGCAAAGTTCAGGCCGATGGATTCCTTGACCTGGTTCTGGTTGATGCCTTTGAGCTGGTATTCCACGGGATCTTCGATCGTGATAATGTTCTTTTCCAGGACATTGAGCATGGTGATGGCCGAGTACAGGGTCGTGGTTTTCCCGCTGCCCGTGGGGCCGCAGACAAGGATGAGGCCATAGGGCCGCTTAAGCAAGGTCTTGAACATGCTGAGAACCTCGGGATGGAAACCCAACTGGTTGAGGTCCAGGATCGACTGCCGCTGGTCAAGGATCCGGAGCACGATCTTCTCGCCGTGGATGGTGGGCATAGAAGAAAAGCGAAGGTCCACGATGCTGCCGTCTACCATTACCTGTATGCGGCCGTCCTGGGGAATCCGGCGTTCGGCAATATCCAGATTGGCCATGACCTTCAGCCGGGAAACTACCGCCGGGTGCATTTCGATCGGGGGCGACATGAGTTCGTAAAGAAGTCCGTCGACCCGGGCCCGGACCCGGAAAGCGCCGGCCTGGGGTTCGAGATGGATGTCGCTGGCCCGTTCCCGGATCGCCTTGAGCAGGATAAGATTGGTCAGGTTTATCACCGGGCTGCCCTCGGCCATCTCGGCAATTTCACTGATGGCTTTTTCCTTACCGACCTGCATGACCTCGATACCCATCGTGTCAAGGTCGGTCATGACCTCGGCCATGTCCATCTCTTCCCGGTAACATTCATTTATCATGTCGAGGATGTCGTCGGTCCGGCAAACAACGGGCAGTATCTCCATGTTGGTGATCCGGGACACCTCTTTAAAGATAAAAGGCGTATAGGGATCAGCCGTGGCCAGGGTCAGCTTGCCGTTCACACAGAACAGGGGGATCACCTGATACTGGAGGGCCTTATCCTTGGGGAGCACGTGCACGATCCGTGGATCAACCACTCCCTTGCGGAGCCAGACGTGAGGGATACCGAGCTGGTCTCCGAGGATCTGATTCAGCTCCTCCCGGGTCACGATCTTATGTTCAACAAGAACCTGCCCAAGCGGCTTCCCGCTCTCCTTCTGGAGGTGAAGCAGATTGATAAGTTCTTCGGGGCTGATCCGTCCTTTATTGAGCAGGATTTCGCCGAGTTTCTTGCGCACCGGAACGCGATATCCTTTCATGAAGGCTCCTTGATGGCTTCCTGTACGCTTGAATAAACATTAAATTGGTTGATCAGCCGGGTAACAATCATGATGTCTCGGCAGATCTCATTCAGGTCGACGAGCTTGACCAGACTTCCCCGTTCTTTGACGGTGTCCTGCAGCCGTAACAGCATTTCCAGCGCGGCGCTGTCCAGATAGCTGACCTCCTTGCATTCCAGGATGATGGCGAGGTGATTCTTCCCGATTGCACCCAGGACGGAGGCTTCAAGCTCCTTGCAGTTCTGATGATTGACAGCCTCCTTCAGAGTGATAACGGTATGGTGGCCCAATTGCATGATGGAGGTCTTCACTGGCGTCCTTCCCCCGTTCCTTCCTCTTCCCGGAAGCCTTCCTCGTTGGTGATGATCTCGGTAAATATCTCAACGATGCGCGCATCGAGCTGGCTGCCGGCCACGGATTTCAGGATTTCCAAGGCCTTCTGGACAGAGCTTCCCTTCCGGTACGCCCGGCTCGAATTGATGGCGTCAAAGGTGTCCGGAACGGCGATGATGCGTCCTAAAAGCGGGATCTCCTCCCCCTTGAGCCCATCGGGGTACCCCTTCCCGTCATAGCGTTCGTGGTGATGCAAAATGCCCGGCAGTGCGCCCGTCAGGGGCGCCAGGGGCTTCAGGATGGCATGTCCCTTGGTCGGATGGCTTTTGATTTGTTCATATTCATCCTCTGTCAGGGAGCCCGGCTTATTAAGAATCGTTTCGGTAATGCCGATCTTGCCCACATCATGGAGCATGGCCGCCCATTGCAGATTAGCCTTCTGCTCTTTATCGAGCCCCATCTTTTCCGCCAGAAGCATGCTGTATCGGCCGACTCGCTCCGAATGGCCGCGGGTGTAGGTGTCTTTGGCCTCGATGGCCTGGACCAGGGACTTCACCATGTCGACGATGAACCGTTCCAGCTCATTGTAGAGATCGGTGTTGGTAATGACGACGTTTATCTGCTCGGCAATGGAGATGATGAGGCGCAGCTCGCTGCGCCGGAAAATCTGATTCATATTGAAGGAAACGATGCCAATCCACCCATAGAATTTTTTACCGTCCTGGATCGTGACCAGGAGCGCCCGGTACGGGTCTGCGTGCAGTTCCCGGTAACCGAGAGCCAACCGGGAATCATTGACGATAACGTAATGCTCTTTCAGCGACATCGAGTCCGCAGGAACCGCTGCGATCAGACGTTTGGCAAAGTCGGCGCTATCGGTTATCCGGTTGAAGAGTGGATTGTGCTTCATAATCAGTTGCTTGTCCCTGTCGAGGGTTACGAATACCAGATCGGCGTGCAGGGCTTCACAAATTTCACCGATGAGATCATCGAGCACATGGACAGAAAAATGCATGGTCTTGATCAAGCTGGAAAGACGGCCGTAGAGATAGATGTCCTCGTAGCTCTGGCTCAGTTCCGTGGTGATTTTATCCAGTTCGATACTGGTGGTCCATCCGCCCCCCAGGACCTCCGTCAGGCGCAGGAGAAATGGCTCCATCGCCACGGGGTCCGCGGACGTCCTGTTCGGGGTACCGTTGTTCCAGGCGAGCAGCGCTCCTGTCGGCGCCCCCTCGTTCCGGAGGGGCGTGCCGGCGAGAAACCTCTCCGTTCCCGGATGGACCTGGAATCTATTCCCCGTCACGATGGTAGAAACGAGGGTCTCCCGTTCGTCGGCCGGGGGGCCGCCGGGGGCAGTGGCAAACAGCGGTCCCCTGCCATCCCAGACCTCGAATTGCCAGTGGCTGATATCCGCGAGACTCTTCAGGAAATCCTGATACTGGACGATATCCATCATCTCTTCACGCCGAAATACTGATCGATACGCTCCAGGATGGAGCTTGGACTGAAGGGTTTCTCCATAAATACCGTGTCCTGCATCGCACAGTCGTTTGCCGTCCATCCTGGGCATGTTGATGTCCGTAACCATGGCATCGGGTTTTTCGTTCTCGATGATCTTCAGGGCATCTTCGCCATTATCGGCTAACAGTACATCATAGCCGCCGTTTTTTAATTTCAGTTCAAGAACCCGGCGGATGGGAGCCTCATCATCAACGACCAGAATTCTCTTACGCTTGTCCAAGGTAATGTTCCTCCTTCGGGATCCGGATGGTCACGTGGGTACCGACACCCAACTCGCTTTGCATATCGATGTGTCCCCCGTGCAGACGAACGATCTCGGCAGTGATTGCGAGCCCCAGCCCGCTGCCCATCTGGGCGGTGATCTCTTTATTGCCGGAACGGTAAAATTTTTCGAAGACGTGGGAGAGATCCTCCTTGGCGATCCCATATCCTGTGTCGATTACCTCAAAGGTTGCCGCATCTTCCTGATCGGAAATGGCAAAGGTGATCTTGCCGTGTTCCGGGGTGTACTTCAGGGCATTGCCGAGAATGTTGATGATGGCCCCCTGGAGCAATTCCTTGTCGGCAATCAGCGATGGGAAGTAGTCGGGCATGCGTTTTTCGATCGTCAGGTGCTTGTCCTTGGCGGTGGCCTCAATTGCCGCAAGGCAGCCTTCGAGGAACCAGTCCGTCCTGACCAGACTCTTATTGATGGTCAGGCTTCCCATCTCTATCTTCGAAATGTTCAGCAGGGTATGGATGAGACGGGACAGGCGGCTGGTTTCTGCATTGATGGTGTTATAGAATTCCCGCTGCATCTCCCGGTCGGTCACTTCGCCGTCCATAAGCATCTCGCTGTAGGACTTGATATTGGTCAGAGGCGTAAGCAGTTCATGGGCCACATGGGCAATGAACTGCTGTTGAGACTCCTCGGTCATCTTGGCGGCGGTGATGTTTCGGATAGTGATCATTTTGCCGGTCAGTTCCTGCCCGCTGTCGGTCAGGTAGTTTAGGACAACCTGAAACTGTTCCCCCGGTGATAGTTCGGGAAGGGTAATTTCTATGGGTTTCAGGGCTTTCGTCCGCAGGATATTGTCCTGTTGGGTGGCATAGGAAAGGATTTCCGGATTCTCGATGACGGTGGCCAGGGGATGGTCGATGACATCTTTTCTCATCTTTCGGATCAGATTGAGCATGTACTGGTTGATGTAGACGACGTTTTCCTGAGCATCCGTGACAATAATGCCGAAAAAAATAGCATCGAGGATACTGGAGATATGCCTCCTATCGAAGTTAGCCACACCAATGCGGGAGACGAGGGCGAGATTCTCTTCTTTGAACCGCCGAATCTGATTGTGGAACTTTTGGACTGACTTTTCCATGCCATCGATGACCGTCTGCAAATCGCTGTCTCCAGCCTCTCCGGGGGAAGCAGCGGTCAAATTTTGATCTTCCGAAAAACTTTTGTTGATGTTCCTAAGCGGCTTCAACCGGCGGAGAATGCCGTAATATCCGAGGATAAGCGCTGCGATGACGAAATATGCCATCAGGGCGACAAGGGTTATCCGCTCTCGGGAAAAGAGGGACAAGGGAGGGGGCTGCAGTCCGAGACGGATCGTTCCCGCTTTCCTGCCCTCTTCAAAGAGCGACTTGGAGAACTCATATACACCGGTGTCCATGCCGAGCAGCTTGTATTGCTGTGTTGTCAACGCCGGATTGGCAAGAGCGGTAGTTATAACCAGCGGCGGGAGTCCGCATCATTAATTCGCGGTGATCCATTTTAAAATCCTGGATGTGATAGAGCGCCATAAGACTGATCATGTAGGCGCCCTTGTCCTGGAAGGCATTTTTCTGACTCCTTGCCTCAAACCGGACCAGAAAGCTGGTCATGATAACCATGCCCGCAAGCAGGAGAAAGACCAACGCCAACCCCGTACGTGGAATTTTCATACCAACCTAACCCAAGTCCTTTCCGGGGGATAATATCCACCGCTCCCCATTGTCGGTAATCTCACTGTAAGACCTTTGAATTTCTGCCCTTCCTGTCATTGCGAGGAGCGGAGCGACGAAGCAATCTCATGGTTTATCGAATGGTTATGGAATTGCTTCGTCGGCCTTTGGCCTCCTCGCAATGACCAATGGCGCGTCTTTCAAAGGTCTCACTGTGCATACTGTGAAAACAGCTTTTCCGGATCTTCAAGTTGGCGTACCGGCAATAACCCCTTAATGTCGCGCTCGTTTTATAATTGCAAACCAAGTGGTTTGTCAAGCCTAAAACAAACAGCCTAATTAAAGGATATTGATTTTTCCCCGCTTTTCAGGCTATAAGGAACCGCTCTCCCTCACATCTTTGATGTGGATGGATTTTTTTATCGAGGCCGACGTGAAAACCATTTCAGTCATTGTCTTTATTCTCCTTCTTCTGCTTCCGGGGCGGCCCTGCGCCGACGACTTTACCACCCGGTATTACGACCTCCGGGAGACGGAAATCCGGCAGTTCGCCGCCGACCTTTTTATCGCCGGCGAATACTTTCGGGCGATCACCGAGGCGAGGCGCTACCTCTCCCTCTTCCCCAAAGGGCCGCGGACCGAAGAGATGGCCAGACGGATCGGCGACGCCTACCTGATGTCCCACGAGTGGGCCGAGGCGATTGCCTCCTACGACGATTTTCTGATGAAATTTCCCGCATCACCGCAGGCCGGCGCAGCGATCTTCTACAAAGCGATCGCGCTGCTCAAACAGGGAAACGCGGCGGAGGCCGAGCGGCTCTTCCAACTCGTCCTGAACGGCGCCGACCTCCAGAAGAAGGGCGAGGCCGCCCGTTGGGAGATCCTCCTTCTCATCCGCCGGAACAGGTTCGACGAGGCGGAAAGGCGCATGAAGGATCAAATGGTCAGACCGGAGATCGAAAAAGAGGCCGACATCATCGCAGAGATGATCAAAGAAAAGAAAAACACCCGCTACAAGTCGCCGGAGGCTGCCGGCGTGCTTTCGGCCCTCCTCCCCGGGAGCGGCCAGTTTTACAACGAACGGTACCAGGACGGCGTCTACTCCTTCCTGCTGAATACCCTTTTCATCCTTGGCGCTTACAAGGCCGACGACCAGGGGAACTACGCCCTGGGGGGCCTCCTCACCCTCTTCGAGATCGGCTGGTACACGGGCGGCATCTACGGCGCGGTGGGCGGCGCCCACAAGTACAACACTAAAATCGACGAGGAGCACTTCCAGAACGGCGTCCGGAGGATGAATCTCCAGCAGAGCGAGATCGGCCGGCCCGGCGGCGTCTCCATCCTGTTCACCTATCCTTTCTGAGGCAGGCGCGCCACCATGAAACAGACACATTTCCAGAACAAAGACGCCTTATCGCGTTCGGCCCCCGACGTCGGAAGGAAGAATTGGCGGTTGGCGGGGACCCCGAAAAGCGGTCCGGTCAAACGCGGAAGCGCCGGAACCGGCGGATGGAAAACAGGGGCTCCTGGAGGATATCGCCGCCGCCCCGGTCCTCATCTATCAGCATTTTCTCAGCCGCCACTGGGGGCGGCGCTGCGCCTATTATCCCTCCTGTTCCAACTATTCGCTGCTGGCGATCCGAAAACATGGCGCCCTGGTGGGATCGGTAATGACCTTCGACCGGCTTCAACACGAGGCCGACGAGGCCAGATACGCCCCCCTGATTCTGACCGGCGGACAAATCAAGGTCTATGACCCTCTGGGAAATAATGATTATTGGTGGCATAGGTCGGATAAATCCGCGATGGAAGAAATCATCACGGGCATTGGAAACGAAAAATATTGGAGCATACAGGATGAAGAAGATGACCGTTCTCCATCCGGACGAGCCGTTTCGCTCTTTCTTTTTGGAGTTGCCATTCCATTTCAGGAGGGATCACCATGAAAGATGTCGTCGTCGTATCTGCGTGCAGGACCGCCATCGGAACCTTCGGCGGGACACTGAAGGATCTCAACTGCGCCGCCCTCGGCAGCGTCGTGATGAGGGAGGCCGTGAAAAGGGCCGGAATTGACGCCGGAATCATCGACGACGTCCGTTTCGGCTGCTGTATGGAGCCGGCCGACGCACTGAACGTCACCCGGGTCTCCGCGCTGATGGCGGGAATCCCGGAAACCGTCACCGCCGTCACCGTGAACCGGGTCTGTATCTCCGGGATGGAGGCGGTCGTCTCCGGTATGGCGATGATCCAGGCCGGCATGGCGGACGTCATCCTTGCCGGCGGGATGGAGCAGATGTCGGGAATCGCCTATTCCGTCCCCGCGGCCCGCTGGGGCTGCCGTTTCCAGGACCAGGTCTTCGTGGACAACATCGTCCACGGCCTCCATTCGGGGGCTCACCGCCTCCCCGGGCTCGAGAAGGGTCCGGTAAAGGAGGGCGGCGTTATCGAGCTCTTCCGGGGGAAACCCTACATCATGGGGGTGACGGCCGAACTCATCGCGCAAATGCACAACCTGAGCCGGGAGGAGATCGACGAGGTCGCCCTGCGGAGCCACAACAACGCCGAGAGGGCCACAA
>JAPLJX010000087.1:0-9844 GCA_026388375.1 Deltaproteobacteria bacterium
GAGCAGTGTTATGTATGTCACGCAGAAGAGCCCGCAAAGGGGGTTGTTCCCACCAAAGACCGCACCAGGACATTGAAATCTCCTGAAGGATTCCGAATTTTGGGTCTGATTAACCCGATCGAGAATGAGCCTGCATGTTATAACGCCTCTTGTCATGCCCACTCTTCCAAGGAAAAATTGTTGGGAATTCTTGATGTTAAACTATCCCTGGAGAAGGGAGATCAAAGAATTATCGAGACCAGAAACAAGATGATTCTCTACTCCGCCATCCTGATCTTGATCACGGCCTTCGTGAAGGGGTGTTTCATCCGGAAAATGATCCACACTCCCATAAAAAAGTTGAGCGATGCCACCCGTGAAGTGGCCAATCTGAACCTGGATTATAGGGTCGATATCCATTCCCGGGATGAGCTGGGTAATTTATCTCATTCTTTCAACAAAATGACTCATCAACTGAAAGAGGCAAACGAAGACATCCAAAAATGGTCTTCTCAGTTGGAGAACCGGGTAAAAGAGAAAACCAGGGAACTTGAGAAAACCCAGTCGCGGTTGATGCTGGCAGAAAAAATGGCCTCGATGGGAGCCATGGTGGCCCACGAAATCAACAACCCCCTTTCCGGGATTCTCTCCTATGCCAGGGTCTCCTCCAAATATCTGAACCGGGGCAATATCGATTCCGAGATTTTAGAATTGGTCAAACAAAATCTGACCTTCATGGGCAATGAAGCAAAGAGGTGTGGCAGTATTGTCAAAAATTTGCTGATCTTTTCAAGAAAGACATCGGGGGACCTTAAAGAAGAACACCTGAATACAATCATTGATAACAGCATTAGAGTCATTGACCACAGTGTCAAGATGAAGGAGCTGACGCTGGTCCAAGAGCTGGATCAGGGGAATGACTTAATCCATTGCGATGCAGGTGGAATCCAGCAGATTTTGGTTGCCTTGATCGTTAATTCTATCGAGGCGACTTCCCGTGGCGGGAAAATAACCGTTAAAACCGACTACAGTACGGAGAAAGACCGGATTCGGATGATGGTGACGGACGAAGGCAAGGGAATCCCCGCCGATGTCCTTCCCCGTATATTTGAGCCGCTATTTTCCACGAAGGCGAAAAACACGGGGCTGGGTTTATCCATGGTCTACGGCATTGTGGAACAACACGGCGGCGTCATTGATGTAAAATCCGAGATAGACCGGGGCACGACTTTTACCATTGTCCTTCCCCGGGTATCCTCTAAAATGGAAAATCAGGGCAGACAAACACTGTCGAACCTGATTCGATGAAACACTCATGATTTCTCGAAATGAAAAAGGAGACAACTCGTGAAACCGGAAGAGATAGGAATACTGATCGTTGACGATGAAGCCTCTGTGAGGGATTCTCTTTATCAATGGTTTAAGGCCGACGGTTATCGGGTAGATACCGCCGATGAAGCTACTGGACATCAAGATGCCTGGAATGGATGGAATCGAACTTCAGAATCGCATCAAGCAGATTGATAAGAACATTGTTACCATTATCATTACGGCTTATGCGTCTGTGGATACCGCCATCCAGGCGCTGAAGGAGGGGGCTTTTGACTACGTTACCAAACCGGTCGATCCCGATGACTTGAGCAGACTGATCCGGAATGCCATTGAGAAGAGAAGGCTTGTTACGGAAAACATTCAACTGCGCCAACAGATTGAAGAGCTGTCGCTTCCCGATGAGGTGGTGGGAGAGAGTCTTGCCATGAAGAGGGTGATGGAGATGGTGAATACCGTAGCCAAAACCGATTCTACCGTTATGATTCTGGGGGAAAGCGGAACCGGAAAAGAGCTCATTGCCAGGGCAATCCACAGCCGCAGTTCACGCAGATATTTCCCCATCATTACCATTAACTGCGGCGCTTACCCGGAAGGTCTGCTTGAAAGTGAGCTCTTCGGTCATGAAAAAGGGGCCTTTACCGGGGCCATGTACCGAAGAAAGGGAAAGCTGGAGATGGCCGATAAAGGGACTCTCTTTCTGGACGAGATCGGAAATGTCAGTGAAAAGATGCAGATGGATCTTCTTCGGGTCATTGAAACCAAGAATTTTACCAGGCTGGGGGGGGATAAGGCCATTGATGTCGATTTTCGGGTGATCTCTGCGACCAACAAAGACCTGGAAAAGGCAATCAAGGAGGGAAGCTTCCGAGAAGATCTCTACTATCGGTTAAATGTATTTTCCATTTTGTTGCCTCCGCTCCGGGAAAGGAGAACGGATATTCCTTTGATTGCCAAGTATTTTTTGAGCAAATATGCCCAATCCATGAATAAAAATGTGGTCGATTTTTCCCCGCAGGCGATGGAGATGTTTATGGGATATGATTGGCCGGGCAATATCCGGGAGGTTAGAAATGTAGTTGAAAGGGCGATGGTCGTAGCACAAGGACCCCAGATTCAAGTAGAGGATATCTCTTTTCCCTTTCCATCTCCGGCGACTCCTTCCGGCGGCGCCTCCCTGGAAGAAGTGGAAAAAGATCAAATCTTGAAAATATTGAATCAAACGAAGGGAAATATCGCTCAGGCGGCGGAAATCCTTAAGATCAGCCGGCTAACCATTTACAACAAGATTGAAAAATATCACCTGAAAAAGGATGATCTTAATAAGCAGTATCTGTGATGTCCTATATTTACATTGTGCCCATTCAACTGAAGGATCATTCTGACCTTGGAATGCTGGAGGCGTTTATCTTTGACACGTTTCATCTGAAAACCAGAAGAAGAGAATTTAAGATCAATTTGGAGGGTGTTTTCGATCCGGGTCGGGGTCAATACAACTCTTCCCTTATTCTCCAACAATTAATTATGAAGCCCCCCCCGGATGCGGACAAGATGCTGGGAATTCTGGATGTAGATCTCTTTATTCCCATTCTTACTTTTGTTTTCGGCGAGGCCCAGCTTAAGGGCATCGGTGCGGTCGTTTCTACACAACGCCTTCATAACCGGTTCTATGGCTTGCCTGAAAACAGAGAGGTAACGAGCGAACGCTTGTTAAAAGAGGCCGTTCATGAACTGGGACACACCTTTGGGTTGGTCCATTGTTCACAGCCTAAATGTGTGATGAACTCTTCTAACTATGCGGAGAATATCGACCAAAAATCAGCCGAACTCTGTCCCTTGTGTCAAAAAAGTATCAAGGCAGAAAGGAACGGCCCCGTCAACAAGGGGTTCCCGTTTTTTGGGTGGGGTGAAAAATAGTCGTTATCCTGGCTGTTTCGATAACAATCTTTTGGAATATTGGGTTCTGCTGATCGAGAAATCCAATATTTGAGTCCTCTGCCTGGAACTGACGATATTAAGCATATCGTGCAGGCAACCAATCGGGACCCCCCCATCCTGCATGGTGGGACCCAATGCCTGTGGGTTATGTTTCAGTATCAAGTCGGTCCGGGCGATGATCTCCTTTTCTTCCCGTTGATACCATGAGAGCGCCTTTCTTCCAAACAGAAGCTTTTTGAGATCGCTTTCAAGATTCCCCGGTTTTATCGTGATCAGCCAGCCCTCTCCTCTCGGATCGGCGATGATGAGTTCCGGCTCCTCTTTCAGACGAGGATTTACCGTCTGAATGGAACCGGAAAGCGGAGAAGTAACGGGCAAGATATAATCGTCCTGGATAATATGGGCGCAGCACTCTCCCTGTCCGTAAAAGCTCCCTACCTGGGGCAGGATGACGACCTTTACATTCATAATCAGTTGGGCTAAAAGATCATCGATTCCTACCTTCACTTTCTCGGGATTTTCTACTTGCACCCAGCAATGATCAGGGTGATAGAAGATAGATCCATTAATCGGGGTGGAGGAATCACCTTTCGGCGATCCCTCCATCCCGTTCTCCTCCGATTCCTGAAAATCATCGTCACCCAGCTCCTCATTTTTGATGGCCTGGTCAAAAGGGCAGGTTTCACACTGATAGTTTCTATCGCATAGTTTGTACGATATGAATCCGGTTGTCATCCAGAGACACTTCCGCTCTTCTTCAGGAATCAGAGGATAACTTTTAATTTTTTTCCTCAGGGAAGCCATTTTACGTTCCGCCTTGACCCTTTATGAAATCAGAAAATATTCCCTTGCGATCTCATCCCATCTTTCACGATCCAGATTTCTTGCGATTCCATCCACCAGCACACCACCATCCTGGGATACGGCGCCCAGGTTGTAATTCATCCGTGCAAGCAGGCTTTCCCTGACCCCTTCCATCCATTGCCGGGCAAGCCCGCCCGAGAGCAAATTCTTTAGATTGGCTGAGATTTTTGGCGCCTGCACTTTCATCAGCCAGGACTGACCATAAGGATCTTTGCCGATGCTTTCCGGCGAACTCAACAAACTCTTATTGATTTCGATTATTTCCCCATCTACGGGCGAGAGCATGTCAATCGATTTCGAACCCGCGAGCAGGCTCCATCCCTTTTCTCCCTGTGTTACCCGGGAACCGACCTGCGGAAATTGAATCGCATCGATCTTTCCCACCAGCTTCTGCGCAAAATCGTCCATCCCCACCCTGACCACATTGCCGCTCTCCGGCATCGCCCAACCATGACCCTGATGGTAATATAGTTTTTCCTCCGGAAGATGAAACCATTCACTGATCGCCGGGACAATGCTTTCGGTCGCCTGATAAATGGCCCTTGCAGGCCTGCTCACCATCCTCCAGAAGGGAATGAAAAGCAGCAGAACGCTGATGACCAGCAGATATTCAACCCCTTTTGTCGCAAAGATATCTAAATAGGTGAACCCTTCCATGACTTTGTCTCCTTTCTATTGATGCGTTTCTTCTGCCCATGCGGGCGGTTTTCCAAATACGGGCATCCGGTTTACAATCCATCGGAATACCCAGATTTCGGTCAATATAATCGCCAGGGTGATTACGATCTCCATCCATGAAGGGAAATATCTTTCGCTGAATGGTACCCACCATTTAAACGCAATGATGGAAATATTGAGCCGATTGACGATAATTCCGATCATCGCAAGGATGGCGGCTGTTCGGATGAGCAGCATGTTTCTGTATCTGGCACCCTGGAAAAACATGAAGCAGGGGATCGCGACCAGCCCGACCATCTCCGTAAGATACCAGTATCCCATGGGGGTGTTTAAGAGCGCCCAGTGCCAGCCATGAATGAGGATGAGAAATTGCGCAAAAAAATAGACAAACATCGCTACCGCACAGCCTTGGCTTAAGCCTATGAGCATATCGTCATAAGCGGCATGATCTTCATGGCTTATCTTATCGCTGAAGACTCGGTGGCTTATGGTTCCTTCAAATATCACCATGGAAAGTCCGGCAAAGATGCTGGAAACAAAGAAAAGTACGGGAATGAACTCCGTATACCATAGAGGATGCACCTTTCCTTTGGCCATCATGAACAATGCCCCGAGACCTGCCTGGTGAAGGGTGGAGAGTGCAATTCCAACGATCACGGCTCCCACGGTAAGTGAACCGAGAATCTTCCGGAGTTTTCTCAATCCAAGCCATTCTGCAATGGCCGGTGAGAATTCAACAAACTCGGCCAGCATATAAAGCAAGAAGTGCCAGGCAATGAGGAAGAGCACGGAATTCACCCCGAACTTGTTTCCCCAAAGCGGATTTGTGATATTCCACCAGCGACCGAGATCCAGGAAAATGGCTCCGGCATAAAAGACATAGGCCAGGAGGCCGTTTAAAACGGTTGCCCGGATGATGGAATGATATTTATCCGATCGGAGGATATAGACCACAAAGGTGAGAACATACGCACCCCCGGCAAAGGCAACGCCGACCATCACATCAAATCCGATCCATATCCCCCAGGGGAATTCCTGGGAAAGATTCGTCACGGCGCCCATGCCCCTGGCAAGTCGGTATAGAATAAGAAGGACGCCGAGGAGGATTATGGGGGCGGAAATTAGATTGAAGGGGGTTAAAAGCTTTCCTTTTGGCTTCAATTCACTGCGAATGAAGGCGACAATATCTTTTAACTCCCTTTTTTCTTCTTCTGCGATCACTGTATTCATTTTTTTCCTCCTTCCCTGCGTTGAACTTCATCTTTCCGCTTGGTGATGGTGTTGACTCCGATCAGAAATGCAGGCCAGAGAAGAAGAACAATCGGGACAGAATAGAGAAATCCCTTGCTGAGCTCTGGATAAGCGGTTGTCCCCAGATCGGTACGGAAGCCAATCTGTTCAAACGGGACCGCAGAAATATAAAGATATCCGGTGCCGCCTACCTCGCGCTCTCCGTAAATGTGGGAGATATATTTCCCTGATTCTTTGTATATTCGACGATTTGCTTCCTCAATGAGTTCCCTCCTGGAGTCGAAGGCGAGGGCCTCCGCCGGACAGGCTTCCACGCAGGTGGGCTTTTCTCCTTTCTGCAGTCTCTCCCAGCAGAGGCTGCACTTCTGTATTTTTGGAAAAGCGCTATCATATTCAAATTTTGGAATGTCAAAGGGGCAGGAAATCATGCAATACCTGCAGCCCATGCAATTGGTGTCCCAGGTAACCGCCCCATCCTCCCTTTTTTGCATCGCCTTTACCAGGCAAGCCGCAACACAGCCGGGCTGATTGCAGTGCATGCATTGCTTCTTCGCAAAAACCTCTCCCTTTTCCGTTTGGTAGCGATTAACCAAGGTCCATTGTGTCACGGATGTCTGCCGAATTTTATCCAATGCTGATGCATCACTGATATCCGGGACCGGCAATGCATGCGCCTCCGCGCATGCCAGCTCGCAGCTTCGACATCCGATGCACCGCGTGGTATCGACAAGAACACCCATAAATTCCTTACTTGCGACAACCTCTTTTGCCTCAAGTCTACCTGGCAATAAGGAACTGCCTGGTCCTGCCACCGCGATTCCCGTTCCCAGACCCTTTAGAAAAGTCCTTCGATCCATTCCCATAAGTATTGAGCTCCTCTCCCATCCAATTGAATTGCCGCCATGGTCCATCACAAACCCCAGAAGGGGATAATTCACATCTTCTCTGGGGACACCAGGTACATTGCGGGTATGCTACGCTGGTTAACCGCTGCTCACTCCTTTTTCTCTTTATCGATCGGATCACCACCATCGGCCATGGTGAATCCCAGTTGGGGATTCAGGACGACGGTTCGCTCTTTGCGGGCTGCACCCATCCTGTTCAGACAAAAATAGGTGATGGATCCCACCGTTCCGATAATCCAAAACAGCGGCATCACTAACCCTAACATAATGATAACAACTATAATTGTGAGTCCCATAACCATTTCCTCCTCTCTCTGGATCGAAAGTCCCAGCGCCGTCAACACCACCAAACCCACCCCCACCGCGCCTTGCAACCGTTGATCAATTATGCCTGTCATGACTGCTCGCCTCCCATTTTATATCACTCTTTGCTTCTTACAACTCCAATAACCATGCCAAAGCAGAAAAGCAGGGATCATTTTCAGCCGTGCTGAAATATATTCAATATAAGTAGCTGGTTACATGCAAGTGAAAGATTATGGAGGTTTCCCGGCAAATGGGCTGCCGTGCAAGAAGTGTTATATATATTTACACTTCCTCCTCATGAATGTATAGTCTTCATTTAAATCTATAAAAATCAGGTAATTAAGATTGTATGATGTGTTAACAATATGAACAGCCGTTTTTTGATGGAAACGCACCCTTTGGGTTGGCCGAGGAGATGAAAACGGCGTTTGTTGGTTTGTCGGATGATATTGCTCCGGAACCTTTTCAACTAATGATAATAATATTAATGGATTATTGATAATTTCCACGAAACGTGCCAATCCACCCTTGACAAACGAAAGCCACATCGCTATACCGCTTACCCCGATGCATACGCCGAAAATCATCCGGTTTTTGGGGACTTGAAATATGTTTAAATTTTATTCTAAAATTTTTTCCACCGGCAGGATGGTCATCCATCCGAACTCCCTTTCTTGCGGTGAGGGGGTTGAAGTGGTCGGAAAAAAGATTGATCAGAAAATTATCAAGCTGTTTCAAGGTTCGCTTGCAATCCGAGCGGTTGATACCGGATCCGATAATTCCTGCGAGCAGGAGCTGACGGCTTTGAGCAATCCCTATTATGACGTGGAAAGGTTCGGCATCCATTTTGTGGCATCGCCGAGGCATGCCGACATGCTGATGGTAACCGGCGCTGTTTCCAGAAATATGAGAGAAGCGCTCGTAAAGACATACGAAGCGACTCCTGAGCCCAAAATTGTCGTTGCCGTCGGGGATGACGCCATGGATGGGGGAATTTTCCGGGGATCGTACGGCGTATTGGATGGCGTGGATAAGGTCATTCCGGTGGATTTTGCCATTCCCGGCGACCCACCCTCGCCGACAACGATCCTCTGCCATTTATTGAAAATTCTTGAAGTAATCGATATGAAGAAAAGGAATTCTGAAAGATCATGATCGCAAATGCGGTATCATCACAATTCAGTTTTTTCGCATCGCTGCTGCTGTTTGCCTGCGGCGCTGCAGGTTCTTTGATTTTTAGAAAGAACGATGCGGCGGCAAATTTCTGTGGGAATGCCTTTGCCATTGCAGGATCTATTGCGGGTCTGATTTCTTCCCTTTTGGTTCTGATGTTCGATTCCTCCTTTACCTGCGGCATGGGTTCTTCCCTGCCACTTCTTTCTTTCAGCTTCAACGTAGACAAATTGTCCGCGTTTTTTATTTTCACGATCTCCCTGATTTCCCTGTTCGCTTCCCTGTATGCCATTGGCTATGTTGTTCATTTCTATAAAAAATATAATGTTGGCGCCTTGGGGTTCTTTTATAATGCGTTTATCGCCGGGATGATGATGGTGGTCAGCGCCCATCATGCACTTTTCTTCCTGATCGTCTGGGAGGTCATGTCTCTTTCTTCCTATTTCCTGGTTATTTATGAGAACAAAGAAAAAAGGAATGTAAAAGCCGGATCGGTCTATTTCGTGATGACCCACATCGGAACGGCTTTCATCATGCTCTCCTTCCTGCTTCTTTACGCGGCGACGGGGTCTCTGGATTTTGCGGTGATCAAAGAAAATATCGTAAATATTCGACCGGTCATAAAAAACTTGGTCTTTGGGTTGGCGCTGGTCGGTTTTGGCACGAAGGCGGGCATGATCCCCCTGCATATCTGGTTGCCGGGCGCCCATCCTGCTGCCCCCACGCATGTGTCCGCCCTGATGTCCGGAGTGATGATCAAAACCGGGGTCTATATGTTTATCAGAATATTTGTGGACATGATGTCGGACGTTCCGGTCTGGTGGGGCATGGTCATTGTAATCGCCGGCGCCGTCTCCGCGCTGCTGGGAGTTCTCTATGCGCTTACGGAGCATGACATCAAACGACTGTTGGCCTATCATAGCATTGAAAATATCGGCATTATTCTATTGGGACTGGGCAGCGCGCTGATATTCCTGGCCTTGGGAATGAAGCCGTTGGCCGCTCTTGGCCTTGTGGCCGCGCTCTTTCATACCCTCAACCACGCGACGTTCAAGGCGTTGCTTTTTTTGGGCGCCGGTGCGGTGATTTCTGAAACGCATACGAGAAATATGGAAGCGTATGGAGGCCTCATAAAACGGATGCCGCAAACGGCCTTTTTCTTTCTCGTCGGCGCCATGGCCATTTCCGCGCTGCCCCCGTTTAATGGTTTTTTCAGTGAGTGGCTCACCTTTCAATCCCTTTTCGCCGGTATCCGATCTCTCGACATTACGGTGCAGGGGGTGTTTATCCTTGCGGTCGGGGCTTTGGTATTTACCGGCGGATTGGCGGCGGCATGTTTTGTCAAGGTTTTTGGCGCGACCTTTCTGGCAAGACCCAGAAGCGAAGAAGCGCGCCATGCCGGTGAAGTTGCCCTTTCCTTG
>JAPLJX010000087.1:9869-19408 GCA_026388375.1 Deltaproteobacteria bacterium
TTCCTTGCGCACAGGAATGGCCGCGCTCGCGGTTTTGAGCCTGTTTTTTGGGTTATTTTCCGGAACGGTGGCCCATCTTCTTTCTGAAGTCGTTCATAGCTTGCCCGTTTTCAATTCTACAGAAGCGGCCTTTACTGCAAATGCGAGCCTGTTCAAGTTCAATGACAATTTTGCATCCGTTTCGCTGCCGCTTATTTTTGTAAGCCTGGTTTCAGTAACCGCCGCCGTCTTTTTTCTGGTTCATATCCTGACGAAGAGCAGGAAAGTACGTTTGGGATGCACCTGGGATTGCGGCACCCATCTGACGCCGAGGATGGAAATAACCGCAACGGGATTCTCCCGTTCAATCATCACGGTTTTCCGCGGGATTCTTCAGCCGACCCAACAATATCAGATAGAATACATGGATGCGGAGATCCGGTATTTCACAAAAGCGAACAGGGTCAGGCTTGAGATCAAGGACATGTACAGCAGTTATTTTTATAGCCCCATGCAAGACCTGGTCGCGAAAATATCCGAGTACGTCAAGCAGATTCAGGGAGGAAATATCAATATCTATGTCCTTTACATCTTTATGATTTTAATAGCCTTATTGCTATTGGTGATTTAGAATTTATGAAATCAGCTCTTATTTGGACAATTCAAATCATCCTGATTCCGGTCTTATCGCCGCTGTTTACGGGAATCATCCGGAAAATAAAGGCCGGATTTCAAAACAGGGTCGGAGCCAAAATAACCCAGCCTTATTATGATTTCTGGAAACTTTTCCAGAAGGATGAGGTGATCAGCCAAGACGCTTCCTGGGTTTTTAAATTTGCACCCTACATCATTTTTGCCGTCACGATCATGATCGGTGCGAGCGTTCCGCTCTTTACATCCATTTTTTCCTTTAATCTGCTGAGCGATCTGCTGGTCGTTGTCTATTTGATTGCGCTGGCCACTTTCTTTTTGGCCTTGGCCGGCATGGATGTCGGCAGCCCTTTCGGGGGCTTTGCGTCCAGCAGGGAGATGACGATGGCTGCTCTCACAGAGGGCGGACTGATCTCTTCCCTGTTGGCTTTGGCATTGGCCGCCCATTCTACAAATCTTTTTTCCATGGTTCATTCGGCATCGTCTTTGTCGATCATTTCATTCCCCCCGGTTCTGTTGGCCTTTTTTGCTTTCCTGATTGCGATGCTTTCTGAAACGGCCCATTTCCCCTTTGATAATCCGGCTACCCATCTCGAGTTGACCATGATTCACGAGGCCATGATTCTGGAATATTCAGGAAAGAGACTGGCGCTCATGGAGTGGGCGGCTGCCAATAAATTTTTGATTTTCCTTGCCTTGGGGGTCAATATGTTTTTCCCTTGGGGGCTAACCGCTTCTTCAGAGTCGACAGCCATTTTGACAGCGCTGTTCTTGTTTTTATTGAAAGTTTTGATTCTATGTCTGCTTGTGGCCGTTTTGGAATCCAGTATGGCCAAATTCAGATTTTTCAGATTGCCGGATCTGTTGCTGATGTCGTTTATCCTGAGCGTAATTGCCATTATCTTGATGATTTGAGGATATGATGCCTAACAGCACACAAATGGTTTTTTTTCTGGAGGTGATCCTCTTTGCCTCGGTCATTTTTATGCATCTCTCCAAAAAGAGCTCTTCGGTGATTGCTTTGTATGTTTTGCAGTCGCTGATCATCGCGATGCTGTTGTTTGGGTCTTCCTTCCAGGAAGCTTCCTGGTCCCTGTTTTGGGTAGCGCTGGTGGTTTTTGCGGTGAAAGTGGTCGTTTCTCCGTACTTCTTTCATAAGCTGATCAGTGAAAATCAACTGAAATTTACCGCCAGCACTTATCTGAACGGGCCCATGACCCTGGTCACGCTGGCCCTATTGACGGGGGTAACCTATTCCCGTTTTTTTAAGCCCTTGACGATTCTTTCCAGGCAGAATGAACACACCCTGCTGTTGGCGGTGGCGATGATGCTGATTTCGGTATTTTTGATTATCAATCGCAAGGGGGCATTGTCTCAGATGATCGGCGTTTTGTCTTTGGAAAACGGCATCGTCTCTTTTGCCTGTTTGGCCGGGCTTGAGCAGACCCCGGGACTCCAGCTTGGCATTATATTTGATATTTTGGTCTGGGTCATCATTGCGACCGTCTTTGCATCCATGGTTTATAAACAATACGGATCACTCGATGTAACGGAAATGACCCATTTAAAAGAAGAATAAAACCTATGGCATTATCCTTCATCATCGCGACGGCGTGCATTGCGTCATGTCTCTCATTCTTTGTGAAAAAGAAGATGGATACGCTGGGCATGATTGCAATGATTGCGTCTCTGGGGGAATTAACGGCAACGGTGATCGCCTCCGCGGCCGTTGTGAAAAATGGTTCCTATGCATCGGCGGTTTATTTTTCCATTGATTCCTTGGGGGCTATTCTGCTGATTTTGGTTGCCGTGATCGGTTTTATCGTTTCCTGGTATTCCGCCGGCTATCTCAAAGCGGAGGTCGCGAAAAAAATTATCGGCTTCCGCCGGGTCAGGCAATATTTCATTCTGTTGCATCTCTTTCTTTTTGCGATGTTTTTTGCCATCATAACCCCGAATCCGATTATGATGTGGATTGCCATCGAAGCGACGACCCTGTCCACAGCTTTTCTGATCAGTTTTTACAACAAGCCGTCCGCGATGGAAGCGGCATGGAAATACCTGATTATCAATTCGGTGGGATTGCTGCTTGGTTTTTTCGGAACGTTGCTGTTTCTGTATCCGGCGCTGCAGGCCGGACAGGAGGGTTTGATAACCTGGCAGTCCATACGGGCTAATGTTTCAGGCTTTGATCCTTTTGTGGTGAAGATCGCATTCATTTTTATTTTAATCGGATATGGGACGAAGATGGGGCTCGTCCCGATGCATACCTGGTTGCCGGATGCGCACAGCAAGGCGCCCGTCCCCATCAGCGGCCTGCTTTCAGGCGTGTTGCTGAACATTGCTTTTTTTGCAATCCTGCGGTTCAAGACCGTGGTGGATCTGGCGGTCGGTCGCCAGTTTTCACAAGAGCTCCTCATCTTTTTCGGAATCATCTCCATATTGGTGTCGGCGTTCATCATCTTCGTTCAGAAAAATTATAAAAGGCTCCTGGCCTACTCGAGTATTGAACATATGGGCGTCATGGCGTTGGGATTCGGATTCGGAGGCATCGGCGCCTCAGCGGCGCTGCTCCACATGATCTATCATTCCCTGGCGAAATCATTACTATTTTTATCATCCGGGAATATATTTCTGAAGTATAGTTCTACGAAGATCATCCGTATCAAAGGCGTCATGTCGGTTCTGCCGTTTACCGGGGTCTCCTTTATCATCGGATTTCTGGCGATCACCGGCGTTCCTCCCTTCGGTATTTTCATTACGGAATTTACCATCCTGTCGGCAGGAATCCAAAATCATCCCGTAGTGACCACCATGGCGCTGTTTGGGTTGACCCTTGTATTTATCGGATTCTTCAAACATACGGTTGCGATGATCTTTGGAGAAAATGAAACCGGCATGCAACGCGGAGAAGCGGGACCCTGGACGATGGCGCCTGTCGTGATTCTTGCGGTGATGTTAACCATAACAAGCATTTATGTACCTTCTTTCATCGCATTGTTAATCAATGCGGCAAGCTTGGCTTACTGATATGGAACTAAACAAGATCATCGAAACGTATATTGCGCATCATCTTGGAGTAAAAAGGGAAGGCAATGTCGTTACGGCTCACGTCCCCGTTGAGCATATTGTGGCCGTTTGCAATGACCTGTATTTTGAACACAAGCTGCAACTGAAGACCCTGACGGCCACCGACGAAAGGGAACAGGGGGAGGGGTTTAAGATTTTTTACGTGTTCGGCGTGCCGGGGGAAAATATTTTTGTGGTTCCCTTCATCCAATTGATAAACAAACAGGAGTTTCCCTCCATCACCAAAGAGATCCACGGGGCTTCCGGCTATGAGAGAAAGATTAGATCTTTTTTCGGACTTGAACCGGTGGGACATCCCCAACCGCAACAGATTCTATTGCATGAAAACTGGCCCGCCGATCTTTTTCCGCTCCGAAAAGATTTCAACGGGCAGGAGAGGCCGGTAGAAGCCAATACACCTTATGAATTTCAAAGGGTTGAGGGTGAAGGAATTTATGAAATTCCGGTCGGTCCGGTTCATGCCGGAATTATTGAACCGGGACATTTCCGATTCAGTGTTGCCGGAGAGGAAATCATCTTGCTGGAAGCAAAACTTGGATACACACACAAGGGCATTGAAAAGCTTTTTGAGACGCTTCCCCTTGAAAAAAAGGTTCGACTTTCAGAGAGAGTTTCCGGAGATACCTCCTTTACCCATTCGCTGGCCTTTTGTCAGGCCGTAGAAAAGTTGGCCGGTATGGACATCCTGTTTTCCGAACTGGAACGATTGGCAAATCATTTCAACGATATCGGTTTTATCATGTCGGATACCGGTTATAGCTTTGGCGGAAGCCATGGCGCCCGGCTCAGGGAAAGGGTGATGCAATGGAATGAACGTTTGGCGGGGAGTCGATTCTTGCGCGGCGTAAACGCCATCGGAGGCGTTACCAGAGATATTACACCGGATGTTGGAAACAAACTGCTCGCAGACCTTAAGAAATTATGGACGGATTTCCATCAGGTTATTGAAATTTCAGAAAACAGCAGCTCGCTGTTGAATCGGTTGCAGGGAACCGGAAAGCTTGACGCTCGGATCGCGCTGGATCATGGCGTGACCGGCCTCGCCGGACGGGCGGTTGGCCTGGAACATGACGCGAGAATCGACTATCCCTATGCGGCCTATGACCGATTGCAGTTTACCATCGCGCTGGAAAATGAGGGTGATGTTCGTTCCCGACTTTATGTCAGAATAAAAGAGGTTTATTCCTCCATGGCCATTATGCGGCAGTCATTGGAAAAGATGGCCGACGGGGAAATCCGCGTTGCCGGGGAAGCAACGCTGAAACCGGACAGCCATGCAATCGGTATTGCGGAAGGATGGCGAGGCGATATCGTCTATTTCGTTGTAACGAATTCCGTCGGCAGTATAACCCGGGTGGATGTGCGCGACCCGTCATTCATCAACTGGACGGTCCTGGGGCATGCCGCAAAAGACAATGTGATTCCTGATTTCCCTTTGATCAACAAGAGTTTCAATTTGTCCTATTCCGGGAACGACCTGTAAGGATCAACCGAAAAGGCGTCCCGTCGTCCAGGGTCATCATGCTTCGTGACGGAGACCGTCATGCGGCCCGCGTTCGACACCCGTGAGCACATTGCCATCTTTGTTGTTGAGAAAAGCGGATGAGTCTGTTAGCTTCCGACTCATGAAGCACATGGTGATGGGAACGGCCGGTCACGTGGACCATGGCAAGACGGCGCTGATCAAAAGGCTCACCGGTGTGGACACCGATCGCCTCAAGGAGGAAAAGGAACGTGGAATTACCATCGAGCTCGGCTTTGCCTCCCTCTCCCTTCCCGGCGGAAAGATCCTCGGCGTCGTTGATGTTCCCGGCCATGAGCGATTTGTAAAGAACATGGTGGCGGGCGCCGCCGGCATCGACCTTGTGGCGATGGTCATTGCGGCCGACGAAGGGGTCATGCCGCAGACGCGGGAGCATCTCCACATCTGCACCCTCCTCGGGATCCGCAAAGGGGTCGTTGTGCTGACCAAGACCGATCTTGTGGATGCGGAGTGGCTGGATCTGGTCCGGGAGGACGTCCGTGCGTTCCTCAAGGGGACCTTTCTCGAAGCCTCGCCGATGGTTCCGGTTTCCGCCCTCACGGGGGCCGGTTTCGCCGAGTTGCTTTCGGCCATCGAGAGGACGGCCGGCGAGGTGGAAGAGGGAGCCGATATGGGTCTCTTCCGCCTGCCCGTCGACCGGGTATTCACGATGAAGGGTTTCGGCACCGTCGTTACGGGGACGTTGATCTCCGGCAAGGTGACGACGGGCGAGGAGGTCGAGATCTCCCCGCTCGGTTTCCGGACCAGGGTTCGGGGGATCCAGGTGCATAACCAAACCGTGGAGACCGCCGAGGCCGGACAGCGAACGGCCATCAATCTTCAGGGGACCGACCGGGCGGTGATCGAGCGGGGGTATCTGCTAACCGGACCCGGCGCCCTGACGGCCTCGCAGCGCCTCGATTGCACTTACCGTCATCTGACCGTCGCCGGCCGGAAGCTGAAGAACCGGACCCTTGTCCGTCTCCATACGGGAACCAGCGAGATCATGGCGCGGGTGATTCTCCTCGACCGGGACGAATTGGAATCGGGGGGCGAGGGCTTTGCGCAGCTTGTGCTGGAGGCGCCCCTGGCAGCCGTGGCCGGGGATCGGTTTGTTGTCCGGAGCTACTCCCCCGTGACGCCGATCGGCGGCGGGGTGATCATCGATCCGCTGCGGTCGTCGGCCGGGGTCCTGCGGGAATTTAAACTCCTTGCCGAGGGCGGGGATGCCGAGAAGGCGGCCGTTATTCTGGAGAGGGCCGGGATCGGGGGGATCACCGAAAACCTCCTCATCGTGCGGACCGGCATCCGTGGCAGGGAACTGCGACGACTCCTGGAAGGGATGTTCTCCGCGAAGAAAGCCGTCCTGGTGGACCGGGATGAGATGCGGGTTCTGTCTGCCCTGCTGTATGAAGACTTTCAGGCGGCGATCGCCCGGGAGTTGCAGGGGTACCATGAACGGAATCCGCTGCAGGGGGGACTTTCCCGGGAGGAGCTGAGGACGACGCTGGGGATGGGTGACGGGGTCGGGCAGAAGATCTTCACGATGGCCCTCCGGGATCTTGAAAAGAAGGGCGAACTGATTGCCGAAAAAGAGATGATTCGTCTCGCGGGGCACCGCGTCCGGTTGCAGGGGGAGATGGGGTCCCTTCGGGAGAGCCTCTCCGCCATCTACCGTGAGGGCGCTCTGGCGCCGCCGACGGCCCGGGAGATCCTGGAGAGGTTTTCCGACCGGAAAAAAGAGATCACAAGCCTTCTCCAGGTGATGACCCGCGAAGGAGAACTGATCAGAATCAGTGAGGATCTCAACTTCCACCGGGATTCGCTGGCGAAACTTCGCGATGAGTATCGGCAGCTCCTCATCCGGGAAGGAGAGGCGACGCCGGCGAGTTTCAAGGGGCTCACCGGGCTTTCGCGGAAATTCATCATTCCGCTGATGGAGTATTTCGATATGACCAAACTCACCATGCGGGCGGGCGATCACCGGATTCTGCGGGAGAGGCAGGAAAAATGACGGAAGTCTATTTTTTTAAGGAAGGGCGGGTGAGGGTGTGACGGAGAAAAAGATCTATGTCAAGGATATCAAAACGGGTGACAAGGTGAGCGAGATTTTTCTCGCGGGGGAGAAAAATCTGGCCTATTCCCAGAAAGGGTCTCCCTACCTGAATATCCGTCTGAAGGACCGGACGGGGGATGTGGACGGGAAGGTCTGGGAAAACGCGCTGGCCTGGGACAGGGCATTCAAAAAGGGCGATCTGATCCATATCCAGGCGCGGGCGCTCAGCTTCAAGAATGCGATCCAGTTGTCGATCATCGAGCTTCGGAAGGTGGAGGATGCGGAGGTTGAACTGGCGGATTACTTCCCGGTCGCGAAGGGGGATCGTGCGGCGATGTTCGCCGAAATTCTCGCCTATTGCGAACAGGTGAAGACCCCTTGTCTTGCCACGCTTCTGCAATCATTTTTCAAGGACGAAAAGATCGCCGGGCTCTTCCGAAGGGCGCCGGCGGCCAAGGGTTTCCATCATGTCTACATCGGCGGTCTTCTGGAACACACCCTCTCCGTCGTCCGGCTCCTCGACCAGGCGGCCGGCCATTATGCGGGGGTCAACCGGGATCTGCTGATCGCCGGCGGGATCCTCCACGATATCGGGAAGATCTACGAATTCTCCTTTGAGCGGATCGTGGAGTACAGCGATCCGGGGCGTCTGGTCGGCCACATCGTCATCGGCGTTGAGATGGTCGATGCCAAGATCGCGGCTATACCCGATTTCCCGGAGCAGACGGCCATGGAACTCCGCCACCTGATCCTCAGCCACCACGGCGTCCTCGAATACGGCTCGCCCAAGCGTCCCAAGACGCTGGAGGCCCTGATCGTTCACTATATGGACGACCTCGACGCCAAGGTGAACGCCTTCCAGGAGTACATCCGCGAGGCCCGCGACGAGGAGTCGGACTGGACGCCCTATCACCGGCTCTTCGAGCGGTACATCTACAAGGGTCGGAAACAGAGCGACAAAGAGACCGGGGAACCTCTTTGAAGGGATTTTAGTAGCGGAACACGGCGGCCAGGTCGCTTTTGTCCGGCATCTTTTCCGGAGAGAGCGTAAACACCGTCCCTCCATTCAGAAAAGTCTGTATGGCCGCCATCTCCAGAAGATCTTCGCTCGTAGCCCCTGCCTGCTCATGCCGTTGAACGGCGCCGCTCTCCCCGTTGTAGATTCCCAACTGCTGGCGGCCTGAGGCGATCAAAAGGAGACCGACCCGTCCGTGATGGGCCGCGGGAACGATCTCCCGGCTTTCGGAGGAGGTCAGCCCTGTTCCCGAGGATTGCCGGTACTGCGCGACGGCGTCGTGTTCGGCCTTCTGAAAGTAGGGGCTGACGATCTTCAGGGTCGCGAGGTGGAGCGACTCCGGGCTGATTCCCTGCGGATTCCCCGGAATTCCCTCTTCGATCAAACGCGGGTAGGTGTTGGCCTCACGGTAGATGGGGAAGAGATAGTCCACCCCGGCGAGGACGAGGGGCGCCCGTTCGTCCTTCAGAAGGTCGTGGAGACCCCGGTCGATCAGGCGGAAGTATTTCAGGAGGTTGTCCTTTGTATCGGCGGCGACGCCTCCGTGTCCGGAAACCATGGCCATGCCTGCGGCGCTGCTGGCGGAGCCGGCGCGGAAGCGGACCTGTTTATCAAACTCGTCAATCTGCAACGCATCGGCGAGGCTCTTGGGAACCGCCTCCAGTTCGATCTCCTGAACGCTGCGTCCCGTCCCTTCGAAGAGCCGGACCTCTTTCTGGCTGAGGGCGAGGATATAGAACCGGTTATCGCCGCCGAGCAGCGGCAGGAGAGGCTTGACGTGAAAATGGTCGGCAACAACGATGAGTTCGCCGAAGGCCTCGGGAAGACAGAAGACACGGAAGTGATCGGCGGAGATAAAGAGTGCCAGACCGTCGCTCTGCCGCCGCCAGAACAGGACATTTCCCGGCAGCGCCTGTGCAGGTTCCAGAAGGGTCTTGATCTCCTGGGGGCGCAGACCTCCGGCCAGCAGCTTTTCTTCCGCGCCGCGCAGCAGGTTTTTCAACCGGATCTGGTTCTGCTGACTCTCCGAGCCGGTGCGAAAGGTGGGCATAAAAATCGAAATGCACAATCCCTGATGTTTCCCCAGCAACGTCTTGATCTCATCCTGCGATAATTTATTCATTTGGCCGTCTCCCTCCTCATGGTTAAACCCTCCTTCAAGGGTATGCAGAAGATGATCCGGACGATCTCTGCAGGGGCCGAATGGAGCCCTTTTTAAAAAATCG
>JAPLJX010000087.1:19420-37267 GCA_026388375.1 Deltaproteobacteria bacterium
AGATATAAAATCTGTCGAAACAAAGCAAATCATTTCGTGCCCGTTTGGGACGGTACATGGTAAGGCCCTGCCGGAAGGTTTCGGGTACGGAGATCCATAAACAAGGTGGCCTGCGATGACATTGGGTAAAGAGACCGGCGGTGTTTCCGGAAAAGGGATTTCCGGCGTGGACTGGAACGACTGGAAATGGCAGTTCCGGAACCGCATCCGCTCCATGAGACAACTGGCCTCCATTCAGCAGAGGCCGGTCGCGTCACTCGCCCCGTGCGGGCCCGTGCTCCGGACCTACCCCATTGCGATCACACCCTACTATATGTCGCTTCTGGATCCCGCCGATGAAAACGACCCCCTACGCCGGCAGTGCTTTCCCGATCCCCGCGAGCTCACCTTCTCTATGGGCGGGGTTCCGGATCCGCTTGCGGAGGAGAGAGACATGCCCGTTCCCGGGTTGATCCATCGCTATCCCGACCGTTGTCTCGCGATCGTTACCGGAACCTGTGCCGTTTACTGCCGGCATTGCAACCGCAAGCGGATGTGGCGCGCGGATAATCCGGGAAGAACGCGGGAAAGATTGCAGGCGATGGTGGATCATGTGGTCCGGACGCCTGCCCTGAGGGAGGTGATCGTCTCCGGCGGGGATCCGCTGCTGATTTCCGAGCCGCTTCTGGATTGGTTTCTGGGGGCCCTCCGCGCAATTCCCCATGTGGAGGTTCTCCGCATCGGGAGCCGGGCGCCGGTCGCGCTGCCGATGCGGATCACGCCGGAACTCTGCGCGATGCTGAAGCGGCACCGGCCCCTCTGGTTCAATACGCAGTTCAATCATGCCCGCGAGATCACGGAAGAGTCGGCCAGGGCGTGCGAGATGCTGCTGGAGGCCGGGATCCCTGTTGGAAACCTACTATCTGTTTCAATGCGATCCGGTCCAGGGAACGGACCATTTCCGGGCGGAGATATGGACCGGCATGGAGATCATGGAGCGACTCTGGCGGAACATCTCCGGGCTCTGCCTGCCCCGCTACGTTCTGGACTGCCCCGGCGGCCGGGGAAAGATCCCCCTCCAGCCTTTCTCCCTCCTGCCCGAAACGGGACGGGGCGGTAAACATTCTTTTGACAAGACAGCACAAATGGATTAGGGAATACGGCAGGATGTGCCTGCAGCCCCTTTCCCGTCCGGGAAGGGAAAACGGCGACGCGGCATCCGGCTTAAGGTGATTCGACAAGGAGAATGAAATCCCATGTACACAGCCAGTGATCTGAGAAAAGGACTGCGGATCAAGATCGAAAACGACCCCTACATCGTGACGGAATTCAATTTCGTCAAACCGGGCAAGGGTCAGGCCCTCTACCGCTGCAAACTGAAGAACATGGTCAACGGGAACCAGTTCGAGCGAACGTTCCGTTCTGTGGATGTATTTGAGGCGGCCGATCTGCAGGAAAAGAGGATGCAGTACCTCTACAAGGAAGAGGGAAAGTACTGCTTCATGGACAATGAGAGCTATGAGCAGATCTTCCTCAGCGAGGATCAGGTCGGCGAGTCGAAGAATTTCCTCCTCGACAACATCGAGGCGGAGGTCCTGCTGTTCGAGGATCGGCCGCTCGGGATCAGCCTTCCCAATTTCATCGACGTGATCGTGACCAAGGCCGATCCCTGGGCGAAGGGCGATTCCGTGTCGGGAAACACCAAACCGGTGACCGTCCAGACGGGCTATCAGCTCCAGGTCCCCCCCTTCATCGAAGAAGGGGAAAAGATCCGGATCGATACTCGCAGCGGCGAGTACCTCACCAGGGTCAAGGGATGATTGAGGATGATTCCTGGAAGTTGACCGTCCGGACGGATGCCCTGCGGTTGCGGGCCCGGATGATACGGGCCATACGCCGTTTCTTCCTGCATCAGGATTTCCTTGAAATTGAAACCCCCCTCCGAATACCGGCGCCGGCGCCGGAATTGCATATTGATGCCGTCGCTGCGGGAGCGTGGTTCCTGCATACCTCCCCGGAGTTGTGCATGAAGAGGCTCCTTGCGGCGGGTTATTCACGGATCTTCCAGATCTGCAAATGTTTCCGGGCGGGAGAGAGGGGCGACCGTCATCTGCCGGAATTTACGATGCTCGAGTGGTATCGCGGGGGAGCCGATTACCGGGCCCTGATGAACGACTGCGAGGCCCTGATCAACACGGTTGCCCGGGAAATCGGCCTGGACGGCGTTGTTTACTGGCAGGGACGGAGGATCGGCCTGAACGCACCGTGGGAAAGGATCTCCGTCCGGGATGCCTTTGCGCGGTATGCGACGATCAGCGCTGCCGAGGCCCTGAGGACGGATCGTTTCGATGAGGTCCTCGCCTGTGAGGTTGAACCCCATCTTGGCATGGAGATCCCCGTTTTCCTGTATGATTATCCGGTGGAGCAGGGCGCCTTGGCGCGGGTGAAGGAAGCGGATCCGGGCATCGCCGAACGTTTCGAACTCTATATTGCCGGGCTGGAGCTGGCCAACGCCTTTTCCGAGCTGATCGATGCCGGGGAGCAGCGCCGGCGTTTCGAGGAAACCTCCCGTGACCGTCAGCGTAAAGGCAGTGCCGTCTATCCAATGCCGGAACGCTTCCTTCAAGTCCTTCCTCGGATGTCCCCCTCCGCAGGCATCGCGCTCGGCGTCGACCGCCTCGTCATGCTCCTCGCCGACAAGTCCCGGATCGATGATGTGGTCGCCTTTACACCCGAATCGCTGTGATCTCCCACCTTCTGTCTTGTTTCGCACAGGCCCGTCGGATTCATCGGTCCTTGACAAGCCCCGACTTTTCCGTTAGAGATAGTGCCATCTTTTTCATCTTTGATCATAAAGGAGATTGAACGTGAACGAAGCGTCGTCCATTGCCGCGATGAATCTGGGGGGGAATTTTCATGGTTCTCTTTTCGACATGGTCGTTCATGCGGGCTTTGTCGTGCAACTGGTCCTGCTGCTCCTCTTCCTCTTTTCCGTCGTTTCCTGGGCCATTATCCTGATGAAGTACGTCAATATCCGGAAAATCCGGAAAGAGAACAGCGCATTTTTGAGTGTTTACATGAAGAGTACGAAATTGTCGGAGATCTTTCCCGAGGCGAAAAAGTTCCAGAATTCGACGCTGGCGGAGGTTTTCCGGGGGGGGTATACCGAACTCGTGAAGATCACCAGGGTGTTGCGTGGGACCCCCACTGTCAAGGACGCCGTCGAAGCGGCCGGTCCGGTTCTGGAGCTCGGGGGGCTCGACAATGTGGAGAGGGCGTTGAACCGGGCCTGCGGGACGGAGACGACCAAACTTGAGTCGGCCCTCGGGTTTCTGGCAACCACCGGAAGCGCCGGCCCCTTCATCGGCCTGTTCGGAACCGTGTGGGGGATCATGGATACCTTCAAGTCGATCGGCGCCCGCGGTTCGGCGACGCTGGCCGTCGTGGCGCCGGGGATCTCGGAGGCGCTTATCGCAACGGCGGCGGGTCTCGCGGCCGCCATCCCGGCGGTCATCTTCTACAATTACTACCTGAACCGGATCAAGGGCATGACCCTCGAGATGGACAATTTTGCCTCGGAACTGCTGAATATTGTTGAGCGGTTTTATGTAAAGCGATAAGACGCCATGAGATATTCGAAACGCAGAAATAACCATGACGACCGGCCGATGGCGGAAATCAATGTCACCCCCCTTGTGGACGTGATGCTCGTTCTGCTCATCATCTTCATGGTGACGGCGCCGATGCTTCAGATGGGGATCGATGTCAACCTGCCCCGCGTCAAGGCAAAAAGCATCGATGTCGCGGAGGAAAAGCTGGTGCTGACGATCAATGGCGCCAAGGAGATCTTCCTCAACAAGAGCCGAACGCCGCTTCCCGAGCTCGGCACAAAACTGGAGCACATCTTCGCATCGCGGATCGAGCGTGAGGTCTATATGCGGGCGGACCGGAACGTCCCTTACGGATTCGTGGTCGAGGTGATGGCGGAGGTGCGAAAGGCCGGCGTGGACAAATTGGGGATGATCACCGAACCGCCCGAGGAACTCCGATGATGTCTGAACGAGTGGGCAGGGAGAGAAGCGGGCGAGGCCGGATGAACAGCATGATCTTTATTTCCCTGGTGTTCCATGCAGCGGTCCTCTCCCTCCTTTTCTTCACCCCTTCGTTTCCCTCGCCGAAGCTGACCTTCGGACCGGTCTACACCGTTGCCCTGGTGAACTTTTCCGGAAAGAGCCTGGAACAGAAGGGTATTGCGGCCGGAGCGAAGGAGCTCATGGCAGCGGGACGTTCCGAGACGGTCCTCAGGAAGCGCCTGGATGCGGAACCGGTCATTCCCATCCGCAGCCTGGAGAGCCCCAAGAAACAGGACCGGACCCTGGAAAAGGCGATGGAGGAAATCCGGAAGCGTGCCGCCGCGGCCGGGCCGACCCCGAAACCGCAGACGAAGACTGGTTCGGACGCGAAGGCCATGCCGGAAGCAAAGGCCGGTCCAGCGTCTCCGCTGCCCGCCGGGGATGCCGACATGAACGCGAAAATCAATGTCTACTATGCGATGATCTGGTCCCGGATCAAGAGAGGGTGGGCGCTTCCCCAGGGGATTCTGCCGGGAGATGTACTGGAAGCGGTGATCGATGTGACCATCCTCCGCAGCGGGGCGGTTACGGAGGTGAACTTTGAAAAACGGTCGGGAAACCGCTTTTTTGATGAATCCGCCCTGAAGGCGATCCGGAAGACAAGCCCCTTCCCGCCGCTGCCGGCGTGGATTGGCGAAGCCAGCCTCAGTGTGGGGATCCGGTTTCACTCGTCTGAATTGAGGCCCTGAAAGGCTGTTGTGGAAAGGGATGTCTGTATGTACAATCTGAAGTTTCCGGCGGGTTTGGCCCTGCTTCTGCTCCTGCTGTTCTCCGCCGGCCCCGCCTACGGAAAGGTCTATATCGACATCGATTCCCCGTCTTTCCAACAATTTCCCATTGCCGTTGCCGATTTCAAACCCCTCCGGCCCTTTCCGGAGAATGAAAAGCTATCCCTGCTGTTTTCCGACACGCTCTCCCGTGACCTCACACTGACGGGGTACTTTCATCTCTTGGACCGGAAGGCCTTCCTGGAGGATCCGAACCGGGCGGGAATCACGGCGGAGGGTATCCGTTTTGAAGACTGGACGGTGATTGGCGCCGAATATCTTGTCAAGGGGGGATTTCAGACGGACGGCCGCGAGCTGGTCGCCGAGTTTCGTCTGTTTGACGTGGTGCGGGGGGAACTTGTCGTCGGGAAGAGGTATTCGGGAAAGTCCGGGGATCATAACCGGATGGTCATGCAATTCGTCAGCGAGATCCTTCTGGCCCTGACCGGCGAAGCGGGCCTGTTCGACACGCGGATCGCCTTCGTCAAGAAGAGCGCCACTTCCGCGGAGATCTATACCATCAATTTCGACGGTTCCGACCCCCGCCGGGTTACAAACTACAACGCCCTGACCCTCTCGCCGCGATGGTCCCCGGACGGCCGGTTTCTGGCCTTCACCTCCTATAAAGAGGGCAACCCGGACATCTATCTCCGGGATCTGGAGAGCGGGTCTACGCGGAAGATCGCTTTCTATCCGGGGTTGAACCTGCCCGGTTCCTGGTCCCGCGACGGTAAAAGGCTTCTGGTGACCCTTAGTCGGGATGGGAACCAGGAGATCTATGAAATGAACGTGGAAAACGGCCTCCTTCTGCGTCTGACCCGTGATTTTTCCATCGATGTTTCTCCTGTCCGTTCCCCGGACGAACGGCGCATCGCCTTCGTTTCCAACCGCAGCGGTTCCCCGCAGATCTATGTCATGGACGCCGACGGAGGAAACGTCCGGCGGCTGACCTATGGGGGGAATTACAACACCTCCCCCGCCTGGTCGCCGAAGGGGAAAAAGATCGCCTATGAGGGGTCCGTCAACGGCCGTTTTCAGATCTTTGTGATCGACGCGGAGGGGGGCGACCCCCAGCAGGTCACTTTTGAGGCGGGAGACCATGAATCCCCCTCCTGGTCGCCGGACGGGCGGTATCTGGCCTATAGCGTCCGGGGGTACGGCCGCAGCCGAATCGAGATCATGAATGCGGGCGGACAGGGTGTGAGGGTTCTCCATGAGGACAAAGACACCAGCCAGAGTCCCTTTTGGTCTCCCCATCTGCGCTGATTTAAAAATTATCTCATTTTCCGGTTGATTTTTACGGGTAGTAGTGATTTATATATAGATATGGATTTATTAAGCCTCTAAAACATTATTGATTAAAGAAAGGAGAACTATGATGAAAAGAAGTTGGGGATGGGTAGGGCTGATGGCCCTGGTTTTATGTCTTTCCGTTTCATGGATGACCGGTTGCGCCAAGAAGGCGTCCCTGAAGGAAGGGGCCGTGGTTACCCAGGAGCAGAAGGTGGTTGCACAGACGCCGGCCGAAGCGTCGGCTGCGGCTGCGGACGATCAGGCCGCCAGGGAAAGGGCCCTGCAGGAGCAGGCCTTGAGGGACCAGGCGGCCAGAGAAGCGGCAGCAAAGGAGGCCAAGGACGCGGCCGACAGGGCGAAGAAGGAAGCCGCAGCAAAAGCGGCAGCAATCCTTAAGGAACTGCAGATTGCGGACGTCAACTTTGATTACAACATGTACAACCTCAGACCTGAGGCCCAGGACATTCTGAAGAAGGGCGCCCCGGCGTATCTGAAATACAGGGATTACAAACTCGTGGTCGAAGGGCACTGCGACGAGCGGGGCACCGCCGAATACAACCTGGCGCTCGGTGAGAAGCGTGCGACCGAAGCCGCGAAATACCTGGCCGATCTGGGCATCGAAAAGGAAAGAATCAAAACCATCAGGGCTCATTTTGTCATTTTCCCGCCGGTGAAGTAAAAGATTTTCGGAAGAGAGCGGTCCTGTGAGTCCCGCCTTGAAGCGGGACTCACAGGACTCTTGTGTTTGTTCACTCCGCACCGGTAAAGGTTCCGTTTCCCTGACCGGTTTGAAAAGGATTGCAGAGGAAAGAATCATGCGAAGGTATCGGTCCATCCTTTTTTTCATCTCGCTCCTGTCTGTAGTGGGATGCGCCACGACAGACGATCTGCGGCGGGTTCATGGCGATCTTGCCAGGCAGATCCAGGTGACGAATGAGAAGATCGCCTCTGTGGAGCAGGGATGGGCGCCGCTGAAGGATGAGCTGAAGGATGAGATCGAGAGGTTACGCAAAGAGATTGCGAAAACCAACGAAGCGATCCCATCGCTCAGGGGAAACCAGGCGGAGGGACGCGCGGAAATCACCGAAATCCGGGAGCAGCTCCAGCAGATCCGGGGGACGATCGATGGTCTCCGGAAGGAGCTCTCCACCGCCTCCCTGAGGACGACCAAACGGGAAGAAGAGGAGAAGATTCTCCGGGAGAAACTGGACAATCTGACATTCAAAATCAGCTTTATCGAAAATTTTCTGGGAATTGGCAAGAAGGATGAGCCGGCCGAACCCCCGGCGGAGAAGGCCGGGAGACAGGCGCCCGCTGCGAAGGATGCGGCCGGCATCGGCAAGTCGGACAAGGAATCTCTCTATGCAGCGGCCTATGGGCTCTTCAAGGAGGGGAAGTATGAGAAAGCTCGGGAATCTTTCGAAAACTTCCTTAAACAGTACCCCAATACCGAATTTTCCGATAATGCCCAGTTCTGGGTCGGCGAGTGCTATTATTTCGAGAAGAAATATGAAAAGGCGATCATTGAGTACGACAAGGTGACCAAGAACTTCCCGGAGGGGAACAAGGTTCCCTACGCCCTTCTGAAACAGGGCATCTCCTTCCTGCAATTGGGGGATAAGGCGAGCGCCAAACTCCTCCTGCAGCAGGTTGCCAAAGATTTTCCCAATACGAGTCAGGCTCGGATCGCCCGGGCGAAGCTCCTCGAAGTGAAGTAATTTATAGCCCTGATTTTTTATGGATCGAGGAGAATCGGGGTGATCCCCTCCGGAAGTGGGAGCGGGAAGGATTCGGGATCGGCGGCGATGGGTCGAAGGTCCGTGTAGCGGAGACTCAGCGCAGCCATTCCATCTCCGGTGATCGTCAGCCGCTGCGGCATGAAACCTTCTCCAACGAGGGCGTGTTCCGCGAAAGCGGCTTCATAAACGACGGTTTCCCCTTCCGCAAACGTCCGGATCCGGACAAGCCGGTTGCCGGACGGATCAATCCACAGTGATCGCGTCCTGCGATCCGATGCATACTCATCAACACGGTAATACTTCTCCTCTTGTTCTCCGCGCAACGCGGGCGACTCCTCCCGATTGTCCGGAGCGATGCCCATCAGCAGAGAGATCATCTCGGCGGCCGGCATGAAGATGGGGAAAAAACGTGAGATGTTCTGCGGAACGGCCCGGCCGGTGTAGAAGGCGTTTTTCCCGGGGAGATAGACGCGGAGTTCGTCTTTGGCCACCGAGAGGAAAAAATCTGGGGGCCCCAGCAGGGGGATCGATTCCACACGGAGAAAGGCTGGTCTTTTCATCATTACCGCGATCTTCAGCGGGTATCGCTCGCCTTGGTGGTTGATTTCGATCCGCGCCGTGGCCGTGAGAGTCTGATCGGCCGGGGCGGACGCCGCAAGCGCGCGGAGGGCGGCCTCGGGAGAGTGATAGCGTGTCTGGAGGGCGGGGGGCCTTCGCCCGGCGCAACCGGAGAGGATGAGACCGAAGGCCGCGATCCAAAGCAGCATCGGGATGCGCTGCCGGAGAGGTCGATCGGTTGATATCATTTTATTCATGGTTTCAAGGGATGTCCGGTCCGCCGGAGAATGGGATCACGGGGTCTTCTTTCGCTGAAGGTCGTCGAATTTTTTCTTCAGGAGGTTGTTCTCGGGATTGAATCGGATCGCCTTTTCGTAGGCTTCGGAGGCTTCCCGCGATTGTCCGGTCCGGACATAGACATCCCCCAGATGTTCGAGAATCGCCGCGTCTTCCGGCAGGGCCGCCTCCGCCTCCTTCAGATATCGGACCGCCTCTTCCAGTCTGTTTGTTCGGAAACAGACCCAGCCCAGCGAGTCGATCATGTATCCATTCCCCGGTTTCAGTTGGAGCGCCTTGCGAATCATCCGTTCCGCTTCGTCCAGATGGATCCCCCGGTCCGCATACATATAGCCGATGAAGTTCAGGGCCTCCGCATGCTCCGGCTCGATCGTCAGGACCATTTTCATGGCCTCGATGCTCTGCTCGAACCGGTCGGTCTTTTCGAAGAGAACCCCGAGACTGAAGTGGAGATCGACGCTGCCGGGATTGATTCGCAGCCCCTCCCGGATAAGCTCTTCCGCGGTGGAATATTTTTGCTCTTCTTCATAGATGGAGGCGAGGAAGGCATAGAGACCCGGGGCATCCCCCTTCTTCCGGATTGCCTGGAGGAGGGAATCGACCGCCTCGGTCACCCGCCGCTGATTTTTCAGGATCATCCCGATGCGGATCTGGGCGTTGCCGAACTGTTCCGACGAGGCCGGGATCTCCCGCAGGGTTTCCAGGGCCTTCGCGTCGGCCTTGATCTCCTCATACGTTGTGCCGAGCAAATAGATGAGCCGGTACTCCGTCGGGTATTCCTGTATCAAGGCGGAGAATTTCTCGATCGCCTTTTCGTGCTGGCCCCGTTCCAGGTAGATGAGGCCGAGGGTCATCCGCACCTCCCGGTTCTGGTCATCCAGCGCCAGCGCCTCTTGGAATGCACTTTCCGCCTCATCATAACGCTGTTCCTGGAGGTACAGTTCCCCCAACTTGATCCTGGCCTGCAGCCGGGCGGGAAAGAGATCGATGAAATTCCGGTACACCTCGATCGCCTGCGGGATCTTCCTCTGCCGTTCATAAAGGACGGCGAGTTCGATCATGACCGACTCGATTTGGGGCCGGAGCGAAAGGGCCTTCTTGAATCCGGCCTCGGCCTCGTCGTATCGTTTCATTTCGGCCAGGATCCGAGCCAGGTAGTAGTTCCCCATGAAGTGGTCGGGATCGATCTTGAGGAGCTCCTGGAATGCGGCGACGGCCTCGTCGAGCTTTTTCATTTCGGCGAGGCTCGTTGCGAGATAGAAATGGGCGGCCGTTTTCTTCGGGTCCAGCCCGATCACACGTCGGTATTCCGTGGTGGCGCCCTGGTAGTCCTTCCGGTTCAGGTAGAGACCGCCGAGCAGCAGACGCGTATCGATGTCGTCCGGATGCTCCTGCAGGATCTTTTGACAGATTATCATCGCTTTCTCCGCGTCCCCCTTTTCCGCGTAGAGCGATGCGAGTTCTTTCGCGAGATAGGGGGAGGCCGGATCGCGACCGATCGCCTCCTCCATCTCCCGGATCGCCTCCTCCATGTTTTCATCAAGAGTATGGAGGATGGCGATGCTATAGTGAAAACCAGCCCCTGCGGTTGAAGCTGCTGCGGCCGGCGGAGCTGCAGAATTTTCCCGTACGGGGAGGGCGGCGCACCCTGAAAGTATCAGAATCACCGGGAAAAAAAGAATTGTTAATCGGAAGAACAGTCCTATCATCTCACCCTTTCCTTCCTGCCTGACGCTTTATCGCTTGCTGCAAGTGCATTTCGATTCTCTTCCTCGGATGTTCTAAAAAAGGTCGGGAGGGCCACCAGCCGCACCCCTTCCGCTTGCCAGCGGGGCAGCGCATCCCTGAGCGCCCGCACGGTTTCCGGATGGGGATGGCCGATCATCAGGACCGGTTTGCTATTTTTCCCCCCCAGCCGGGATGAGCCGGTCAGGTTTTCCAGGGCGGCCGCATAACCCGGGACACGGTCGATGAAAAGGCCCCTCGCGGCGAACCGGACGCCCGTCCGGTTCGCCGCCTCCCTTCCCCGGGAATCCGGGGTGGTCCGGCTGTCTACGAAGTAGAGGCCCCTCTTTTCCAGTTCCTCCATAACCATGGTCAGACGGGCCTCATCCTCCATGAACCGAGACCCCATGTGGTTGTTCACCCCGGAGATATAAGGAACAGCAGCCAGGTTCTCCTGGACCTGCCTCCGGATCTGCCTCTCGTCCATATTGACCATAAGCGCCCCTGCGCCGGGCGATTCCTCCGGGTAGGAACGGGGTTCCATCGGCAGGTGAAGGAGGATCTCTTTGCCGGCCGCGTGGAGAAATCTGGCCGCCTCTACGGCATGGGGGGTGTGGGGAAGAACGGCGAAGGCTATCGGCGCCGGAATTCCGGCCAGTTCCTCCACGATCCGGAGATCGAAGCCGATGTCGTCGATGATGATGGCAATCGGTTGGCCCTGTTGCCCTGCCTTCGGCGCTGCCGGTTCTGCCACCTCCCTTGCCGGTGTTTTTGGGGTCAGCGCCTTTCCGGGCGCTTCCTTCCGGGGGCTTTGCCGGGTTACGGACAGAGGGGACACCTTGCCGCAAGGTGTCCCCCACTCCACCCGTTCCAGGAAAAGGATGACCGCCGCAATGGACGCGGCGGCGAAGATCACAGAAAATAACGGAAATCGTTTCACGTTGCTTAAAGAACCTATTTGGGGACACCTTGCCACAAGGTGTCCCCGTTCACATGATGCCCCACCGTGTCCCCAGTTCCCAAGGTCACCCCTTCATGTTCTTTTTCAGGATATCCCAGCTCTTGAGAATATCAATCGCATTTTTCAACTGGTTGTCCTTGTCCAGATTGTCCGTCTCCTTCTTCGCATCGTCCACTTTGACTTCGTTCTCCGTCGGTGATTTGATGTGGCCTTTCAGATCCTTCTCCCGGAGCATGTGGTTCTCGGCATTTGCCTTTTCTTCCGCTTTTTCTTCCGGCGGCTGGATCTGTTTCACCACGATGTCGGGTGTGATCCCCTCCGCCTGGATGGAGCGCCCCTTCGGGGTGTAGTATTTGGCCGTCGTCAGTTTCAGGGCTGCGCCATCCTCCAGGGGGATGACCGTCTGCACGGAGCCCTTGCCGAAGGTCTGCGCCCCCAGGATCACCGCCCGCCCGTTGTCCTGCAGGGCGCCGGAGACGATCTCCGCGGCGCTGGCCGTTCCCTCGTTGACGAGGACGACCATCGGGCAGGTTGGTTCATCCCCGTCGTCCTTTGCTACCGACTTGCTCTCCATGTTCTTGGAGCGGCCTCGCGTGGAGACAATGATCCCCGACTTCAGGAAGGCGTCCGAAACCTCCACGGACTGGTTGAGCAGCCCGCCGGGATTGTTTCTCATGTCCAGGACGATTCCCTTCAGGGGGTGGGCCTTCGCCTCGATCTCCCGGAGGGCCTTTTTCAGCTCGTCTCCCGTCCGTTCCTGAAACGACGCGAGCCGGATGTAGCCGATGTGCTCGTCGTAGACCTTCGACTTGATGCTGCGGATCTTGATGGTGCTGCGGGTCATCTCGATCTCTTTCGGCTTGGCCATCCCCTCGCGCAGGATTGTGATGGTCACCTTCGTGTCCTTGGGTCCCCGGAGCTGTTTGACAGCATCCATGATGGTGATGTCCTTGGTGGACTTTCCGTCGATCCGGATGATCTGATCACCCGCCTTGACCCCGGCGTTGTAGGCGGGGGTGTCCTCGATCGGCGACACGACGGTGAGCACGTCCTTCACAAGGGTGATTTCGATCCCGATCCCGCCGAAACTTCCCCGGGTTTCCACCTCCAACTCCTTGTACATCTCTGCCGTCATGAAACTGCTGTGGGGATCGAGAGATTTGATCATCCCGTTGATGGCCCCCTGCAGCAATTTATCCGTTTCCACCGGTTCCACATAGTTCTTCTCAACCATGTCGAGAACCTCGCTGAAGGTTTTGAGGCTCTTGTAGGTGCTGCTGTCGATGGCCGAGACACGGCTGTCGCCGTATGGGCCGAGGATGAGCAGAACCAGAAAGGCGACCATAAAAGGCGCCTTCTTGCCGAAAAAGGTATTCATCGATCTATCCTCCACGTTGAAGCGCATTTTAAAAAATTCGTCGCACGATATCACTATTGTCATGCAAAATTCCATCACTTTTTCAATGTGGACGGGGGGCGCTCGGCGTTAAGCATCCTGCCGGAAATTCAGGGATTGGGACATGCCAGTTGAAAATGATTTGCAGAAGCGCATTTTTGCGTATATTAGCAATCCGGCTCTTCAACAGGGGTGGATCGTGAATCGATGATTCGCCATGACGGGTTTCCCCGGGGACCTTGCGAAGGCTTATGAAAGGAGGAAGCATGACCGAGCAGAACTGGCTGAGGAGACTTTCCAAGGCAAGAGATGATCGCTGGATAGGGGGAGTCTGCGGAGGGCTGGGAAAGCATACCCCGGTCCCCTCCTGGACCTGGCGGGTGATCTTTTCGATACTCTTTTTTTGCTTCGGCACGGGACTCCTGATCTATATCCTGTTGTGGATTTTCTTGCCAAAAGAAACGATCACGCGATGATCGACGGGAAAGGAGGAATCAAATATGCCCTACGGGTATAATGGTAAAATTTTAAGAGTGGACCTGACCTCCGGGACGGTGACGGTCGAAGAACCTGGAGAGATCGTTTACCGCACCTACCTGGGGGGCGGGGGGCTGGCTTCCTACTATCTGCTCCGGGAGCTCAAGCCGGGAATCGATCCGCTGTCGGCCGACAATATTCTGGTCTTTGCCTCCTCGGTGATTTCCGGGGTGCCGATCGCCGGCATGGTCCGTTACACCGTGGCGGCCAAATCGCCCCTGACCGGGGCATACGGAGAGGCGGAGGCCGGCGGCTTCTGGGGTCCGGAGTTGAAATTCTCCGGCTTCGATGCGGTGATCATCAACGGAAAGGCGGAAAGGCCTTGCTATCTCTGGATCAACGACGGCAAAGTCGAGATCCGGTCGGCGGAAAAGATATGGGGGCTGGAGACAGGTCCGGCCCAGGAGATGATCCGGGAAGAGCTCAAAGAGAAACGGGCGCGGGTTGCGCTGATCGGACCGGCCGGGGAAAACCTGGTGCGCTATGCCTGCGTGGTGAATGAGCTCAAGCACATCAACGGCAGGACCGGCATGGGCGCGGTGATGGGTTCTAAAAACCTGAAGGCTGTGGCTGTCCGGGGAACGAACAAAATGGAGATCCATGACCCGGAGAAGTTCCGGGAACTCTCCAGGAACCTGACGGAACTGATCGGTCAACACGGTCCGAGCAAGGTGCTTCGCAAGTTGGGAACCTCTCAATTTGTCATGTCCTTGAACACCCAGGGCATCCTGCCGACCCGCAATTTCCGGACCGGCTTCTTTGAAGGGGCGGAAAAGATCAGTGGCGAGCGGATGACCGAGACCATCCTGAAGCGTGAAGAGGGCTGCTATGCTTGCTCGGTGCGCTGTAAACGGGTGGTGGAGGTTCCCTCCGGCCCCTATGCGACCTCAGGCAACTACGGCGGCCCTGAATACGAAACGCTAAGTTCCCTGGGATCTCTCCTGTGCATCGACGACTTGGCGGCCATCGCCAAGGGGCATGAACTGTGTAACCGTTATACGCTGGACACCATCTCCACCGGTGTGGCGATCGGTTTCGCCATGGAATGCTTTGAGAAGGGCATCCTCACCCAGGCGGACACGGAGGGGATCGAGTTCACATTCGGTAATCCAGACGCAATGGTAAAGGGCATCGAGTGGATCGCTTTCCGTAAGCAGGGACTGGGCAATCTTCTGGCAGACGGTGTCAAGGCCGCGGCGGCCAAGCTCGGCAGGGGTTCGGAGAAGTTTGCCCTCCACATCAAGGGGCAGGAGCTGCCCATGCACGACCCGCGCGGGAAGACCGGCCAGGGGCTGAGCTTCGCCGTGTCGCCGACGGGCGCGGACCATGTGAGAGCTCCCCATGACACTCCCTTTCAGGCGCCCGGACCCCTTTTGGGGCGGATAGCCCCGCTTGGCATCCTGGAGCCGGTCGATGCCCGGGAGATGGGGGCGCGCAAGGCGCGCAACTTCACCTATCTCCACTTCGTCTGGTCGCTCTACGAATCCCTGGGGGTGTGCAACTTTGTGGCCGGTCCGGTATTGGCGCTGACCCTTCCCAAACTCGTGGAGGTGGTCCAGGCGGTGATGGGCTGGGAGACGAGCCTGTGGGAGCTTCTGAAGGTCGGCGAGCGGACCGTGAATATGGCCCGGGTTTTCAACCTGCGCGAAGGGTTCGGGCGCAAGGATGACACCCTTCCGGATCGGCTCTTCGAGCCTCTGGAGAGCGGCGCCCTCCAGGGGAAAGGGATAGATCGCCGGGAGTTTGAAGAGCTCTTGACCCTGTATTATGAGGCAATGGGCTGGGATCCCAAGGATGGCGTGCCGACAAGAGGGAGGCTTGCCGAGCTGAACCTGTTCTGGCTGGACGGATTTTTGAAAAATAATAGGTCAGGGCAGGATTAATATTTTTGAACCCGGGGGAAAGTCATCCCTCCTCCCGTTTCCGGAGGCGGTGCTTGATCATCTTGAGCTGAAGACCCTTCCGGCTCAGCCCCAGCCGTTCCGCCGCCCGCGTGACGTTGCCGTCGCACTCCTCAAGGCAGCAGGCGATGATCTGTTTTTCCATCTCCTCCATGTGGCTCTTCAGGACGTCGCGTCCCGGCGTTTCCGTCATGCCCGGCGCCGCCGGACGAGGTTCATGCGTGGCCCGCACGATCTCCGGCGGGACGATTGCCATTGTGATGATGGGACCCTCCGCCATCAGAATCATCCGCTCAACAAGATGCTCAATCTCGCGGATGTTCCCCGGCCAGGGGTAGGCGAGAAGGCAGTCTCGGACCTCCGGGGAAAGCCCTTCGACCTTCATTTTGAGCTTCCGGTTGAATTTCTCGAGAAAATGGCCGGTCAGGGGGAGGATGTCCTCGGTCCGCTCCCGAAGAGGCGGGATATGGATGGGGAAGACGTTCAGGCGGTAAAAGAGGTCCTCCCGGAACTTTCCTTCCTTGACCTCCTGCGGGAGATTCCGGTTTGTGGCCGCGATGAGGCGTACATCCACCGAGATGTTCTTCAGGCCGCCCACCCGTTCGAAGTTCTGGTCCTGGATCGCCTGGAGGAGCTTTGCCTGCATGTCCCGCGGGATTTCTCCGACCTCATCCAGAAAGAGGGTTCCCCGGTGGGCCAGCTCGAACCTTCCCGGCTTCGTGGTCACGGCGCCGGTGAATGCCCCTTTTTCATAACCGAAGAGCTCGCTTTCCACGAGATTTTCCGCAATGGCGGCGCAGTTGATCTTGATGAAGGGCTGTTCCCTCCGGGAGCTGTTCCGGTGGATGGCGCGGGCGATCAGCTCCTTGCCCGTTCCCGTCTCTCCCGTGATGAGGACGGTGGTCGTTGTAGGCGAAACCTTCCGGATGATCTCGTGGATCTCGGCCATGCGGCTGCTTGCGCCGACGATCCGGTAGGGATCGACATCGCCGGCCGGCGCCGAGAGGTCGCGGTCGCCAAGTTGCCGGGTCTTGATCGCCTTCAGGATGACCGTTTTGAGTTCATCCTGCTCGAACGGTTTGGTGAGATAATCGAAGGCCCCCTGCTTCAGCGCGTCCACCGCGTTCGCCACGGTGCCGTACGCGGTGAGGATGATGACGGGGAGCGAAGGGTCGTCCTGCATGATCCGATGCAGGAGTCCCATGCCGTCGAGCCGCGGCATCTTGAGATCCGTGGCGACGACGGCGATCTTCTCTTCCTTCAGGATCTGTAGAGCCTCCTGGCCGTCCGCGGCCGTAGCCACCTCGTAGCCTTCCTTTTTCAGCATGGCCTTGAGGACCAGCCGCATGTTCAGTTCGTCGTCGACGACGAGGATCTTGGCGGGTTTCATTGCGGAGCCGTCCCTTCCTTTCCGTCCCGCAGGCGCATTCCTGTCGGCCTGTAGTACAGCACTATCACCCGGTTCGTCCCAATCTGTCAAGACTCCTCCTCCCTACCCCACCGTTTCGAGGCGGATGTAGAAGATCGTCCCCTGACCCGGGATCGACTTCACCCGGATTTTTCCTCCATGATTCCGGATGATGCGCTGGCAGACGGCCAGCCCCAGGCCAACCCCACGCTCCTTGGTCGTCGCCGGCGTCGCTTCCAATCCGGGATGTCCGGACCGTCAGCGTGCCGCCCTCCGGCATGGCCTCGATGGCGTTGAAGGCGATGTTCAGAATGACCTGGTGGATTTGTTCCTGGTCCATGGGGACCGGCGGCAGATGGGGATGAAGCTCCATCTGGACATGGATACGGTTCGAAAGGCTGTCCGCCTCAATGACGGCCATCGCCTTTTCGATCACGGTGTTGATCGGACGCGGCTTCAAATCCGGCGAGTAGGGCCGGGCGTAATCGAGAAACTGCGAGACGACCCGGTTCAGGCGGTTCACCTCCTCGGTGATCACGTCGAGAAGCTTCTTCTGCTCCTCTCCCTCCACCTCCGAGCGGAGATACTGGGCGGCCCCCTTGATCGACCCCAGCGGGTTCCGGATCTCATGGGCGAGGACGGGGGCCATCTTCTCCAGCAGGAGAGCCTTTTCGCGCTCCAGCTTTTCGTCCAAGTCGTAAGGCGAGGTGAAGACGTCCTTGATCTCGGGGTAAATCGTCGTGAGCAGCCGTTTCAGAATGACCTGAAAGGGTCCGATGGCGATGACAATGAGGAAGGAGACCATGAAGACGAGCGTGAACAGTGGCGCGGGTCCTTTCCCGAAGAAGCCGATCACGAGATAAAAGACGATGGTGGTGAAGAGGGTGACGATCAGGATCACCAGGGCGCGGGTCATGAGGTCGTGGAGTTCCGTCAGATGAGGGTGGGTGATCATGATCAGGATAAAGTAGAGCATGCCGGCGACGACCAGGTTGAACAGCGGTGGGATGCTGGAGGTGGCGATGGCCGCAGTGCAGGCGATGATGAGGTAGACGATGCGCTTCTTTTCGACGCCCGTGGCCCTGCGTTTGGCAAAGGCGATCAGGGAGAGGTAACTCAGCAGCAGGACTGTTTCTCCGTAGAGGTAGATGAA
>JAPLJX010000006.1 GCA_026388375.1 Deltaproteobacteria bacterium
GAAACACGGCCGTGATCGGCCGAGTGTAGAAGACATCAAAACTTCCGGCGGATAATACCAGGGCCTGGCGGAGGGACTTCTCGACCAGGTTCCCGAGGACCATCGCCAGGATCAGCGGCACGATCGGATACTTCAGTTTCTTCATGGCATAGCCGAGGAGGCCGAAGCCCACCATCATCCAGACGTCAAACATGTTGTTGTTCACGCTGTACGCCCCGATCGAGGCGAAGATGATGATGAACCCCATCAGGATCGAATAGGGGATCCGGAGCATCGCCACGAACAGGGGAATCAGGAATATGTTCATCAAGAAGAGAAGGACGTTACCGATGTACATGCTCGCGATCAGACCCCAGACCAGATCGGGGTTGGTTGTAAAGAGGAGCGGACCCGGACGGATGCCCCACATCATGAAGCCGGCGAGCATGACAGCCGTGGTCGCGGAGCCCGGCACGCCGAGAGCGAGCAGCGGAGCGAAGCCGCTGATCGAGGCGGCGTTGTTGGCCGATTCCGGCGCCGCAACGCCGGCGATGTCCCCTTTCCCGAAGGTCTCCGGGTGTTTCGATGCGTTCTTTTCCGCCAAGTAGGCGAGGAACGATGCAGTGGTGATTCCGCCGGCCGGGATGAGGCCGACCAGAAAGCCGATGATGCCGCCGCGGACGATCGCCCAGCGGCTCTCGACCCATTCTTGCCACGTCAGAAAGACTTCGCTGAGCTTGAACTTCTCCTTGACCAGGTGACCGCTCTCCGGCTCCTCGATGCTGTTGAAGACCTCGGCCAGGCCAAAGATCCCGCAAATGATCACGATGAAATCGACCCCGCCAAGGAGCTCGGGTATCCCGAAGGTGAGGCGGGGCATGCCGCTCACGCCGTCCATGCCGACCGTCGAGATCAAGACACCGGCAACGGTGGATATGAAGATCTTGAAAGGCGACCCGCTGCCGAAGACCGTGAGCAGGCCGAAGGCCATGACGGCGAGACCGAAGTATTCCGCCGGACCGAAACACCGATGGCCGCGATCGAGAGCGCAGCCCCCGCTCGTCCCTTCTGGGCCATCGCATAGCCGTCGATGCACGTCATGACTGAGGATGACTCCCCCGGGACATTGATGAGGACCGAGGTGACCGTCCCGCCGTAGGCCACGCCGTAATAGATCCCCGCGAACATGATGATGGCCGAGGTCGGGTTGAGGGAAAAGGTCAGGGGGAGGAGGAGCGCGATCGCGGTCGGCGCGCCGATCCCCGGCAGAATGCCGATCAACTGTCCGAAGAACACGCCCGCTGTGCAGCAGAGGAGGTTCTGCCCGGTCACCGCGATGGTGAATCCGGTATAGAGATTATGCAGCAAGTCCATAGAGCTATTTCCTTTCTCCTGCTTCTACCATCCAATCATTCCTTGCGGCAGGGGGATGCTGAGCCACTGGCCGAAGAGATAATGGATACAGACGGCCGTTACGATCACGGTCACCGCACAGGAGCCCCAACTGTGTTTTCCCATGAGACGCATGCCGCCCGCCGTGATGAGGGCCAGGCCGGCGGAAAAGCCGAAGACCGGCAGGAGGAGAAACACGATCACGATCAGGATGAGCACCTTGACGCACTTCACCGTTTCCGGTCGGAACAGTTCCCCCGATTTATCCTTGTTTCTGAGTTCGGTAATCATGACGGGAATAGAGAAGATCGTCAGGCCGATACCCAGCCAGAGGGGCAGAAAACCCGGCCCCGGGCTGAAGTCGGCGGTGTAGGGCAGATCCAGCCAGGCCAAAATGATGGTGGCGACTCCCAGAAGGAAAAAAACCACACCCGCGATGATGTTCGCATACCGCATCTTGATTCCTCCGGAACGCCCTCATACCCTGATCGCCGACTTAGGACCGCAGGGAGAGGGGGACGGACACGATTTGGCCGTGTTTTGATATCATAACCGGCGCTATTTAATCATCCCGAGTTCCTTGAGCGTCTCCGCGAAGACAACCTCGCTGTCGTTAATGGTTTTGGTGAACTCTTTGCTGGTCTGCCAGGCGGGGCTCAGCATGTTCTTGGCCAGATAGTTCTCCTTCCATGCCTTGGTTTCGCTCATTTTTTTCAGCCTGCTCTCGTAATAGGCAACCACCTCGGGGGGAATTCCCGGCGGGGCGACGACGCCGCGGAAAAACTTGAAGATGATATCCATGCCGTTTTCCCTGAAGGTGGGAACATCCTTGAACTGGCCGATGCGGTGTTCCTGGGCGAGAACGATCGG
>JAPLJX010000311.1 GCA_026388375.1 Deltaproteobacteria bacterium
AGGCAGCCGTTTCGGATCTGTCCCGCCGTCTCCTGCGGATTGTTCCAATACCCCTGCATGATGAGGGGGCCTTTCATCACAATCTCGCCCGGCTCTCCCTGTGGAACCTCCTCGTTGCCCTCGCGGATGTCTACCAGGCGCACGTCGTTGTGCGGGAAGGGGATTCCGATGCTCCCGACCTTCTTGAGTCCCAGGATGGGGTTGGAGATCCCCAGGGAAGAGGATTCCGAAAGCCCATACCCCTCGCTGAAGAAGATCCCCATATCCCGGATCTGCTCGATGAGCTCCACCGGCATGGGGGCCGCCCCGGAATTAAGCAGCTTCAGCTTCCGGGCCAAATCCAGCTCCGGGGCCTTGGGATGGTTGATCAGCGCGTTGATCAGCGTGGGAACGGTCGGGAAAAAGGTGATCTCCTTGAAGTTTGCCAGCAGGCCCATCATCTCGTCGATGTTGAAGCGGGGGACCTGGATCTGCGTGGCGCAGTTGAACATCGCCCAGTTCATCACCACGATGTTGCCGTAGACGTGGAAGTAGGGCAGGACCGCCATGACGTTGCGCCGCTCCGGGGGCGTCAGGTTGACGGTGGCGCTCCCCCAAAGCGAGCACTGGAGGGTGGCGGCGATAACGTTGGCGTGCGTGAGCACGGCCCCTTTGGGGATGCCGGTCGTCCCGCCGGTGAACTGGATCAGCGCGGGATCTTCGGGACTCACTTGGACGCGGGGGAGCCTCGTGCTCGGGCAACCCTCAATCAGGGCGGAAAAATGGTGCCATCCCTCTTCCAGCGCCAGGCTTTGGGCCGTGCTCACCCCGAACCCTTTGATGTAATCCGTGACCGCGGTCACAACCACCCGGGGGATTGGAATCTCTTTGCACACGGCGCGGACGGCGGGGAGCACCATGTCGAAGGTGACGAGTGTCGTCATCCCCGTGGCGAGCGTCGTCATCTTGATCTCATCGGCCGTGTACATGGGATTGATGTTCACGACGATCGCCCCGAGCGACAGCGCCGCGTAGTAGGCGATCGGATACTGGGGACAGTTCGGCAGTTGAATGCCCACCCGCTCCCCTTTTTGAATTCCCAACGCGCCCAGCGCGTTCGCGAACCGCAGGACCTGCTGACGCAGCTCCCAGAAGGTCACTTCGGTGCCGAAAAAGTTCAGGGCCGCCTTGTCCGGGTAGGCGTTGGCGGGGATCCCGAGCAGGTCATGGACCGCCAGGCGGGGATAACGGATGGTTGTGGGGGTTGAGTAGTCATAGTGGCGATGCCAGGGTCTTTCGTCCATTTTCTTGCTCCTCCTTGAATGAGTGGGATTCATAAGGCGTAGAATCCCGAAAATACGGGGGTCCTCGATCGTCCCCCCATCCTCGTTGCTGTATCGCGGCGATTTCAGTTCATGCCCTCCGCGCCGATTGAATTGAATGGGATCGATCAGGCATGCGCGGGGCGTTTTTGCAATGGTGTCCGGGGAATGGACTTTCGTTGAGCACTACTAAATACTATGCGTAATTGTCAAGTAAAATTTTATAGCTAACGATTCTTCTTGACAATGTATGTCCGTTTGGCTAGAAATAATACAGTCGCCGCCTGGAAGATGACGGCGAATCGAGAGCACGGGGTTTCACGATCTTTATTCCTGCCGTTGAGGTTGCCGCTTGAAAATCAGAGAACTGGTGCTGCGCACACAGGTATCCAAGGAAACCGTTCACTATTACATCCGGGAAGGACTGCTTCCCCGTCCCCCGAAGCGCGGCCGGAACATCGCCGATTACGATGAAAGCTACATCGAACGGATCCGCCTGATCAAAGAACTTCAGGACAACTACTTTCTCCCGCTGTCCGTAATCAAGAAAATCATGAAAAAACCGGGGAAATCTTCAGAAGGACAATCGTTTCTCCGTCTGCGGTCTGAATATTTCCGGCCTGTCGATCAACTTCTTCCCAGCGAAATCAGAGGTGAGAACGCCTTCCAGGAGGCGACCGGATTGGGGCCGAAATGGCTCTCCAAGATGGAGGAGTGGAAGATCATCACTCCGACCCTGCGGGACGGTCAGAAGATCTATTTCCAGGACGACATTACGCTCGCGAAACTGTTCGTCCGGATGGATAAAATCGGCGTCGGCGCCAGCGACGGCTTTGATCCCGAGGCGCTCAGGCACTACCGGGACATGTTCCGGGATATCGTGGTGATGACCCACAAGTACTATGTTGAGGCCGCGTTGGGTAAACTGGACCCGGAAGAATTCTCCCGAAGGATCGTCGAGGGCCGGGAAGTGATGAGCGTCTTTTTCTACCATCTCTATCGCAAGATATCACGAGAAGAGTACCAGCGGATCCTCTCCTTTGTCGAGAGGCAACAGGCAGTCGATGAAGGAGGAGATGGATCCGTATGAAGTGCACCTGGACGAACCAGCGACAGGAGCTCGTCGCCGAGGGATACGCCCTGGTCATGCCCCCCATGGCCCTGTAAGTGAAGCCCCGTCCGCAGGGCGGGTCTTCCCGGCAAGGAAGGTGTCTGAAGGCGGGGCGTGCGGGTTGCGCTCCCGGTCAAAGTCGCCCACGCCGACCGACACCGAACCCCTGGGGACTCCGCGGGGAACCCTGTTGTTTCCGGAATCGTTGCAGGAGGTCCGACATGAATGAGAATCTGCCTCAGATCTTCAGGAATCAGGCCCGCCGGTACGGGAGCCGTCTGGCCGTCGAGAAAAGGCGGCACGGGCGGTGGGAAGGGTGGAGCTGGGAGACCTATTATGAAACGGCGATGGCCGCCGGTCTCGGGCTGTACGATCTCGGCGTGCGGAAGAAGGACCGCGTCGCCCTCCTCAGTGAAAACCGTCTGGAATGGCTCGCCGCGGATATGGGCATCATCGGGATCGGGGCCTGCACCGTCCCCGTCTACGTGACCCTCCCCTCCACCGAAGTCGCTTACATCCTTTGCAACTCCGAGGCGAAGGTCTTCATTGCGGAAAATGAGGACGGGGTGCGGAAGGTCATGGAGCGGATCTCCGAGTGCCCGCTCCTGGAAAAGATCGTCGTGATCGACGGGGCCGGGTGCGATCTCAGTTCCCGTATGATCATCACTTTCGATGAGCTGAAGAAACTCGGGAAGGTTCTCGCATCCAAGGCGCCCGACCTCTTCGGGAAGCTTGGCG
>JAPLJX010000151.1:0-12834 GCA_026388375.1 Deltaproteobacteria bacterium
GGCGGGAGGCTCATCGGGGCGGCCGTGAGGCTCGGGAGCCTGTTCGAACCGCTCATCAGGCCCTTCGGCAACGCGGTTTTCACCAAGGTGGGAGAGAGGCCGACGGTGGCTTCGCGGGACATCCCCGCGGACGTGGCCTGGTATGCGCACAGCTGCTCCCAGTGCGGCTACTGCGTGGACGAGTGCGACCAATTTTACGGCCGAGGATGGGAGAGCCAGAGCCCCCGCGGCAAATGGTACTGGTTGCGGGAGTACATGAAGGGGAAGCAGGAGTGGAGCCAGAAGGTGGTGGACACCTTCATCGTCTGCACCACGTGCGAACTCTGCAATATCCGCTGCTCCGCCGCCCTGCCCATCGAGCCCTCCTGGATGAAGCTCCGCGGCAAGCTCATCCACGAGGAAAAGAGGATGACCTTCCCGCCCTTCGAGATGATGGCCGCGGCGGCCCTCAAGGAGGGGAACATCTGGGCCGGCTATCGAAAGAACCGCTCGGCGTGGTTCCCCGAGGACCTTAAGGAAAAACACGGCCCTGGGAAGAAGGCCAAGGCCGCCTACTTCGCCGGCTGCACCGCGAGCTACGTGGAACACGACATCGCCATGGCGAGCGTACGGCTGCTGGATGCGGCCGGCGTGGATTTCACCTATGTGGGCAACAAGGAGAACTGCTGCGGTACGCCCATGCTGGTGGCCGGGAAGTGGGAGGTGTTCGAGGAGATCATGCGCCGGAACATCCGGGCCGTCAAGGATGCGGGCGCCGAAAGTGTGATCACCTCATGCCCGGCATGCGACATGATGTGGCGGCATGTGTACCCCGTCTGGGCCAAAAAGTTCGGCATCGACTATGATATCAAGTCCAGGCACTACAGCGAGGTCCTTTCGGAGAAGATCAAAAAGGGCGAGTTCATCTTCCCGAACACCGGCAAGGCGCCGGTCACCGTGACCTGGCACGACTCGTGCCACATGGGTCGCGTCTCGGGCGTCTACGAGCCGCCGCGGGACCTCATCAAGGCCATCCCCCATGTGAAGTTCGTGGAGATGGACCACAATCACCAGGAGGCCCACTGCTGCGGCAGTGTGCTCACCCTCATCAAGGATCCACCGGTGGCTGCCGACATCGGAGAGATGCGCCTGAATGAGGCCCTGGAGGCAGGTGCGAGCACGGTGCTGGCTCTCTGTCCCTGCTGTGAATTCCAGCTCCGGGTCAGTGCGGACACGAAGAAGATGCCTTTGGAGGTCGTGGACCTGGCGCGTTTCGCTGCGTCCGCTCTGGGCTACGACTTCCCGGACCCCAATCCCGAGGTCAAGCGACAGTGGGCCGTGTTCGAGGCCATGATCGCACTGATGACGCCGCAGGGTTTTGCGAACCTGATGTCCACCATGTGGCCCGAGCTGATCAATGCCATGCCGTTCGGCATGGGGCCGATGATGCGGATGATGGGGAAGATCCCGGGCGCGCTCGATCTGATGAAACCGATGTTCCCGATCCTCTTCCCGAGGCTGCTGCCCATGATGATGCCCAAAGTCATGCCTACAATGCTCCAGAGGGTGGCCGAGCGCATCCCCATGCCCGACTACATGCTGGAGCAGATGCCGGCGCTCATGCCCAAGGTCATGGACACCCTCATGCCCCACATGATCGGCAACGTTGTTCCTCTGGTGACCCCGTCGATGATCGACTACCTCCAGGGGAAACAAACATAGGCTTGTCAAAAAATTGTGAAAAACGAGGCGGTCCGGCATCCCGTGCCGCCATTTTCATGGCCCTTCCCCGAGCCGGAACCGATATCACTGGACATCCTTATCACTTCTACCCGATTCACCTTGACAATTGAGATTGAATCCATTAGCCTTCGCCAAATATCGGAACATGGGGGAAAAATCATGATTGGCGTACTGATAACCACCCACGGCAATCTGGGGAACGAATTGATCAAGGCTGCGGAATTGATCCGCGGCAGCATGAAGGGGATCGTTCATATCGCCGTCGATCAGACCAAAGGGGTGGAAGATATCAAAAAGGAGATGAGCGCGGCGCTCAAGAAGCTGGATCAGGGTAAAGGGGTACTGATTCTGACCGATCTTTTCGGCGGGACGCCCTCCAACCTTGCCCTCTCCTTTCTGAAGACGGGCAAGGTAGAGGTGATTACCGGCGTCAATCTTCCGATGCTTCTGAAGCTCCCCGATATCCGGGAAGGGATGACCCTGGAGGATTTTGCCCATTTCATCAAGGATTACGGAATCAAGAACATCTCCCTTGCCAGTGAGATTCTGAACAAAAAAGTCGGATAACCCATTGCAAGATTCATTGGATATAGCCCTTGTGCGGGTCGATAACCGTCTGGTACATGGCCAGATCCTGGAAGCCTGGGTTCCCTTTCTGAAGGCTTCCTGCATTGTTGTAGCGGATGATGCGAGACGGTGATCCGGATGGCGGTTCCCAGCGAAGTCCGGGTCGTGATCAGCGGCGTGGCGGAATTTGCGGAGAACAACGCCTTCCAGCGGGGCTGCGGCCCCTCGACGATTGTTCTCTTTAGCACCGTTTCCGCCGCATCGACGGCCTACCGGCTCGGCTTCCGATTTGATAAACTGAATATCGGGAATATTTATCACGAGGAATGCAGGCTTTGTTGTACTCAATCCGTCCAACTGAACGATGGGGACATCCGGGATATCACCGGCCTGCGGAATGCGGGGGTGCAGATCGAATTTCGGCGCGTCCCCCGGGAAAAACCGATCGATCTTTACGAAATCGTCCGGAACATGGGCTCCTGATGCACTCGCGGACCCTTTTCCCGCGTGTCCGGCCCCAACCCGCGTTTGAACCGTTCAGGCGGATCCTATGATCATGAATGTTCTGATCGTATCCATTGCCGGCGGCCTCCTCTGCCTGGATCGCGTCTTCATCCAGACCCTGATCTCGCGACCGATTGTGGCGGCGCCCGTGACCGGGGCTATCCTGGGCGATCCCTATACCGGTCTCATTGCCGGCGCATTCATCGAACTGTTCTGGATCGACCGCCTTCCGATCGGCGCCTATGTTCCCCCCAACGACACGGTGGCCGCCATCCTGATTGCCGCCTGCGCCATCGAGAGCGGCCGGATTCTGGGTCACCTGCCCCAAGGGCTGATCGCACTGGCCGTGCTCATTTTTGTTCCGTTCGCCTATCTTGCGCAACAGATGGACCGCTGGATCATCCGCGGAAACGAGAAACCCGCGAATGATGCCTTGAAGAATGTCCTGAACGGAGCCCCCCCCGCCATTGCACGCAAACACCTCTTCGCGGCCCTGAAGACCTGGTTCCTGTCGGCCGCCCTGATCCTGATCGCAATCCCGATCGGCATCGGCGTTATGACATGGGGCTATCCCCGCCTGACTCCCCGGCTCATCCGGGGGCTGGATCTGGTCTATGGATTCCTTCCGCTGATCGGAACCGCGGTCGCCCTCAACACCATCCGCCTGCGCGGCGCCCTTCCCATTTTCTGCGCGGTATTCCTGTCGGCGACGGTGATTCTCCATTACATCCGGAGTTTTTAGAATCATGAAAATGGATAACCTCCGAATCGGAGAATGTGAGGAAGGGGACATGAGTGAACTTATTGAAATCGCAAGGGATTCTTTCCCCTCTCCGTGGTCCGAGAATCTGCTCCGCGGCGAGATGACCAACCCCATCGCCCGGATGCTCGTGGGCAGGGTTGATCGATTGCCGGGCAAACCGGTTGTGGGTTACGTCGTCTACTGGCAGGTGGCGGACGAGATGCATCTCCATAACATCGCGGTCCGGAAAGATCAGCGGAGGAATAGGGTTGCCTCTTTGTTGTTGCGGGAGGCGATCCGGGCATCACAATCGGAAGGGGCGCGACGGGTCACGCTCGAGGTGCGCCGCTCCAACATTGCGGCACAGAATCTGTACGGAAAGTTCGGCTTTTCGGTGAAGGGCGTTCGTCCTCGTTATTACTCTGATACGGGGGAGGATGCGCTGATCTTCTGGGCGGACCTGGAGCGGATTCGGCCGGAGGGAGAGCATCCCTCGAAATCGGCGAACAAGGAATGACTACCATGGCTGAAAAACCATCCATAGCAATCGGGCAGGTGATGGAAAACCGGAGCGTGGCCCCCGGTCATTTCCTTTTGACCATCCGGCTTCCCCTCTCTTTTGCGACTCCGATCCCCGGGCAGTTCGTGATGATCCGTGATCCGGATCGGGATGAGCCGCTCCTTCCCCGACCGATCAGTGTTTACGGCTTTCAACGGGAAGATGGTCACGCGATCCTGAATCTGCTCTGTCGTGTCGCCGGACGGGGTACATCCCTCTTTTCCCGGCTGAATTCCGGCTCGACGCTAACGGTCCTGGGGCCTCTCGGCCGCGGCTTTACGATCGATCCCGATGTCCGACAGATTCTCCTGGTGGCCGGCGGCGTCGGTGCTGCGCCGCTGGCCTTCCTTCTCCAGGAATGCGTTTTTTCGAAACCCCATTCCGCGAAACGACAGGTCACGGCCTATCTCGGCGCCGGAACGGCGGAACTCTTGACCGGGCTGAACCGCTTCGAGGGCTTCTGCAACCTCCGGACGGCTACCGATGACGGGAGTTGCGGGTATCATGGGAATGTCACCGAAATGCTGGCCCTTGATCTGGGAGAATACGACGCAAAGAGCACGCTCATCCTGGCCTGCGGTCCGATGGCGATGATCCGGTCACTGGATCTTCTGCTCAGAGACACCCGAATCCGCTGCCAGGTCTCGCTTGAGGAGAGGATGGCCTGCGGCGTCGGCGCCTGCCTGGGATGTGTGGTTGCAATCAAAGAAGGGGAGGGGCGGAACGGTTACCGGAGGGTCTGTCATGACGGTCCGGTATTCGATATCGGGGAGATCCACTGGAATCCTCCCGTGGAGGGGTAGCGAAAAGAGCAAGGAGTGGGGATTTTTCGGATGGAAGCGGATAAAAACACGGTTGTTCCCGGGCGGCTTGCGGTCGATCTCTGCGGTCTGGTCCTCAAGAATCCGGTCATGACCGCTTCGGGAACCTTTGGCTACGGCGAAGAATACGCCCCGTTTTGCGATCTGAACCGTCTGGGGGCCATCGTGGTCAAAGGGCTCTCCCTCGAACCGAGAGCGGGCAACCCGCCCCCCCGGATCATGGAGACCCGCTGCGGGATGCTGAACGCCGTGGGGCTGCAGAATGTCGGCGTCCGGGCGTTCATCGCCAAGAAGCTTCCCTTTTTGAGACAATTCAACGTCGCGGTCATCGCCAACATCTTTGGTGAAACAATCGACGAATACCGGCGTGTTACGGAGATTCTCACCCATGCAGCGGGGGTGAACGCGATCGAGGTCAACATCTCTTGCCCGAATGTCAAGAAGGGGGGTGTTGCCTTCGGCGCCCATCCGGATGCCGCCGCCTCCGTCACGGAAGCAGTCCGGGGTGAAACGGATCTGCCGGTGATTGTGAAACTGACGCCGAACGTGACCGACATCACCGAGATTGCCCAGGCCGTGGAGTCTGCCGGCGCCGACGCCGTCTCGCTGATCAACACATTGACGGGGATGTCGGTGGATATCGAACGGCGGCGCCCCCATCTGGCGAACGTCACCGGCGGCCTCTCCGGCCCCGCCGTAAAGCCGGTCGCCCTCCGGATGGTCTGGCAGGTGATCCGTTCCGTAAAGATCCCGGTGATTGGAATCGGCGGAATCTCGACAGCCGCCGACGCGCTCGAATTCCTAATCACGGGGGCATCGGCCGTCCAGATCGGCACGGCCAACTTCATCCATCCGGCCGCCACGATGGAAATCATCGACGGCATCGAAGATTACATGATCCGGCATCGGATCGGATGCATGCAGGATCTGCTTGGGTCTCTGCAAACCGATGGCTGAAAGAATCGAAGCCATCGAACAACTCTCTCTCTTCCAGGAGGAGAACATCCTTCTGAACGGCGCCATACAGGATTTGCATGCCCTCAGGCTGGAAGAAGCGAAGAAGGCCTTTCATGAATACCAGGACATCTATCCGAACGGGGAATCTGTTGATGACAAGTTAAAGTTGTCCATCTTTTTATTGGATGGATTGGCAAAGGTCTCCAGCGCCGCTTTCGGGGAACCCGAAGGCTTGTGCCATCTCTGGGAGGACTTTGAAAATTATTCTAAATCGATTGGCGCTGATGACGGTCACCTGATTACCGGGATCAAGAAGTCTTTTTTTAAGAATGTCGTTGACACCATAAATCGTTATGAACTGGCCGGCGCCCCTTTTCTTGCCGATCAGATGCCGACCGGATACGTTTATATCCAGGCGGGTGATTATGACCGGGCCATTACTTCCCTTCATGCCTGTCTTCCTCTGTCATCGGCAAATGCACATATATACGGCTATCTTGGAGATGCCTATGTGCTGAGCGGCGATCCTCTTTATGCCAGGAAGTTTTATCTGGAGGCATTTCTGATAGATCCCATTGCCATCAATTGGCGTCACTTCAAAGATAGAGAGCTTATAGCCTTGAAAGAGCAGATCCAGGAGGATCAAGGGATAGATCATGCTATTGCGGCGCACTGGCTTCCGAGTTACGCCTATGTCCGGGGGATGTTCAAGCCGAAGGCCATCCGACAATTGGAGGTATTGAAAACGTTCGTCGATGATTTTCTCCAGATCAACAAAACAATACCCAGCGATTCATCACGAGATCTAAAAGCCCGGCTTTTTTTAAAAGCCATCATTCTGTGCGACAATGAAGCGTTCCTGAGGATGGTTAAAGGGATTGATTACGCTGACATTCGGCGGCAGATGAGAGAAATCAATGAACATCTATTTTCAGACTACATGAGGCACATTGAAGCCAGAAATCATAAAAGATAAGATAAAGCCGAGCGATGTGGAAAAATGGAAAGACGAAATGGTATCCCCAAAGACCTCCTCTTAAAAATCATGTCAGGTGATAAAGAGGCCAATATAATCGCCGGTAAAGGGAGGGTTCGGTGAAAAGAATCTGCGCCGCATGATCCAATATGCCGGGGTCTTTCCAGACGAGCAGATTGTCGTATCGCTGATACGAGAATTGAGCTGGACTCATTTTATTGCGCTGATGGATCGGATGCATGAAGGATCTGATTGGGTCTCTGCAAACCAATTTTCCATGTCAAAATTTGGCATGAGAATGATCGGAGGAATCAGTGTATTATATAAATGATATCATGTAGATTAATCACGTCACTGCACCAACGTAACTTCAAGATGAGGGCGACCAGTCGATTTCTTGTTGTCGCTTTCTTTGATAATTCCATTGGTATTGTGTATTATAATCGAAAATCTGCAGGGAATTTTTTTTAATGCTGAAAAAATACAGATACTCCATCCTCGCCAAACCAATGCTTTTTCTCCTTTATTATATCATCCGCATTTACTCGTGGACATTTCGCCTCCTCATAGAAAATGAGAAGGAGTGGATGGACTATCTAAAGAGCGGTGGATCCATCCTGCTCTGTTGCTGGCATCAACAATTTTTTTCGGGGATCCGGCACTTTAAATCCTACGAATCTTTTGAACCTTCTTTGATGGTCAGCAAAAGTAAAGATGGGGACATCATTGCTAAGGTCGCAGAATATTCTGGATGGTATATTGTGAGGGGATCTTCTTCTAAAAACGGGGGCGAGGCTTTAAAAGGAATGATCAAAAGGTTGAAGCAAACAAGACTTGCCGCTCATATCGTGGATGGTCCGAGAGGCCCATCCGGTGTCGTTAAGGCAGGAGTGATCAGTATCGCCCGGGCCACTCATGCAAAGATTGTCCCCTTCTTCACCTCAGCAGACCGGGCATGGTATTTCAATAGCTGGGATAAGTTCATGATGCCAAAACCATTTGCAAAAGTAACCTTGCATTTCGGAAATATGATTGACCTTGACACCCCCGGTATAGAGCAGGATTTTGAAGGCCAAAGATACCGATTGGAATCAATCATGCTTCCAAGATTAATGCATGATAAACATCTCAATCAGCCATAGAAAAGGAGCCCATCATGGACAGCAAACCCTGACCGCTGACATTACCGGAACCAATAGCCTATGAGCCGAGAACGCGTCGAGATGCAGACATGGAGATGGAAACGGGCGATGGAGCGCGCCCGAAACTGGGTTGAAACCTGAATTGGTGAGGATATTTGGAGACATGAGTAACCTGAAACTGACCATCAGATTCCGGAAAATGATTCTACTGGCCTTGGCGGCTGCTCTTATGATCAACATTCCTAAGACAGTGGAAGCCAGGGAAGACTGGGGCGTTACGGTTTTCGGCGCCGTTCAGGCGACGGGTGATATGGGGAGGACGTTCGTCTCTCCTGATTTCGACAAAGACTACTGGTTTGCGGCCCTTGCCATCTCCCGGAAGATATACTCCCTCACAAAAAACATCGATCTGGAAGTGGAAGGGCAGGCGCTGCAGCATATGGGTGAACAGCATCACGAGGAGTTCAACGCCCTTTTGGTTGCAAGGTGGCTGACATTTCCCTGGAACAGGTACATCGACACAACCTTCGCCGCTGGGAATGGTCTGTCATACGGCACCCAAACAGCGAAACTCGAGGAGCACCTGTATGGAGAAAAAACGGCACAACTCCTTAATTGCGTTATGTTCGAATTGACGTTCGCATTGCCTGAAAATCCCCGGTGGAGCCTTGTATGGCGCGTTCACCATCGCTCCGGCGTATTTGGCCTCTTCGACGGGGTCTATGGAGCGGCCAACGCCATGGGCATCGGCCTGAAGTATTTGTTCTGAACAGTCTGTCAGACTGACCATCGTTCGGATCACAGTGATGGTTGGAGATACTTTCTCTGCAGGTGTCGGGAGATTTTTTTTAGGGAGTCGTAAGCGGTCTCCACCGTTTCGAAGCCATCGGGGTTCATCAGCGCGCAGGTCGCCGGCATCAGAATGCTTTGGGAAAGGAGCCGCGGCAGATCAAAACCGGCTTTTTTCAATTCCCGCCAGAGCTCTTCGATGCGATGGATGAGGCCATCCGTAGATTCCGTGATGAATTCATCATAGTTTGCCGGCACCAGCCCCCAGCCGAACATGCCGCCTTTATCCAGAAATCGATCGATCCCTTCCCGGTATTTGACGAATATCTCTCCACAGTTGTAGGCATTGAACGAAAGGATGTCGATATCGAGATGGAGCAGGAAATCCCAGTCGGGATTACCGCAGAGGTGGATGCCCCGGGGATGTTCGATCTGGGCCAGGAAGCCTTCCAAATCGACGCGCGCCATATCCGCGGTGTAGCCGGATATGGCGCTGAAGATGGACTGGAGTCCCGGTTCGTCGATAAAAAGAAAGGCACGGGGATTTTTTTCTTTTAGTTCGCGCAATTGACAGTTGGCCTTCCTCGCCATGAAGTCAAAGAGGATCGAGCGCACCTCGTCATTGTAAATGATTGGCCTCCTGTTTTCGTCCAGCACATTCAGGCCGAAGCTCACCGGGCCTTCCAGTTGGCCGCGTATGGAAACATACGAGGATAAATCCAAGGATAAAAAACGATGATAGGTGGCGGAAAACCGGGAGGACATCCGAAAAAAATCTTCGTTTTCCAGATTTATCAGCGCATTTTCCAGTTCGACATAAAATTTTTCCGTACTGAAATGGATCTTGCGATTTTCCGGTTCCAGAACGATGCCGGGGAAATTCTCCGAGGCCTGAACGTACATGTCTTCGAAAAAATCCATCTTTGGCAGTTGCGGCCAGAAGGGAATGTCGACACTCATCGCCACGGATAGCGCTCTCTCCATCTCTTTATGCGGCAGGATCCCCATCCCGGTGGTCATCAGATTACCGGCAAAAGGCATAAGCATAGGGGTCATGGTCCGTTTCCTCTTTTTCACGTAATATTATCATAATCGCGCAGGAAATCCTATCATTCGTCTGGAGCGCCTGCTCCATGATTGGCAACCGGCTTTACCGGAGGAGCGGTAAAAAAATATAAATAATTCTTGACAATCAATTCCCAGACCATTAGGACTGACCCTTACCGTTTTTTTTCTTGTGAGGCCAACCCGGCAATTTTTCCGACGATCGAAAAGTCGGGGCGGGGGTAATGCATCCAATAGGTACGAGACGGGTTTCCAACGTAACTTTGGCTTGGGATTCCCAATCGGGTTGAAATCGTTTTTCTCTTGAATTGTATAATGGTTCATCTCCTGTTTGTGCTCTGCTGAACGGTTCGGATAAGGGATATTCGTCCGGGATCATGTTGATCCTTAAGTTGATTACTTTAAAAAAGGGGGAGAGCTATGAAACACGTGCGAACCATTTCTGTAGTCTGTCTGTTGATCTTTGGGATGTGCCTTTTGCCTATGGCGGAGGTTATGGCCCAGCCCAAAGAGATCATCCTTGGCGCCGCTCTACCGCTCACCGGGGGGCAATCCCGTGAAGGCGGTTATTACAAGAGGGCCTACGAATTGGCCGTCAAGGAGATTAACGATGCGGGTGGTATCACCGTCAAGGAATACGGAAAGAAAATTCCCGTAAAACTGATCCTCTATGACGATAAAAGTGATAACACCACGTCGGTCCAGCTTTATGAGAAGCTGGTCACCGAGGATAAGGTCAACGCGCTGCTGGGCGGTTATGGAACGCCTCTGATCACGGCCCATACCATTGTGGCGGAAAAATACCGGACGCCTTACGTCAACGGGGGTGGCGCAACCGGCGCCATTTATGAAAGAAAAATGAAATATATCTTCGGGTTGATTGCCAATATCGAGAAGCTGACCTATACCGTGATGGATTGGCTGGTTGGCCAGCAGGATGCCGGAAATCTCAAAAAACCCCTGAAAATCGCGCAGATGGGAGAAAACACTTCCCATGGCAAAGAGTTCCGACAGGGGATCCAGGCCCGAAGCAAAGCGGCGCCGGATCGCTTTCAGGTTGTGATGGACGAACCCTTTGAGTTGAACCTCAAGGATGCCGATCCGCTGCTGCAAAAGGTCAAGGCTTCTAACGCCGATATTTACTTGGTCGACGCCCGTCTTGCCGACTACACCACGATCCACCGCCGCTACACGGAATTGGGTCTTTATCATCAGGTGGTAAGCTATGGTCCGCGGGGTTCGGAAAAGGCTGCCCGTGATGCCCTGGGAGCGGCATCCGACTACATCATGTCCTGCAACTGGTGGCACAAGGATCTTCCGATACCGGCGGCCAAATCCTTCGCCCAGAAGTGGGAAAAACTCTACAACGAACCGGCCGAGTGGTTTCCGGCCCTCGGCTACGAGACGGTGCGGGTCCTGGCAAAGGCGATCGAGGATGCAGGCAGCCTGGATAAAGAGAAGATCCGCAATGCGCTTGCCAAAATGGATATGAAGGGTTCCCTGGTGGTCGGCGGGCGGGTTACTTTCAAGCCCAACGGCCAGATCGATAACGACTACGTCATGATGCAGAACGCGCCCGGCGGCAAGGCATCGCTCATCTATCCCGCGGATATCGCGACGGCCAAAGCAATTGTGCCGATCCCCAAGAAGTAGGTTGCGAACGGGAGAGCGAGGCTGGGCAGCCCCGCTCTCCCATTCAGACGTTTTGCATGCGGTTTATTTTCCGCCGCTTCCGGGAGGCGGTTTGTTGCCGACAAGGAGCATCCATCATGACCATCGACATTCCCGCCCTGCTGGTGAGCGCCATGCTGCTGGCCGGCCTCTACGCAACGATGTCTTTCGGCCTCGCGCTGATCTACGGCGTCATGAAGATCGTGAATCTGGCCCATGCGGGCGTCATGATGTGGGGCGCGTATGCGGCCTTTTTCTTTATCGTCCATTTGGGCATCAGCCCTTTTCTGGCGCCGCTGGTCATTGTCCCGCTCTTCTTTTTCCTGGGCATATTGATGCAGCGCTTCATTGTCCGCCGGGTCATGAACGCCCCCCCGATCGCCTCGCTCCTTCTGCTCTTCGGCATCTGGCTGATCATGCAGAATATTGCCTATCTCGTCTTCTCCGGTGATACCAGGGCCATCACCACCCCATATACGATGATGACCTTTCAGATGTTCGGCATAGCCATCTCAGTTAATCGGCTCTTGGTGTTCTGCGTGGGAATCCTCGCGCTGTTTTTACTGCAGCAATTCCTGGGCCGGACTTACATGGGCAAGGCCATCCGGGCCACGGCGCAGGATGGCGATGCCAGCAAGCTGGTCGGGATCAATACCGAGCGGGTGATGGAGATCGCCTTCGGCCTCGGCATTTCCCTGGCCGGCCTTGCCGGCTCCCTGATGGCGTTGATCTTTGCGTTTGACCCGGATTTCGGGCGGTCTCATCTGCTGAAAAGTTTTTGTGTTGTCGTTCTTGGCGGACTGGGAAGCTTTGTGGGTGTGGCCTTGGGCTCTCTGTTCCTCGCTATCGCCGAAGCATTAAGCGTTCTCTGGATCATGCCGGCAATGCAGGATTTCGTCAGTTTTGCACTCCTGGTCATTGTACTGATCGTCATGCCAGGGGGAATGCTCGGATTGTTGGAAAAATTCAAAAAGAGTTAACATCATCAAGGGGGTACAATGCAAGTCCAAGAGGCGCTCCGCTCCTGGAAGCCGTGGGTCGGCCTGTTGTTCGTTCTTTTCCTTCTGTGGGTTCCATCCTCCGGAATCGCGGGAGGCTACCTGCAGACCCTGTGTTTCTTGACTTTTCTTTACGTTACCCTGAGTACCGGATGGAATATTCTGGGCGGTTACGCTGGCCAGACTTCGTTTGGGCATGCTACATTCTATGGATTGGGGGCTTACACCACCGCGATCCTGGCCTTGCGCGGCGTCCCGCCGCTGTTGACGATGCCTCTTGCGGGGCTGATTGCCGCCCTGTACGCCCTGCTGTGGGGCTAT
>JAPLJX010000151.1:12903-14616 GCA_026388375.1 Deltaproteobacteria bacterium
GCTCAGCATCAGGGCCAGGTTCTTGTAATAGACCGTATTGACCCCAATCGTCTCCGCGGACAATATTTCGCCATTGCCACCATCGGTGTCGGTGAAGCGACGCGGTTGCTGATGTTAAACCTCGATGATCTGATCAAGAACAACACATGGCTGAATGGTTTCCTGCAGGATGGTGTCCTCACCGGGGGCGCCACCGGGTTGATGTTGCCTACGCCGGAAAACATCCGTTCCTATGCGGTCGGCTTCTACTACGGCGCGATGGGGCTGATGTTCGCTGCACTCCTGGTCTCCTGGTGGGTGAAGAACAGCAAATTCGGCCTGGGATTGTTTGCGATCAACATGGATATCGACGCCGCGGAGACGATTGGGGTCAATACGGTCTATTACAAGAACCTGGCCCTGATGCTGAGCGCCTTCATGGTCGGTGTCTGCGGCAGCGTCTATGCACAATACATGTTCTACATCGACCCGCAAACGGTCTTCGGTTTCCCGATGAGCATTGCCATGGTCTTGATGCCTACGATCGGCGGCATCGGCACCCTTGCAGGTCCGATCCTGGGTGCTGTGGTCTATATTGTGGTCCAGGATCGTATCCTCACGGCCAACCTGGAAATCGGAACCTTAAAACTCTCTTTAAGTTCTCTGCATCTGTTGCTCTATGGCGGCCTTCTGGTGCTGATCATCCTTTTCGAGCCCAAGGGAATTGTGGGCCTGCAGCAACGGCTGACTCGATGGTGGAAAAGGCGCACTGGCGGAGTCATGGCCGGGAAGGCAACATAGATCGTGACAGTGAATCAGTAATGCTATTGATAGGTTAACGAGGTTGATTATGGGAGTCTTGATCCAGGGAGACAATGTCTGCAAAAACTTCGGCGGGCTGGCGGCGGTTAGCAGGGTCAGTTTCCAGGTAAAAGAAGGAGAAATCTTCGGACTGATCGGCCCTAACGGCGCTGGGAAGACCACGCTTTTCCGCTGTATCACCGGGGTCTATCCGGCTACGTCGGGGAGGATTTTATTCAACGGGAAAAATATCACCCGGCTGATGCCCCACGAAACCTGCGTGTTGGGCATCACCAATACCCACCAGGTGGTAAAGCCGTTTCCCGACATGACCGTGCTGGACAACGTGCGTGTGGGCGCCTTCTTTGGCCGTGGCTGGGTGCAGCGCGAAGTGAAGGACGCTGCAAAGGAGGCCATGAGGGTCCTTCAATTCACAGGCCTTGCCCCCAAGGCATCGTCTCTGGCCCGGAATCTTACGCTTCCGGACCGCAAGCGCCTCGAAGTGGCCAGGGCGCTGGCGACCCGTCCCCAGGTATTGCTGCTGGATGAGGTCGTTGCCGGTCTCAATCCCACCGAAACGGACATGATGATCGCGCTGATCCGCCAGTTGCGGGATAGCGGTATCACCATTATCATGGTCGAGCACGTCATGCGCGCCGTTCTGGGGGTGAGTGACCGCGTCATGGTCTTGAGTTTCGGCGAGAAAATCGCGGAAGGCACCCCCAAAGAGGTGTACACCAATCCGGAGGTGATCGAGGCCTACCTGGGCAAGAGCTACGCCGCGGGGGGTGTGGTGAATCAGCAAATCAACGCATAGCCGATAGAAAACGTTAAAGGATTGGAACCTTATGCTGGACGTAAAAAATATTGACGTCTATTACGATGACGCCCAGGCCTTATGGGATGTCTCATTCTCGGTGAACCAGGGGGAAA
>JAPLJX010000182.1 GCA_026388375.1 Deltaproteobacteria bacterium
AAGGACGATGGGGAGCCGGGAGCCCGCGGCCCAGTGGAGCTGTTCGTGCATGTACAGCAGACCGTGGGAGGAGGTCGAGGTGAAGACACGGGCGCCGACGGTGGAGGCGGAGCTGCAGACGGTCATGACCGAGTGTTCGCTCTCCACCCGGACGTATTCCGCCTTGAGTTCGCCCCGCTCGACCCAGTTCGCGATCGTTTCGGTCACGGAGGTCGAGGGGGTGATCGGGTAGGCGGAGACGACCTGGACCTTGCAGAGCTTCGCCCCCCAGGCCGCGGCCGAGTTTCCGGTCATGATCTGGACGTCGCTCATTTTTTTACCTCCTCGTTGACCACCATCGTGATTGCCTTCGCGGGGCACTCCTCCGCGCAGATGCCGCACCCCTTGCAGTAATCCAGATCGATCTTGACGGGGATGCCCGCGGTGACGATCCCGTCCGGACAATAGAGCCAGCAGAGATAGCAGGCCGGCCGGTTCTTGACCGAGGCGATGCATTTCGCGTGGTCGATGACCGGGGTGGCGTCCCGCCAGTCCCCGGTCTTCCCCGCCTCGCCGACGGCCGGCTTGCACATGGCGGAGATGTTGTCGTCTTTTGGTTCCATAACGTGCCTCCAAATAGGGACAGAGCCCCTATTATTTCCGAAATAATAGGGGCTCTGTCCCTATTTGGGTGTCACTATTTTCCTGATGCTTGCCTCTTCGTAGGCTGCCCTGAGCGCCGCGATATTCGTCGCCGCCGCCCCGCCGGAGAGTTTCCACTTCAACCCCTTCTCCAGGTGTTCGAGGGAGACCAGCCCCGATGCCTTAGAGAAGACTCCGAGCATCGGGGTGTTGACCATCGGCGCCCCTTCCTTGAGGAGATGGAAACGGATGGCGACCGCGGCCGCATCGACCGTGGCGATATTCAGAGAACCCTCGATATTCACTTCGTCCGCCTTCTGCGGGGTGTTGATCAGGAGCAGCCCCTGCGGTTTCAGAGAACCAAGAATATCGACGACGCCGAACAGCGACGGATCGAGGACGACGGCGATATCGGCCTTCTCGATCTGAGAGAAGGTCCGGATCGGGTGGTCGGAGATCCGGGTCGACGCCGTGAGCGGCGCCCCGCGCCGTTCCGGGCCGAAGGTCGGGGCCGACGTAACCCCCTTGAATCCCTGGAGATAGGCCGATTCGGCGAGGATCTGCGCGGCGATGACGACGCCCTGTCCGCCGCGGCCGTGCCATATCACTTCGTACATATCGTTTTCCTCAAGTCAATACGCTCAATAACAAAAAAGGCCAAGGATCTTAAACCCATGGCCTTTAGGATGCGCTGATTTTTTGGGGACGATCATCTCCTGAAAGCGATGGGCGATGGGCTTGGACCCATCCCGAGAAGAGCGAGGCGCAACAGGAGGCCCCGGTGAAGCAAGCCCCGATCGAGAGAGACTTTTCTTGATTTCCCATCCATTTTCATCAAAACCCCCGATTGCGGAAGCGGCCGGACCTTAGAACAAAATCCGTGTGCTGTCAATAACGAATTTGCGCCGCGAACCCCCCTTTCAGTCCGTAACCCGGTATTTGAGAAGCGTCCAGAGGGCCGCGAAGCCGTGTTTCCAGGTGATCTTTTTCCCTTCCGCATAACTTCTCCCGTAGTAGGAGATCGGGATTTCATAGATCCGCCACTGTTTGTTCCTGCAGATCTTGGCCGTCAGTTCCGGTTCGACGGAGAAGCCGTCGGATTGAATCCGGATGGTTTCGATCACCTCTTTCCGGAACATCTTGTAGCAGGTCTCCATGTCGGAGAGGGTGGTGTTGTAGAGAAGATCCGTCAGAAACGTGAGAAGACCGTTTCCCACCTTGTGCCAGAAGAGGTGGACCCGCTGCGGCTTTCCCCCGGATAGCCGAGAGCCGTAGACGACGTCGGCCACGCCGTCGCGAATGGGACGGATCATTTCGATAAACTCATTCGGATCGTACTCCAGGTCCGCATCCTGAATCGCGACAATTGCTCCCGTGACGTGGCCGAACCCCGTCCGCAAGGCCGCCCCTTTGCCAAGGTTCCGGTCGTGAAAAAAACGCTTCACACGTTCGTCGAATTTCGTCTGTTTGAGGAGTTCCTTCGTGCCGTCCGTGGAGCCATCATCGACGACGATGATCTCCGCGACAAAATCGAGATTCAGGACCTTCTCGACGATCTTCAGGACCGTTTCCCGTTCATTGTAAACGGGGATGACGACGGACAACATTTTTGCTGTATTCATTTCGGCTCCCGGATTCTTTTTGGTTTATTGCCCTTCGCCGGTTTTGTTGTTGATGGTATTGATGCAGTTCTGGAAATATCCCCCGGGGAAGGGGCCGTCTCCGGAGCGCCGGCGGTCATGAAGAAGAGAAAAATGACGCTCGGCCACAATTGGAGAAAAAGGCGGTTCAGCGACGTGGCGAGATGGTAGCCGAGATCGAGGGGGGTCATCACGTAAACGAAGAAATAGCCGGCCAGGATCATCAGAAGGACGGCGGCGGTCCGGACGAGGCCGGTCCGGTCCCGATCGTCGATCCGGACGCCCGCGATGAGGAGATAGACGATCAAGAGCAGGATATTGACGGCGCCGGGGTTGAGCTGCATCCCCACGCGGAGATCGATCAACCCCTGCGTGAAACTGATTCCCGTGATGAAAAAGGCCTTCGCGATCTCCGCATACCGGCTGAAGTCCGTCAATTTGGCCGCAGCCACAGTCAGGCTGAAGCCTTCCATCAGATCATTCACCGGGGACAATTGCGTTTTGAAATAGACGACGATCAGCAGGATCGGCAGCGCCCCGGCGAGGAACCGGACGGCTTTCTTCCGCGCTGACCGCCACCCATCCGCATAAAGGGCTGTGCCGAAAAGGCTTCCCGTGACGATGAGTAGGAACAGCAAACCTTCGTTCTTTGTCCAGGCGCACAAACCAGCGGCGATTCCGGCCAGGGCCGTCGCCCCGAACCGATTCTCCGGAGAGCGCGCCGGAAGGAAGAGCAGCACAAAGGTCGCCAGCATGAAGAAGGCGAGCGGAACATCCGCGAACTGGGACGCCCCCATCATGATGAAAAACGGGGTCCCCAGCAGGATCATGGCGGCGAGATATCCCTGGATCCGGCTCCGGAGAAACGCCAGCGCGCACAGCAGAAGGCCGAGGGTGAGGAGGGTGAAGAGCAGCGCGAAGGCAGCCGGGACATAAATGCTATCATTTCCGATATATTTCCATCCGCGGACGATGGAGAGCGGGAGCAGCAGGGGATAGTCCCAGTGGCTCCAGTCCATCCCGCCGGCAAAGACCTCGCGCCAGGCCTCGCCGCTCCGGTAAAGGAAGCGGGCGTGCATGTTCCAGATCAGCCATGCGTCCCATTTGCCGTGGGGCTCCTTCAGGAACGCGAACAGAAACGAGCCGAGGGAGGCGAGGAGTTCGACGGAAAAGAGGACGGCGATCCAGGTCTCTAATTTCGATCCCGTTTTGGGAAGAGCGGCCTTGCGGTCGGGGAGCTGCGATTCCGCCGGACGTTCCGCCTCCCGACGGTCCCGCTTCATCAAAACGTAACCGATCAGACCGAGCGCCAGGCAGGCGGCGAGGTCGATCAGCGGGATGTATCCCGAAAGCCCCGCCGGAAGGGAGACAAAATAGAGGCACGCGCTCATGCCGATCCCGAGACCGCCTCCGACGAAGAGCCGGAGCAGCAGGCCTTGGAGGTCGTTTTTCGGGGAAGGGAGAAAGATGAAGGTCAACAGGAGGCCGCAGGTTAGGGAAAGAAGAAGGGATGCGAGGAAGAAAACGATCATGGCTTCCGGTCCTTCCGGTAGAGGATGAGACCGTCTCCGAGATCCCGGAGTGGAACCAGGCCGTTCTTCTCCAGAAAACCGGGCGCGGGCGGCCCGTCGATAAAATTGCCGACGACGAGCGGGAAGTCCGGGCTGTTCCGGACGATCCGCGGGGCCAGTGTGTATTGCGTCAGGACGTACTGGGCGAGAAATTCCACATTGGTAAAGGTTTTTTCCGCGGCGAAGATCTCCCTGTTTTCCACGGTGGTCACATAGCCGACGGCGCCGGAGGGGGGCAGCAGCGGCCGGAGCTGGGCGATTCGCGCCTCGTGGATCGTGACCGGGTCCGTTTCCGCGATACTGGGGTAGAGGCGGATGTTCTGCCACAGCAGGTTTATGACGGCATAACCGGTCAGAACGACCAGCAGCAGCCGTCCCGCCGTCGCGCGGTATTTTGCGATCACATTGGCCATCTCTTTCAGATCCGACAAAAACTGGTAAACAATACAACGTCATTGGGAAGAGAAGCAAGCTCATCTTTGGCGGTCTAATAAAACATTTACGGTTCATCGGGTTGATGCGTGGTTCAGTCAGTAAAATGTTGCCATTAAAGAAAATGCTTAATTTCAAAAGAAATAAATGATGTTGATTTCTCAGCGATCATGATAAATGATGAACACACTGGATTTTTTTACTGAAGGCAATATTTTTTGTATGGAGCAGGCGGGTGAGTTGCAGTGTGTGCTTCTTCCCAAAAGCAACAGATCATGATTTTTCTTTTATCGGAGAGTTTGAATGGAAATCGTGATATTCCATCTCCCATACTCCGACATTCTTGATTTATATTGTAGTCCTAATAAGAATCGTGATAGTAATATCGCGCCGCATGAGTCAATGATCCCTTCTTAATTTGGGAAACATTTGCCGTGAGGTAACTCGCTAAAGAATCAGAAAAGGAGATTTTATGAAGATAAGATTGAGATTATGGGCGTTGGCTCTTTTTTTTGTAATAATGATAACTGCCTGCGGAGGTGGCGGTAGCGACGCCCCACGGGCCACAGGGCTGAACCCAGCTTCCGTTGCAGTTGACCCGTCAGGGAAATTCGTCTATGTGGCAAATTGGGGTTCCAACGACATCTCCGTTTATACTATCAATGTGACCACAGGGGCGTTGACTGCCGGAACGGCCGTGGCTGCAGGGACGAATCCAGCTTCCGTCGCAGTTGACCCGTCAGGGAAATTCGTCTATGCGGCAAATGGGGGTTCCAATAACATCTCGGTTTATACCATCAATACGACCACCGGCGCATTGACCGCTGGAACGACCGTGGCTGCGGGGACGAGTCCGGATTCTATCGCGGTTGACCCGTCAGGGAAATTCGCCTATGCGGCCAATTGGGACTCCAACAACATCTCGGTTTATACGATCAATGCGGCCACTGGGGCGCTGACCGCGGGAACGGCCGGGGTCCTGCTCTGGTTGGGGAGCGGATGGGCATGGAGCGACTGGCGCACCATCTTGATGGCGGTCGCCGCGGTGACCGTGGCCTCCCAGTTTGCGACCTCGGTGGCCAATCTTGTGG
>JAPLJX010000397.1 GCA_026388375.1 Deltaproteobacteria bacterium
AACCTTCATCGTGCCGTCTGGTAAAAGTCGCCCCCCCCCGCGGGGGGCGTGGATTGAAACCACGAGGGCGGGAATCTTGCACAACGATTCGGGGGTCGCCCCCCGCGCGGGGGGCGACTGATCCAGTTACCTCATAAGGTTTTACTTTCGGACGAAATTGTGTCATGATCTTCAGCAAGATTTTACCTTGGGACCGATCCCGGCGCACCGTCTTATTTTACCTTGCTTTGCCTTTCTCCACCCGCACTTCTCGGACTTCCGGAGGCGGCACCTGCAAGAGGGAGGAGGTTGTAAGCCATGCGTATCCTGATGTTCGGATGGGAATTTCCGCCCCGAATGAGCGGCGGTCTGGGCACGGCCTGCTACGGCATGACGGCGGCCCTGGCCGGCCTCGGCCACAGGATCACCTTCGTCCTGCCGTGGAACGGCGAGGCGGGCGAGGCCCCTTTTCTGGATCTTGTCTCCACCGCCGGCATCCCTGTGTCCGACGCCGACCGGGACGACGGCACGGAGACGACCCTCCGGCGTCTGGCGCTCCGCCCCCTTCCCTCCCTTCTCCATCCCTACCTGGATGCGGGGCGCTACCGCGCCCTCTATCTCTCCGAAGGAACGAAATTTCCAAAAACAGCCGGCATTTACGGCCCCGACCTGATCGCCGAGGTGATTCGCTACGGTCGGGCCGGCGGCGTCCTCGCCCGCACCTCCACCTTTGACGTTATCCACGCCCACGACTGGATGACCGTCCCCGCAGCACTCCTGGCCCGCCGGATCAGCGGCCGGCCGCTTATCCTCCATATCCACTCCCTCGAATACGACCGGAGCGGCGAAAACGCGAACGAAGAGATTTTCGCGATCGAACGGGAAGGCATGGAGAAGGCGGACCGGATCATCGCCGTCAGCCACCGGACGAAGCGGATGATCGCGGAGCGCTACGCGATTCCCCCGGAGAAAATTTCCGTCGTCTACAACGCCGTATCCAAGACGGAGGCCCGGCAGATCTACCACACAGAACGACAAGGGGAGAGGAAAATGGTCCTCTTTCTCGGCAGGATCACATTCCAGAAAGGACCGGACTACTTCGTCGAGGCGGCGGCCCAGGTCCTCCATGTCCTGCCCGACGTGACCTTCGTGATGGCCGGCGCGGGCGACATGATGGGGAAGATGATCGAACGCGTAGCAGAGCTGGGGATCGGAGACCGTTTCCATTTCACCGGATTTCTCCAAGGCGAGGATATCGAACGGATCTTCTCCCTGAGCGACCTCTACGTCATGCCAAGCGTCTCCGAACCGTTCGGCATCTCCCCGCTCGAGGCGATGTCGTATGACGTTCCGGTGATCCTCTCCCGCCAGTCGGGTGTTTCCGAGATCCTCCGACATGCGCTGAAGGTCGATTTCTGGGATGTCCGGGAGATGGCCGCCAAGATCATCGCCGTCCTGAAACACCCCGTCCTGGCCGACAAGTTGGCGGAGAAGGCCCGCGAAGAGCTCCGAAAGATCCGCTGGGAAACCGCCGCAGAGAAGATCGCAGCGATCTACCGGGAGACGGCCCCCGGCGCACCGGAACCGGAATTGCGGAACGCGGGGACATGATGCCGCATCGGATTTCCGTTCCATAACGGGGACACGATGCGGCATCATGTCCCCGTTATGCAGATTTGAAATCTGTCCCCTTATGCGGAAGGAATACGAATGCCGAGCGTCTGTCTCTACTTTCAGGTCCACCAACCCTGCCGTCTTCGGAGGTACTCCTTCTTCGACGTGGGTCAAGTCCATGAATACGAGGACGAGACGGAGAACCGCCGGATACTGGACCGCGTCGCGGAGAAATGCTATCTTCCCGCCGGCGCCCTTCTGCTTCAGTTGATTGAGAAACACGGCGGCGCCTTCCGGATCGCTTTTTCCTTGTCCGGCATAGTCCTTGATCAGTTGGAACGGAGCCGGCCGGATGTTCTGAAGAGCTTTCAACATCTGGCCGCAACGGGATGCGTCGAGTTCCTGAACGAAACCGACAGCCATTCCCTGGCCTTCCTCTTCTCGCAGCGGGAGTTCCGGGCGCAGGTCCTCCGCCACCGGGAGCGGATCCGTTCCCTCTTCGGGCAGTTGGGTCGGACCTTCCGCCACACGGAGCTGATCTATAGCGACGCCCTCGCGGCAGCGGTGGAAAAGATGGGCTACCGGACGATCCTCGCCGAGGGGACCGAAAAAATCCTTGGCCGGCGGAGCCCGAACCTGGTATACCGACCGGCCGGCTGCAAAAAAATCAAGCTCCTGCTGCGGAACTACCGCCTCTCGGACGACGTGGCCTTCCGCTTCTCCGACCGGAATTGGGCCGAGTATCCGCTCACGGCGGCCAAATACGCCCACTGGCTCCACCGGATCCGACGGGAAGAGGCGGTCGTCAACCTCTTCATGGACTACGAGACCTTCGGCGAACACCAGTGGCGGGAAACGGGAATCTTCGAATTTCTGAGGGCGCTCCCCGGCGAAATACTTCGCCACCCCGACTTTCGCTTTCAGACACCCGCGGAAGCGGCTGCGGACCATGAGGCGGCCGGTGAAATCGCGAGCCCCGATTTCATCTCCTGGGCGGACGAGGAACGGGACACGACAGCCTGGCTGGGCAACGCCATGCAGAAGGACGCCGCCGGCAAGCTTTACGCGCTCGAGGCCGCCGTCCGCAGGAGGAAGGACGAGGGGCTTCTCCGGATCTGGCGGATGCTCCAGACGTCCGACCACCTCTACTACATGTGCACGAAATGGTTTTCCGACGGGGATGTTCATCGCTACTTCAACCCCTATGAGTCGCCCTATGAGGCCTACATCAACTACATGAACATTATCGATGATTTATCACAGCGGATCCAACAACAAAAAGGAGCAGAGTCATGACAGAGGCGCAGGAATACTATCTTTTTGAGGTCAGCTGGGAGGTCTGCAACAAGGTCGGCGGGATCTATACCGTGATCACGAGCAAACTCCCCGAGGCGACGAAGCTCTTCGGCGAGCGTTATTTCGTCCTCGGTCCGGACCTCAAGACGAACCCCGATTTCGAGGAAACGGACGAAGAATGCTGGAACCGCGTCCGCGAGGGGGTGGCCATCAAGGAGATTCCCTGCCGCTTCGGCCGCTGGAAGGTCCCCGGCAGACCCAAGGCGATCCTCGTGGGCTTCGGCAAGAAATACGACAAGGACCAGCTCCTCTTCCGGATCTGGGAGGACTACGGCGTCGACTCCATCGCCGGGGGGTGGGATTATGTGGAGCCGGTCATGTTCAGCTATGCAGCCAGCGAGGTGATCGAGACCATTTACAACATCATCGTGCGTCCCCAGGGGCAGCGCGCCGTCGTCCAATTCCATGAATGGATGGCGGGGGCGGGTCTCCTCGGTTTGAAGAAGCGGGTTCCGGAGATCGGCACCGTTTTCACCACGCACGCAACGATACTCGGCAGGACCCTGGCCTCCTCCGGAGTGGACATCTACACGGCGATGGATCACATCTCGCCGCAGCGGGAGGCGAGCGCCCACAACATCACGGCCAAGTGCTCGCTGGAGACGGCTTCAGCCCGCGAAGCGGACTGCTTCACCACGGTGAGCGAGATCACCGCAACGGAAGCCAAGAACTTCCTCGGCCGGACACCGGATCTGATCACCCCGAACGGCCTCGACATGGAGAACATCCCCGATCTCGCGGCGGACCGCGTGCCCGCTCTCAATTCCCGGAATGAGCTCCTCGCCGCCGCCGGCCGTTTCCTCTCCAGGGACCTGCCCGCCGAGACCCGCATCATGGTCATCTCGGGGCGCGGCGAATTCCACAACAAAGGGATCGACCTCTTCCTTGCCGCCCTCGCCCGTCTGAACGTGGAGCTTGGGCCGGACCAGACCGTCCTCGCCTTTCTCTTCGTCCTGAGCGGCTATACCGACCTGATCCCCTGCCTCAAGAGCGACACCGTCAAACCCGATCCGGCGAATCCGCCCATCGCCACCCACCAGTTGCAAAACGCGGGCTTCGATCCCATCATCCAGACCTGCGAGCGTCTCGGTCTCAAAAATTTTCCCCAGAATCCGGTTCAGGTCATCTTCGTCCCGGCGTATCTGAACGGTCACGACGGCTTTATCAACATGCCCTACTACGAGGCCCTCGCCGGATGCGACCTCGGGGTTTTCCCCTCCTACTACGAGCCCTGGGGGTACACCCCGCTCGAAAGCGCGGCCTACGCCGTACCGACGGTCACGACCGATCAGGCCGGTTTCGGCCTCTGGGCGCAGCAGGCTCCGGGCGAGTGCAACGGGATCATCATGCTCAAGCGCATGGGACAGCCCCCGGCAATCATCGCGGAAAACCTTCATGATATCTTCAGGGATTTCCTCATCCTGAATAAAGATGATCTGCAGTGCATGCGCGTCAACGCCCGTGCCGTGGCCAGTCGGGCAAACTGGAAGGATTTCTTTCGGAGCTATGCGGAGGCCTACGACCGCGCCCTGGCGGCCTCTCAAATCCGCGCGGAGAAGTTCGCCGGAGTGGACCTCAGGGCCGAACTGAAACACACCTTCTCCGGGGCAGTCTCCGTCTCGCCGCACTTCCGGACCTTCACCGCGGTGGCCAACCTCCCCCCGAATATCTCCAGGCTCCGGGAGCTCGCCCACAACCTCTGGTGGGCATGGAACCCCCGCGCCCGGGAACTCTTCTCCGCACTGGACCCCAAACTCTGGGGGGGGATGGGCAACAATCCCGTCCGGATGCTGGAGACGGTCTCTTCCGAGCGGCTGCTGGAAGCCTCGGAAAACGTCAGCTACATGAGCCTATACGGGCAGATCTTCCAGCAGTTCGACAAATACATGGACGACAAGACCCCATCTCCGCAGATCGGGCCGTCCAACGGCCTGACATGGTCGTCGCCCGTCGCCTACTTCTCGACCGAGTACGGTCTCCACGACTGCCTGCCCATCTACTCCGGCGGTCTCGGCACGCTCTCCGGAGATCACCTGAAAACGGCGAGCGATCTGAATATCCCGCTGGTCGGCGTCGGTCTCCTTTACAAGAACGGGTTTTTCAGGCAGGTGATCGACAAGAACGGCGCCCAGACGGCGGAGTATCCGGAGAACGATTTCTCCCGAATGCCGATGGAGATCGTCCAGGACGACCGGGGGGATGCCGTACAGATCTCTCTGGAACTTCCCGGCCGGACGCTCTTCGCAAACATCTGGGAGGTCCATGTGGGGCGCGTCTCGCTTTACCTTTTGGACACCGATGTGACGCGGAACACCCCCCAGGACCGGAAGATCACGGAACGTCTTTACTGCGCCGAACCACGAACACGGATCGAACAGGAAATCCTGCTGGGAATGGGGGGCATCCGGGTCCTCAAGAGGCTGGGGATCCGCCCCCGCGTCTATCACATCAACGAAGGGCACTCGGCCTTCCTGCTGTTCGAACGGATCGGCTCTCTGATGACGGAGGACGGGCTTTCCTTTGACGAGGCGAGCGAGCTCGTGCGAGGAAGCACCGTATTTACCACCCATACGCCAGTGGAGGCAGGAAACGAAAGGTTCAGCAAGGAGCTGATCGAACACTACTTCGCGAATTTTGTGAAGTGGACCGGGATCTCCTGGTCGCAGTTCTGGGAGCTGGGGCGCAAGGAGAGCGGCGAAGGAAAACCCTTCTTCATGACGATCCTGGCCCTGAAGATGGCCCACAAGAGCAACGCGGTGAGCCGCCTGCACGGGCAGGTCTCCCGGCGGATGTGGCGGGATGTCTGGAAAGGCTTCGACGAAACGGATATCCCTATAACCCATGTCACCAACGGCGCCCATGTGCTCTCCTACATCGCCCCCCGGATGAAGTCCGTCCTGGACACTTTCCTCGGTATGGACTGGGAGCGACACATCACCGATTCCGACCGGTGGGCGCGCGTCCAGGACATCCCCGACACCGGCCGGTGGCGGACGCGTTACGAACTCCGGCAGAAATTGATCGACTTCCTCCGGGACGACCTCTCCCGAAACTGGATGAAATATGGCTATTCGAAAGCTTGGCAGGAGGAGCTCTTCGCGAAGATCAACCCGGCGGCCCTGACGATCGGTTTCGCCCGGCGGTTCGCCCCCTACAAGCGGGCGGACATGATCCTCTCCGACCTCGACCGTCTGGACCGGATCTTGAACCACCCCAGCCGTCCTGTTCATATCGTCTTTGCCGGCAAGGCCCACCCCAACGACGAAATGGGAAAGGATCTGATCAAAAAGGTCATCAGCGTCTGCAAGGACAAGCGTTTCCGGGGAAAGATCTTCTTCGTCGAGGGGTACGACATCCGAATCGCCCGTCACCTCGTCCAGGGGGTCGACGTCTGGCTGAACACCCCCCGCCGACCGCTGGAGGCGAGCGGCACCAGCGGTGAGAAGGTGGTCGCCAACGGCGTCCTCAACCTCAGCATCTCCGACGGGTGGTGGGTCGAGGGGTATGACGGCACAAACGGCTGGACTATCGGACCTGTCGTCAAGGGCTACGCCGAAGAGACCGCAAACGCCGACGAGGAGGACAGCCAGTCCCTCTACGCTCTCCTTGAAAACAGCGTCATTCCGCTATATTATGACCGCGAGATGTCCGGGCTTCCTCAAAAGTGGATTGCGATGATCAAGCGGTCGATGCAGACCCTGATCCCAAGGTTCAACACAGACCGGATGCTGATCGATTACTACCGCGACCTCTACCTCCCCACGGCAGGGAGGGAACACGAGCTCTATGCAGACGGCTACCGGATGGCCCGGGAACTGGCCGACTGGAAGCGGAAGCTCCCCATGCGCTTCTCCTCACTGCGACTTCTCGAGGTCAGAATCGAGGGGACCCGGGGCGACACGATTCTTGTCGAGTGGCCACTGGATGTTTCCGTCCGGATCGATCCGGGGAAGCTGGAACCGGAAGAGCTCCTTGTGGAGCTGATCATCGGGCAGAAGGACGGCAGCGGCTTCGCCGAACCGCCGGAGTGCGTCTCCCTCCGACCGAACGGGAAGGATGCGGACGGAACGCTCACGTTCTTTGTCTCCTACACGGTCCGAAAAAACGGCGCCTACGCTTACGGCATCCGGGTCCTCCCCTACCACCCCCACATCGCCGCCAAGCAGGAGACGGGACTGGTATACTGGGGGTAGGCATTCGGGGACATGATGCCGCATCGTGTCCCCGTCATGATGCCGCATCGTGTCCCCGTCATGATGCCGCATCGTGTCCCCGTCATGATGCCGCATCGTGTACCCGTAACAGACAGGATATGCCAGACTTCAAAGCTTCAAGGAGACTGATCATGCCGGCTCATTGAATGCCAAGTGAAATGTGCATTTTTCGGAGGGTGATTTTTCTGACGATTGGGGGTGTATGTAACTTCCTGAAAGAGAGATTTCTAAAGTCTTCCTGTAGACGCAACATTTCTTCAGGAAATCAACGGATGTCATCAGTTTTCAAATAAGATAATTTTTTAATCCATTTTGCTTGACATAGATATTTGTTTGGTATTTCATGGAATTAGCATAAAAATAACTGTTAGGAGCTTATTCATGGCTCAGCAAGTAATAAATACTATCGGCTTGGCTCTCAATATTGCCGGAGTGATTCTTGTTTTTTTCTTCGGCTTTCCTCAACCATCGCACGAAGAGGGCGTCTCACTCGGTCTGGAAGATGGAACAACCTTCACCGATGGAACTTCTGTAGCTAAGATTAATGCGAGAGTCCGCAAGCGCAAGAGGATCTATTTAGTGTTTTCAAATCTCGCGCTTCTCTTGTTGTTAGCCGGGTTCATTTGTCAGCTGTGGGCAACATGGGCGTGAGCTCTAACATCCGGCTCGTGCTGACGCGAGTAAGCAAGGCACCATTATTTCGGTACACTTTGAAATGGAATTAACCATAGGAAAAGAGAGAGGAAATGAAGGAAGAAGAAGCAAATAACTTCAAGAATCTTTTCGAGTCATCACCCCTTAATAAGGATAGGAGATGGAAGGAGTTGGTTGAGGAATCGTTGAGAGAGAAGGATTTATTAGATGAGAGGGATTATGAAGCAATTGATGCCATGCGGCGGCGTATAAATGTCATCGGGACGTCAATACCGATCTCCGTGAAGAAGCAACTTGGAGAGGGACTAAAGGTTGTAGAAATGCTCCTTAAGTTGGAGAAGAGGCTTTTTGCAAGAATTAAACATCCCATCGACAAGGATGCAATGGCAGATGTATTGAGCATCATACTTGCTCAGGTAGTAACCCTTGCGATTTTGAGACCGTCAACATCGTTAGATAGCTTATGGGAAGTTGTGGATTCTCTCAATACGATGATCAATGTAAAGATTATGAAGGAGAAAAGCATGGAAGAGAGATGCCGTAAATGTGATTGTATTCTTTTCAAAAGGGTCTTGTTACCAGATGGTGAAGGTTATGCGGCAGATGATGTTGAGTTTGAGCATGAAGAAAATGAAACGATTATTAGATGCAAATTATGTGGGGCGAAAAACATCGTTGTTAGTGTAGGAAGTTCCAAAGGGTTGCAACAATATCAGGTTGTAGGACTAAAAGATTAAATTTGTAAAAGCGGAGCAGGCCGGTGAATTAGAACGCTATAGCAAACGGCCCAATAAAGCAGTCATTGCAGATGCGAAGCGACACTGCAATCCCATGATATAGCCTCACTTCATTCGCAATGATAACCCCGTTCATGTCAACTTATTTAAACCGTTTGCTATAGATCAATCATTTCGAATAAGCGTCATTCTGCAACTTCGCTACAGAATGACGCTTATTCGAAAGGTAGTGAAAAATCTCGCAGCATAACCCCGCTTACCCTTACGCAATGCCTATGATAGAAATATGCCTCTGGGGCAGGTTTCATTATGTTTATATGCATGATGTGTGTTTACAATCTTGAAAACCTGTCATCACCGCTATAATTTTTCGGGGAGTCTGGTCAAAACGTCATCTCCTACTTGACAAATGACACCATTTTTAGTATCAAATCAACGTGAACAGCGCACAGAGGAAAACCCTA
>JAPLJX010000438.1 GCA_026388375.1 Deltaproteobacteria bacterium
GCGTGAGTCCCTCTGTAGCCAACAGAATGTCGATATATTTAAGAGAAATCCGTTCAGGATGGGTAATCAGAGAAGTCTGTTTGAGAATTGCAAAAAGCTCAATTATCATTGACGAGAACTTATCCCAGCCCACGTAAGGTCTCGTACAGCTGAGGGAAAATACATGCTCGCCGATCATTATGGAATATGGTTCTCCTGTCAATTTGATCGTCGGTATGTAGCGCAAATTCGGATCATTTTTAAAAACTACTGAGGGGAGATTTGAAGCAGGCAGTTTCTCGATCTTTGGAAATCGATCATCCAGTTTCTGAAAAATCAAGCCAGGCAGAAGATCAGAAATAGAATCTTTGTCGCTACTAAAACGTCACTCACACACAGCCTCAAGGAGCGGCTCTTTCCTCAGTTTCTTTGGGATCATGTTATCGTTCATGATGATTAAATATACTTTTTTACAGTTCGGTGCAAGAGAAAAGCGCAGGGGGAGGTTCCCCTGTGCCGCTCACCTCAATAACCGGAAAAGTTCATTTTTCTTTGATCGTACCTGCGCAGTTCCAAAAGAAAGCTGGCACACAAGCGCATCGATCGCAAACGTTACCCAACCCATCTTCCATCAGCGAGATGAAACCATCCGGGGTCACGTCTTCTGCAGTTTTCTCGCCCTGGTCATCCGGAAGGAGTTGGATCGCAGGTTAGAGAAGGCCGGCCACTGTTTCGAATGGGCCGACATCAAGCAGGATCTCAAGGCCCTGCAGGAAATCACGATTGAAGACAAGGGCAAAACCCTGCTAATCTGCAGCGAATGCCTCGGGACCTGCGGGAAGATTTTCCAGGCGGTCGGGGTGGCCATCCCGCCGACGATTCGGGAGGCGGCGTGAAGCTTAACTCATTGTCAAAGAGCAATCTGTGGTGCCAAGAACTTTTTCAAGGCACCCATCTATCTAAGCAAAACTATTTTTTTGTAACTGTTAAAGATCAGTGTGACCGGTTAGCAGCGACTTGCGACCTTTCGAGCAGCAGACTATGAATGAGGGGCAAGAAAGGGAGGACCCCGGGCCCGTTGAGCCAGGGGTCCTCAGGACAACGCGGAGCCTGGGGCCAAGTTCGTCCCCATGCTCTCAGGCCGCGGCCGTGGCCATTCCGTAGTCTTGTCTGCCCCCACACTACCGGCAGACCCAGGAGACGTTCGCCCATGCGGATTTCCCTATGAAGTCCCCACTGTTAGAAAGATCGCAGCCGAAGCGATAGGTCTTCCCGCCCGTCATGCTCCAGGTGTAGGTCGCGCTCGCGGAGCCATATCGCGAGGGCATAGGAACATCCATTCCCATGCCATCGTCCCAGTCGTTCGTCGCGGCTGCGACGTCGCGCCGTGCAGTATAGAGGAGGACCCAGCCTGTGCTAATCACAGAACCGGCCTCGACGTCAACATTACAGGTCACGAGGCAGGAGCCGTTATGGGGGAGAACGACGTCGACCGAGCCAATCGCGAACTGGTCGCCGGACGCGATGGCGAATTCGTCGAAAGACTCGCTTCCCATCGGTATAGCTGCGGGCAGGTCCAGCTTCCGGACGTAGAAAGTTGATGACCACCGACGTCGCGGGGCCAAAAGGAATACCACAACCGTCACTATTGCCACCCTGAGTCGTAAATCCGGTGGTGCCCGCAACGTTGAAGTTCCTCTGCGTGTCAGCGACCAGGATGCCCGCCGTCGAGTATCGTGTGTCAAACACGCGGCAAGGCGTTACCGGTGTATAGGTCAGATTGGCGCTGCTGTCACCGATGGCATCGAGGCCCAGGCTGCCTTCACTCCCAGCATACTGGAGTGACTCGAGCCGTGCCGTGGGGAGCGAGGCGAGGGTGTTCTTGAGTGAGGCGCGGTAGACGGGGTCAAAACGCCTTCCCGTTGCGGACTCGCGCAAGGCAACAACCGATTCCGCCAGCCTGGTGTTCTGCATTGCCTGCTGGACCCGCGCATTCGATGCAGCGTGCTTGCTGGTCCGAGTCGAGTTGCCCTGGGCGTAGACGGCCGTGTGTGCGAACAACGTCACGAGCAGGCCGCTCAACGTGTAGAAGATCCACCGACTTGTCTTGTTCATATACACCTCCTCCAATCATGAGTCGGCCGGATTGGCCGACTGAAAGCTATCGACGCCCGGGCCATTCCCAGACATCAACCTGTTTTCCGACACGCGAGTCTGTTTCAGTTCCGCGGGAGTAGATGGGGCTCCACTCCGAACAGTCCTCCAACCTCCCTCTCCTCCGCCCACCAAGCATCACCTGGCCGGGGCTAAAATTGATAAGAAGTTGCATTGCGTGGATTGAGGATACAGAAAGCGGTCTTGTATGTCAAACGGTTTAAGGTTTCCCTGTATCATAACCTGTTGTATCGGGATGGGATTTTATTCCGGTCGCGTCGAGCAGATTGCGGAATTCAGCCAATGCAGATTCCTGCTTGAAAGGGCGGATCTCTGTCAGAATTGCCGGATGCTTTGTTACCGGAAGTTACATACACCCCCGATCATCGGAAAAATCACCCTCCCAAATCTGCATGTTTCAACCAGTTATCACCAAAAACACAGAAAGGTCCAATCGATTGTTTCCCATTACCGAAAAAAGGGGACAGATGCATTCCCTCCTCAATAAATCTGTCCCCTTTGCTATCCTTTCTCGATCAGGTGATAATTCGTGCTGCGGCCGCCGGAGGGGTCTTTCCTCAAGATGGAGCGTTCAAGAAGATACTGAATATCCCGCAAAGCCGTGTCTTGCGAACACTTGGCCAGTTTAGCCCATCTTGATGATGTCAGCTTGCCTTCGAAACCGTCCAGCAGCTTGTTGAGAATCAACCGCTGGCGGTCATTGAACGACAAAGTGGAGCACGATTGCCAGAAGCGGGACTTCCTGAACAGAGTTGCCAGCGTCTCTTCCACGTCATCAAAAGCATGGCTCAGGCAGTCCAGGAACCATTCCAGTCCCGCTGTAATGTCAAGCGTTCCTTGTTGTACATCCTCCAGCGCCTTGTAGTACAGATTCCGCTCCCGCAGGATCTGCGCCGACATACTGTAGAAACGCTGTGCGCTTTGCTCCGATCGAGCCAGCGTCATATCGGCGATGGCGCGCGCAATGCGCCCATTACCGTCTTCAAAAGGGTGGATGGTTACGAACCAGAGGTGGCCGATACCAGCCCGCAAGACGAGATCCGTACCATCGTCGCCGTTAAACCAGTCGAGAAAGGCCGCCATTTCCCTTTCAAGGGTGTGGGCGGTATGGGGCCAAGGGTAAAGTAAAACGTCGCCACGATCACCCCCGCGGGGATTCTTCGAGCACCTCGATTCTCAGCGTCAGGTCATTCCATTGGTAGTAGAGATCTTCCAACTCCGCGTCGGCGGTCTTGATCTCCTGGCCGAGATTCCGGATCCGCTCCGGCTCCTTGTAGATCTCCGGTTCGCAGAGGATCTGCTCGTTTACCTTCTTCTTGGCCTCCAGCAGGGCGATCCGCTCTTCGGTTGCGGCCAGCTTCTCCCGGAGGGACGAGGTCGCCCGCGAGATCCGATTGCGCTCCTCGGCCTCCTGCCGCTTCTCCTCCTTTGTCTTGCGGCTCCGCTCCTCCGGCTTCCGGCCGGCCTCGTTACAGGGCTTGCAACTCCCCTCGTCCGTTTTTTTGCCGGCCGTTTCGGCGTCCATCGCGGACCGGGCAGGCGTTGACTCTCCTGCCTTTTGCGATGAGCCGGCTTTAGCCTCGGCCCCGGTCGGCGGCGTTGCAGCGCCCGCCGATCCCGCTGGCGAACCGGACGCTGGGGAGGGCGGCGTCAGGGCTGCGTTTTGCTCCTCGCGCCGCTTCTCGATGAAGTAGGAGTAATTGCCCCTATATTCGTGGCAGACGCCGTCCCGGAGTTCGAAGACGCGGCCGACCAGACAGTCGAGAAAATAGCGGTCATGGGAGACGATCAGGATCGTCCCCTGGTAGCGGAGGAGGGCGTTCTGGAAGATCTCCCGCGTCTTGATATCCAGGTGGTTTGTTGGCTCGTCGAGGATCAGCAGATTCGTGTCTGTCAGCAAAATTTTCAACAGGGCGAGACGCGACTTCTCGCCGCCGGAGAGGACGGAGATCGGCTTATAGACGTCGTCGCCCGAGAAGAGAAAGGCGCCGAGAAGGTTCCGCCGCTCCTGGTCGTTGCTCCGGGTCCCCGCAGCGCCGACCTCCTCCCAGATCGTCCGCTGGTAGTTCAGGTTCTGGGCGCTCTCCTGGGAGAAGAAAGCCATCTTCACGTTAAGGCCCGTGGCGACCTCACCCGCCGTCGGCGTCTCGTCGCCGTCGAGGATGCGCGAGAGGGTCGATTTCCCCGCGCCGTTCACCCCGACAACGGCCGCCTTTTCCCCCCGGTAGAGGGTGAAATTCACGTCGTGGAAGACGTTCAAATCCCCGTAAGATTTCGCGAGTCGGCGGACCGAAAGGACCTCCTTGCCGCTGCGGGGACTCTCCGGGAAGCGGATTGTCACGGTTTTTCCACTCCCCTCCTCCCGGAGGACCTCGAACTTTTCCAGCATCTTCACGCGGCTCTGGACCTGGCTGGACTTGGTCGCCTTGTAGCGGAATCGCTCGATGAAATCCTTGATCCGCTTGATTTCCGCCCGCTGGAGCTCCATTTCCTTTTTGAGGGCCTCGCGGCGGCGTTCTTTCTCGGCCAGGAAGTAGGAGTAGTTCCCCTTGTAGAGGGTGATCGTCCGGTTGGCAAGCTCGGCGATCACGGTGACGATCTTGTCGAGAAAAACGCGGTCGTGGGCGATCGTGACGATCGTGCCGGGGTAGTCCTTGAGCCAGCTCTCCAGCCACTCGAGGCTCTCCGTATCGAGGTGGTTGGTCGGCTCGTCGAGGAGCATGATGTCCGTCCGGGAGAGGAGAATCACGGCGAGCATGATCCGCATCTTCCAGCCGCCGGAGAAATCGGCGCAGTTCTTCCCGAAATCCTTCTCCCGGAACCCGAAGCCGGCCAGCATCTGCTTGGCCTGCGCCTCGAAGGCGTAGCCGTCCTTCGCCTGGAAGCGGGCAACGGCGGTCTCGTAATCCTTCAGGAGCTTCTCGTGGTCCGGGTCGTCGGCGGCTGAGACGGAGAGGGCCTCCTCGCAGCGTTTGAGCTCTTCCTCCAGATCGGCGATCCCGCTCTTCTCCCGGAGATAATCCAGCAGGGGGAGGGGTTCAAACTCGACCAGGTCCTGGGGGAGGTAGCCGATCGACATCCTTTTCCGGTCGGGGATTTCGATCGTCCCCCCGTCGAGATCGACGCTGCCGAGGATCGCCCGAAGCATCGTCGTCTTGCCGGTCCCGTTGTCGCCGACGAGGCCGACCCTGCCGCGGTCGGTGATCGTCCAGTTGATCTTCTCGAAGATCTTCCGGTCGGCGAAAGAAAGGCTGATGTCCCGAAGATAAATCAAGGTTACTGAATCCTCATGCGAAAAATCGATTTTCCGGCGCCGTATATAGCAGGACTTCGCGTCCAATGGAAGTAAATGGTGAGCCGCGTGAAAAATCCGCTTCATGAAAAAAAACGACGTGGAGGTGAAAAAAGAAGGCCGTCCTGAAAACGATCCATATTGGATGCATGGTGGAAATATGATATGGTCGGAAAATAGAGAAATCAAGAATAACCCTGCTGTATCGGAAGAAAAAGGTGTTCTCGACTAAAAGACGCGAAGACGAAGGAGGAGCCATCATGAAGAAAATGAAACTTTTGTGCATCTTAAGCAGTCTGATCGGATCTCTGATTGTATTATTTTCAATAACGTCGTGCGGTAGTTCGACAAATGCAAATGCAGCTCCTCCGGTATGGAAATTTGCCTATATGAGTGATCATAAGTTGGATCAAAAGACGGATCCAATAAATTATACGAATCTACCCGCCGTACAACGGATGGCCGCAGATATGGTTACGCAGAGGGTCAATATGGTGATCACTGGAGGTGACTTGGTCGATGGAAGGGGCCAAAACGTTACCGGTCTGAATGTGCAATATACGGCCTGGATTGGCGCAATGGCATCGGTTTATAACGCGAAGATTCCCGTTTATGCCGTCCCCGGCAATCACGAATACTGGTGTGATTCAAAAAATAGCTGCATTACCGCCTGGAACGAAACGATTGCACCCCAACTGCCCACAGGGAGAACGAACAACCCTGCTCATCCGGACATGGAATATAGTTTTGTCTTTAATAATGCCTATTTCCTTGGCATGAACCAGAATCAGTTTGAACAGGGTGTCAACCAGCCCAACAACTATCATGGTAACGATATGGACTGGATAGAGTCTCAGTTGGCCGAACGGAACGCGGTTGCACAACCCCATGTGATTGCCTTTGGTCACATGCCCCAGTTCCAGGTGGGATACGAATGGACCGATCATAACCATAAGTCGAACAGAGAGGCTTTCTGGAATGCCCTGGGTGGCGCGGACGCCAAAATGTACCTCACGGGTCATTCGCATCTGTATGCTTTGGCATTGATACAGACGAAAGACGGGAGTAAATCCATTTACCAGATTCTTGCGGGTTCCGGCGGTGCCGAAAAAAGTTCATGGAACGGGAATTACGCACCATCAGAAACTTCACGGATCACCGCTATTGACAAAGATATGAACTATGAAGGCTATGCATTGGTTACGATAAATGATCGTCAAGTAACGATGGAATGGCGCTATTATGATCCGGTGGAAGGCATCTTCAAATCCAAGCCTGGCTTCACATACAGCCAACCATAGGCATTCCGGGCGGAGTGACCGTCCAAGGCGGCCAGATACAACGGTCTGCCCAGGATGACTTTGCCTGAAAGCGGATTTGTGCGGCCCTTCCAGAAGAAAAAGTTCTGCCCCCAGTGATTGCCCGAAATGATCACATTAGAATTTTCTATTTGGACAACGGCGAGATTGGGGTATGGTGAATTCACTGCGGGATATTTTTGTGCCAGACACGGAAGGGAAGTGCCGTCATGAAAACAGAGTTCAGGAAGAAAACGAAGATCGTCGCAACAATCTCCGACAGGCGCTGCGACGTGCCGTTCCTCATGGCGCTCTACCACGCCGGGATGGATGTGGTCAGAATCAACACCGCCCATCAGGATATCGAAGGGTCTTTGGAGGTGATCCGGAACGTCCGGGAGGTGTCAGATCATCTTGCCCTGATGATCGACACCAAGGGGCCGGAGGTTCGGATCACTCCCGTTGCGGAGGCCATCACCCTGACGAAGGGAGACCTCGTGACGTTTCGGGGCGATCCGGAGAAAGAATCGACCCGGGAAGGCGTCTACGTCAGCTACCGGGGATTTGTCGACGAGGTGCCGGTGCACAGCCATCTGCTGATCGACGACGGGTATCTGGACCTCCAGGTCCGGGAGAAGAAGGGGGATACGCTGATCTGCGAGGCGCTCAACGACGGTCGGATCGAAGGGCGCAAGAGCGTCAACGTCCCGAAGGTGAATTTTAACCTCCCCTCCCTCAACGAGAAGGACCGGCGGTACGTCCGGTTTGCCATCGAGCAGGAGGTCGATTTCATAGCCCATTCCTTCGTGCGGGACAAGAAGGACGTTCTGGCCATCCAGGCCCTGTTGGACGAGCGCAAAAGCCCGATCCGGATCATCGCCAAGATCGAAAACCAGGAAGGGGTCGACCACATCGATGAGATCCTCGATCACGTCTACGGCGTGATGGTCGCCCGCGGAGATCTGGCCATCGAGATCCCTTACGAACGGATACCGGGCATCCAGAAGATGCTGATCAACAAGTGCATCGCCCGCAGAAAGCCGGTCATTATCGCGACCCAGATGCTCCACTCCATGATCAAGAATCCCCGGCCCACCCGGGCCGAGGTGAGCGACATCGCCAACGCCATCTACGGAAAAACCGACGCGATCATGCTCAGCGGCGAAACCGCCGGCGGCCAGTATCCCCTGGAAGCAGTGCAAACCATGGCCCGGGTCGCCGCCGAGGTCGAGAAGTCGCGCAGCGACATCCACGAGACACCGTCGGTCGTCCTCACCAACGAGCGGTCGGCCTTCCTGACCAAGACGGCGGTGGAAGCCGCCCTCAAGCTCAACGCCAGGGCGATCATCGCCGATACCTCTTCGGGAAACTCCATCCGCAATATGGCCGGCTTCCGCGGCCGCAAGCCGATCTTCGCTCATTGCTACGATTGGCATGTGGTGAGGCAGCTTTCCCTGTCGTTCGGCGTCTTTGCCGAATATATCGGCAAGACGAAGGACAGCCGGCACTTTGTTCACCGGGCGCTGATGAGCCACCTAAAAAGCGGCACCCTCCGGGAAGAGGACCTCGTCGTCGTGATCGCCGGGAACTTCGGCGACCGGTTCGGGGCCTCGTTCATCGAGATCAGTCCCGTGAAGCTGATCCTGACGGAGAAATAGCCGGGCTGAATTCGGAGGCCGCGTGGTCGGCTTTGGGAGCGATGCCGCGGCTGCCGAAGCTGACCGAAACCTCATGGATCCAAAGAAGTCCCCTGCCATCCCGCCCCTGAAGGTCCTTTTCCGTTGGGTGCGCCCTGTTCGCCGATGCCCCCGTTCCCAACCGGGTCGCTTTAGTCCCCCTTGTTCCGGAAGAAAAGGCGGATCGGGACCTCGGCGAAATCGAAGGTCTCCCGGATCCGGAACAGGACAAAGGTCGGGGGCTTGATCGCGACCCGCGTGATGTAGTTGAAGATGTGCGGCCGGCTCTGGCGGCCGGGCGGTGGATTCCTCTCAATGATTTCACGGATCTTCCGGTTGAGTTCGCCCGTTTCGACGCGTTTCGTGTACTGCGCGTAGACCCGCTCGACCAGATCGAAGATATTGGTAACCCGCTGGCCGGAGAGGGCGGAGACAAAGATGATGGGGGCAAACTCGAGGAACTTCGAGTTATAGCGGATATTCTCGACGTGGGTTCCGATGGTGCTGTTGTCTTTTTCGATCAGATCCCACTTGTTCACGACGAGGATGCAGGCGGTTCCGTGCTCCATGGCGAGACCGGCGATCTTGACGTCCTGCTCGCTGATCCCCTCCTGGGCGTCGAGGAGGATGAGCGCGATGTCGGCCCGATCGATGGCCTTGATGGCCTGGACGATGGTGTATTTCTCCAGGGTGAGGCTGATCCGGCTCTTGCGGCGGATACCCGCGGTATCGATCAGCAGAAATCTCTTCCCGTTGCGGGTGAAGGGGGTGTCGATGGCGTCCCGCGTCGTCCCCGGGACGGGATTCGCGATCGTCCGTTCGTAGCCGAGGATCCGGTTGACAAGGGAGGACTTGCCGACATTGGGTCTTCCGATGACGGCGATCCGGATGCGGTCTTCGTCCACTTCCCTCACCGGTCCACCGGCGGGGAGCTTCTCCGCAACGGCGTCCATCAGTTCGTCTATACCCTGCCCGTGTTGCGCGGAGATCGCATAGAAGGTGTCGATCCCCAGGCGGTAGAACTCGGAGACGAGCGCCTCGTGGCGGGGGCCGTCGATCTTGTTCACAACGAAGAAGACCTTCTTCTCGGTCAGCCGGAGCAGCCGTGCGATCTCCTGATCCGAATGGGTCAGTCCGTCCCGGCCGTCCATCAGAAAGAGGATGACGTCCGCCTCCTCGATGGCCAGCGTCGTCTGCTCTCGCATCTGGACGAGGATCTCCACTGCGGAGGCCGGTTCGAAGCCGCCGGTGTCGATCAGCGTGAAGGGGCGGTCGTTCCAGTTGCACTCGGCGTAGTTGCGATCCCGCGTTGCGCCCGGTTCATCGATGACAATCGCCTTGCCCCGGCCGGCCAGGCGGTTGAAGAGAGTAGATTTGCCGACATTGGGCCGGCCGATGATCGCGATGACGGGTTTCATATTCGTTTTATCCTTTCAAATCCCGTCCACGAATGGCGAAGTAGATCGTGCCCAGAAGACCGCAGGCGGTCGCCGCCAGCAGGTTGACGGTCGGGGAGAACAGCCAGAGGAAGCCGCCGGCGAAGGCCGCCGCGGAGACGACGATATCCCGGAGAAGGTAGTAGAGACCGAACATTCCCGCCTTCTGATCTTCCGGGGCGAGGTCCATGATCAGCGCCTTGCGCGTCGGTTCGCCGAACTCCTTGAGCCCCCGGATGACGAAGGCGACGGCCATCATCCAGAAGGTGTGGGAAAATAGGAGAAAGAGCGGGAAGAGGGTGAAATTGAAGAAGGTGATCAGGACGAAGGGTTTTTTTCCTGTCCTGTCGGCGAGCCAGGCGACCGGGATGTAGACGAGCATCGCCGTGACCATTTCGACCGTCGTGAGGAGGCCGAACTGCACCGCGCTGATCCCGTTCATCTTGATGCACCAGATGACGACGAAGGCGTAGGGGATCTGCTCGGCGAAGCGGATCAGGATGTCGGAGACAAGGAGGTTCCTGAGGTCCGGGCTCATGAACCGCCAGAGGTGCGAGGGTCTTTTTTCTCCCTTTCCCCGTTTGCCGTCATCCTCGATCATCACCTGCTGAAAGATGAGCGAGACGATCCCCAGCAGGAGGGCCACGCCGAAGGCGAGACGGATGCCGGTTTTCTCGCCGTAGATCCCGATCATCACGCCGCCGATGACCGGTCCCAGGGCCATCGGGATTCGGCGGACGAGGGAATGAACCGACACCCCCATCGTCCGCTTCCCCGGGGGAAGCGCCCGGGAGACGAGGCTCATCGTTGCGGGGAGGGAGAGGGCCGACCAGGAGAGGAAAAAGGCGGCGCCGACGAGAACGGCGAGCCAGTGGGGGAAGAGGATGACGATCACGTAGCCGGTCATCGCGATGAGGTTGAAGACGATCAGCGCCCGCTTGTAGCCGAGACGGTCGCTCAGATAGCCGCCGGGAAAGGAGTAGAGGGCGGAGAGGAGGTTGTCCATCCCGTTCAGGAAGCCGACCGACAGGATGCCGCCCCCGAGGGCGAGGAGGTAGATCGGCAGGAACCGCTCGGCCATCTTTTCCCCGAGACCGACGAGGATCGCCATGAACAGCAGCGCCACGATGCTTTTGCGAAGCCCGAAGAAATCGACGATCCTCTTGCGCCAAGTCATTTTTCGCTCTCTTTGGTTATTCGAAACTGCCGATGGAATCCATTGGAGGCGGTACCTTACCCCATCGCCGAAGATCGGTCAAGTCTTGTCCCTTGGAACGAGACCTTTGCGCAACTCCCGAGGGTTTCCCCCCATTCATTCTCCCTGAAAATGGATTGTGAATCGTCCGTCGGAAGAGAAGATCGGCGCCAGGGTTTTCGATTGACATAAGCTATTGTGACATTTATACATTCACAAAAGCAAATGTAATGGGAGGCAGCATTATGGTTTACTATCGCGTCGCGGTGGAGAAGGGAGAAGATTTTGGGTATGTCGTCCATTGCCCGGCGATTCCGGGATGCCATTCGCAGGGCGATACGATGGACGAGGCGCTGGACAACATCCGGGATGCCATCTCCGCCTGTCTTCTCGCCTTGGACAAGGAACTGATCCCCGATGATCGGAGACCGGTTACCTTATCTTTCCCGGTTATTTTCCGGGGGATGATTCCGCGGGGGAAGGAAAATGCACCCCGCCTTTTCTTTCATCGATGTCGCCGGGATAAATCATCGCTTCCTGGCTCCGTTCCCGGGTGCGGATGCGGATCACCTCCTCCACGGGATAGACAAAGATCAGTCCGTCCCCCTGTTCGCCGGTATAGGCGGAGCGGAGGATTGCCTCGATCGTTGCCTCCAGGTTGCGATCGCTCAGGACGATGTTGACCTGGATCTTGGGAAGCATGTCCACCATGTAGGTTCCTGAACGACCCGCCAGCTTGATGCCGCCCTGGCGTCCATGCCCCCGGATTTCAAATATGTTCAAACCCACGATGCCGATTTCGCTCAGGGCGTCCTTGACATCGTTGACCTTGTCTTCACGAATGATGGCTTCGATCTTCTTGAGCATGGTGCAATCTCCAGGAAATCCAATCCGGCCGGTTTAAGAATAAGACCGCTCTCCGTGGGAGCTGATGTCCAGGCCGACCTCCTCTTCCATGACGGTCACCCGCAGCCCGATGCTCGCACGGAGCAGCCTGGCCAGCACGTAGGTCATCCCGAAGCTGAAGACCATCGTGACCGCAACAGCCAGAAGCTGAACGCCGATCTGTCCGGGATTGCCGAAAAACAGGCCGTTGGCGCCGTCAGCGTTGACGGCCGTCGTGGCGAAAAGACCGGTGGCGATCATGCCCCAGGTGCTCGTCATGCCATGACAGGCCCATACATCGAGGGACTCGTCCAGCCTGTGCCGGTCCCGGAAACGCATGGCGTAATAGGACAGGGGTGCGGCGACCGCCCCGATCACCATAGCCGCCATCGGTGTCACATAGCCGGAAGCGGGGGTCACCGCTGCCAGACCGACGACCATCCCCGTGGCGATCCCCAGGGGGCTGGGCCGGCCATCCAGCCAGGAAAGCATCATCCAGACCAGACCGGCCGTCGCGGCCGAGGTGTTGGTGGTCAGCAGGGCGTTCACCGCCACGCCGTTCGCGGCGAGGGCGCTGCCGGCGTTGAAACCGAACCAGCCCACCCACAACAATCCCGCCCCAAGCACCGTGAACGGTATGTTGTTTGGCTCCATCGGAGACTTGCCGAACCCTTTTCGCGGCCCGATCACAAGCGCAAAGGCCAAGGCCGAAAAACCGGCCGCGATGTGCACCACCGTTCCCCCGGCGAAATCCAGAACGCCCAGCGCCTTCAGCCATCCTCCCTGCCCCCAGACCCAGTGGCACAGGGGATCATAGACCAGCGTGGCCCAGAGCAGGCTGAACAGGAGAAAGCTTTTGAATTTCACACGCTCGACGAAGGCGCCGGTGATCAACGCCGGGGTGATGACCGCAAACATCATCTGAAAGGCGGCGAAAAGTTCATGCGGGATAGTCCTGCCATAGTCCGGATTGGGCAGCGCACCGACACCGTTAAAGCCGAGGAAATTCAACCCGCCTATGATTCCCTGGATGTCCTCGCTGAAGGCGAGGGAATAGCCGTAGAGCAGCCACTGCACCCCGATCAGGGCCATAAAGGTATAGCTCAGGGTCAGCGTGGAAAGGACGTTTTTCCGGCGGACCATCCCTCCGTAAAACAGCGCCAGGGCCGGCGTCATCAACAGAACCAGTGAACAACAGACCAGCACCCAGGCGGTGTCTCCCGCATTGATTGGATTCAGCATTCCTCCCCCCGTCCTGTTTGATGAAATCGACCCATTCGGGGATAATTAGCAATTATCCTGCCAGGGAGAACGATCCGCCGCCTTTTTCGCAAAGAGCCGTCCTTGCCGCGCATCTCCCGGACCAGACC
>JAPLJX010000442.1 GCA_026388375.1 Deltaproteobacteria bacterium
CTCCGGCCTTTGTGATTTGATCTTACCTCTGGGCGGTCCGGATCACTACCTTCTTCAGATCCGCCATCGTGATCTGGAAGGTCCCATACTTCGTCCGGCCATAGGCTTTCTAGGTTTTATTCAAGTTGAGTTCGGACGTTCCTCCGTCGCACAGCTTCACAATACCGATCAATTGCTCCGCATTCACGCGGGGAATTCTCTCCTTGACAAGCGGGATCACCTTGATATGATCAAATAGATTTGGACGGCATGCTTCGACAAGCTCAGCACGAACGGAATATCAATAGGTTACACCGTTCACCCTGAGCCTGTCGAAGGGTGACGCTGACTTTTACGAGACCATTGATAAAGGTCAATTACGAGAGGTGATTGGAAGCAATGATCTCCACAGGAGGACTCCCCACGACCCGCTGGCGCTTGCGGGAGGGAAACCAGGATATCGAGGATCTGCTGGTCCGGGAGCTGGGGATCAGCCCGATCATCTCCCGGATCATTATGAGCCGTGAAATCTCCGATCCGGATGTTGTTCGCCGCTACCTCTCCCCTTCCCTGCAGGACCTGCACAATCCCTTTCTGATGAAAGATATGAAAGAGGCGGTTGACCGCCTCATCCTCGCCGTTTACCGGAACGAAAAAGTGGTCGTCTATGGGGATTACGATGCCGATGGAATTACCTCCGTCGTCGTTCTTATCCATTTTCTCAGAGAGATTTATCCGGGAGCGACCTACCATATCCCGTCGAACGGTTCCGATCCCAAGGGGTCGGCCTGATCGTCACCGTCGATTGCGGCATATCGGATCATGACGCGGTCGCGTATGCACGGCAACTGGGGATGGATACGATTATCCTGGATCATCATGAACTTTCCGACACCCTTCCCGCTGCGGCGGCGGCAGTCAATCCGAAGCGGGCGGATTGCCGCTTCCCGTTCAAGCATCTGGCCGCCGTCGGCATCGTCTTCAACTTTCTGATTGCGATGCGCGGCGCCCTCCGCCGGGAAGGGTTCTGGCGGAACGATGCCTATCCCAACCTGCGGGAATATCTCGATCTTGTTGCTCTGGGAACGATCGGCGACATCGTACCGCTGGTTGACGAAAACCGGATATTCGTCAAAATTGGCCTCGATCTGATATCGGAGGAGAGAAGAATCGGTTTGCGCGCCTTGAAACAGGTTTCCGGGCTGGAGCATCAGGTGATCGATTCGAGCAAGGCATCCTTCGCGCTGATTCCCCGAATCAATGCGGCGGGACGGATCGCCTCGGCCGGCGATGCCGCAGAACTCCTGCTCTCCGAGAATCCGGATCAGGCCGAAGAGCTTGCCAGGAAACTGGACGGTTTCAACCGGAAACGCCAAGCGATGGAAAAGGTGATCCTCAATGAGATTCTGGAAAAGGTCGAAAAAGAGGTCGCGGTCGGGGAGTATGGGCCGCTCGTGTTCGCTTCACCCCATTGGCACCCGGGCATCCTCGGCATCGTCGCCTCCAAGCTGGTCGATCGCTTCGGCCGGCCGGCCATTCTGATCAGCCTGAAGGACGGGGTCGGAAAGGGATCGGGACGCAGCGTCGCCGATTTCAATATTTTCGAAGGGCTGAAACGCTGTCAAGCGCATCTTCTCTCCTACGGCGGCCACCACTACGCCGCGGGCATTTCGATCCGGGAAGAGGATATCGACCCTTTTTTAAAACTGTTCCGCGAGATCGTCCGTGAAAATGGCCCGGAACCCGATTTTGCAGTCTGCACAACCATTGATGCCCAGTGCGGTCTGATGGACATCACGCATGAGCTTCTCTCCCAGATCGAGCAACTGGCCCCATTCGGAAGCCGGAACCCGGAGCCGGTCTTCTGCGTCCGGAATGTGATCGTGGCCTCTCCCTCGATTGTCGGGAACAACCATTTGAAGATGCGCGTCAGCCATGACGGCGTATCCCGGAACTCCATCTGGTTCAGCAGGGGACAATACCTTCCGGAACTCTCCGCGGCGGTCCTGGATATCGTATTCACACCGCAAATCAATACCTGGAACGGCAACGCGGATATCCAGCTCAAGATGAGGGATGTGGCGGTTCAGCCGAATTCCTAAAGTTGAAAATCCCTCAGCGGAGGGTCAGGGCGTAGGACTTGATTTTGATTCCTCTATAATGGCAAGCACAACCTTCTCGATCCGGGAGCCTACATCATGAAAAGAAAAACGCCGATAAAACGAACTCAGGAAAATCCAGAGAGGGCCTTGCTGCATAAACTGACCGGTCTGACAAAACAGATCTCCCGGGGAAATTACGCACACGCCAAGAAGCTCTTTGAATTAACGGTAACATCCGCTTATCCCAAACCGATCTCGGAACTCGCGGAGTCTTTTGGCATGATGATCGTTAAAGTCGAAAGCCGCGAATTCAAACTCACGCAGCTTATCGAAGATCTGGAAAGATCATGCAAAGAACTGAGTGCCGCCAAAAAGAAGCTGGAGGCCTTCAACCAGACACTGGAAAGACAAGTCTTTGACAGAACGGAGCAATTACATGGAAAAAATAACGAACTCAACCACGCGCTGAAAAATCTTAAGAAGGAGAATAAAGAACGTAAGCTGGCAGAAAAGAATCTGAAACAACTTTACCAACAAATCGAAGTGACCAATCAGAAATTGCAGGATGCCTATTTCTGGATGAGACAGGAAAAAAACCAATTGGAGGCACGGAAATATAAGGAGAGCATTATCTTCCTAACCGCAGATGATGGACGGATCTGCGGTTTCACGGAGCAAGCACGAGAAATAACGAAAAAAAGCCGCGCCGACCTTCAGGATGGTAATATCCAGGACTTTCTCGTTCCTCATGAGGGTCAGGCGTTCATAGATCTTATCCGCCAAGTAAGGCCAAGAATGTCGAATTTTACCACCCTCAGGTTAAAGTTAAAAGGGCACCCGGAAAACGGACCCGTTTATGACGCCAAACTAACCCACATTGTTGTAGAGAGCAAAAGATTATTCTACATGGTCCTCTACCCACGTACGGGCCAATAGGATTGGCAGATGGCCGATTTATGGAGAAGGAGGCCCTTAGATAATTTAGGGATGTGGCCGTTCAGCCGAATTCCCGAGTTTAAAATCCCTCAGCGGAGGGTCAGGGCGTAGGACTTGATGCGGAGGACGGGGTTGTAGGACTGTTTGGATTCAGCCAGATTGGGCAGGTTCATGTCACTCTCCTTATTGACATAGCGAAACTCGCGGAAGAGCCTTTTGGCGCATTCATTGTCGAGAAACTGATACAGGCCCTTGATTCCGGAATCGGCCTTTTCGAAATTGAGTGTGGCGGTCGTCTCGTTCAATGGCGCCCCGATTCCAAAAGCAGACACCCGACCGTCCACACGGATCAGGAGACCCTTCCATTCAAGACGCTCCATGTTCTCGAGCGCTGTGGTCACCGCATTCTTTTCGCAAGCCAGATCGCTTTCCGGATCGGCGTCACAGTCGTGCTGCTCGCACCAGATCTTGAGAAATTGGAGACATTCCTCAACATCTTTCGAATGAATCTCTTCCACCACCACGCGGTCCCTTCTCAGATATTCTCTTGTAAACTGATTGATAAGGTTACGTTTTTTTGAATACTTGTTTCCTTTGAGATGAATCAGATCCTCCGTCAGATAGATGTAATCCTCGTATCCCTTCTGCTCTTCCATGACAAAGAGGGCCTCCAGTTCCGAACGATCCAGCGTCTCCATGTAATCCGCGGGGACGCGCCAGTACCGTTCGAAACCCATCCTTTCGGCATACCGGTGCAGCTCGGCAGGTGAAGAGAGCCGTTCTTGCGCAAGGGGAAGGATGAGATGGCGATTTTCCGGATTTTCTTCCATTTCACCGGCGATGAAGAGTTTTCCTTCCTCAATGGCGTAATAGGCCTTGAACGAACGGAAGCTCCAGGCGATGAGGGAGGCGGGAGAATAGACGCAGAGACTGTAAGGATGTCCGGTAAAGAACGGCTTTAGGATCCCATAATCGTCGACGGCAACCGGCTTAAAGTTCATGATTCACGGATCATCAGCATCGGAACGGCGGCGGGCATCTCTCGGAAGCCGGCGTGGCGATAAAGGTTTGCTGAACCGGGTTCAGCAATGAGCCCGATCCAGCGCAGGCCGTCGGCATGGAGACGCTCCAGGATGGTCCGGAGGATTCTGCTGCCGATGCCCTGATTCCGGCGGTTGCTGCGGACGGTCAGATCCTGGATGTAGGCGTCGCTGATGCCATCGCTGATTGCCCTTCCCATTCCCACGATATCCTCTCCTTCCAGGGCGACGACGAAACAGTGACTTCCCGCGACAAGCTTCCGAATCCATTGCGGACTATCGTCATCGCACGCCTGTCGCCAGCCCTGTGCGCGGTAAAGCCCCGCGATCAGCCGGCTCTGTTCTGCGGTGGGCATGTCGATTACAGTACAGTTAACCATCGGGTTATCCTTAAGCCCTCCCCTGTTCTCGCCCGGAATGCGGGATTTTCTTCACCAGCATAGATTCTCCCGGTCAGCGATTCGAACAATGGCGGGTACTATACGGTCTGAATCGTGCGGTGTCAAGTCAGACCTGTTTTCCCTTTTTAGTCAATCCTTCGGTAACATTTTATTTGAGGCAATTCGATATGATTCTTCAGGCGTGCGTCTCCGAAAAGGCCTTTTGTAGAACGTCCTTGACAAAGGCGTTCAAGGTCTTCCCCTCGCTCAGGGCGCCGGTCACAAGTATCTCATGGAGAGACGGATCGAGCCGAAGATTGAAGGCCCCTTTGAAAGGTTTTTCCGGTTCCTTACTGATTTTCCGGCATGTCTCGAAATAGTCGTCAATGGCCGCCTTGAAATCTTGCTCAAGCTCCGCCACCGACGAGCCTTCAAAGCTTATGACATCATTGATGCCCAAGACATGCCCGTGAAAGATACGATCATCGGCGTCAAACTGAACGGTCCCGACGTACTTCTTGTATTTCAAATAGTTTTTACTCATGGTTTTACCCCTATGATGTTCAAGAAATCCCTTATTTTTTCGACAGCATATTTTTTCATGTCGCCGCTCGGGTGCGGTTTGTGGATATTCAGAACCCGTTTATTGAAAACTACCGAAACACGCGACCCCTCACCTTCAAAAATATCTGACCCTATCGCCTTAAAAAGAGATTCGACGTTCCGCCATGAGACATCGCAGCGGGTTGGTTTTTCGTAAATGTCGGTAAGGGTCTTCCGCTGTTTCTTGTTCATGTTGAAAGCATATCAGAAGCGGGGACAAAAGGCAAAGAAAAAACCAAGAAGTGGTTACAGATAAGAAAAGTGGACGGATTTCAAATCTGTCCACCCATATTCAAATACCCCAACGCCTCTCAGTGTAACAATTTTATATTGCTATGAAAATCAGAAAACCCTTTCTGGCCCGCAGTGTCGGTATTCCGGTGATTACGAGCCAATATCTGACAGGCTGGTACAAAGCTGGACAAAAGCTGCCGGGTGATCTGGTCCGCACCCGTTCCACGGTAATCGACCATATTTTTGTTTGTCACCGTGGTGAATTATCTAAAAATCCCGGGAATAGAGCTTGATGGCAGAATTCTATTGAATTTGTTTGTTGCCGGTCGACAGCCGGAAAACATGAGCTACCTCAAGGATAAATTCATTTTGTTTTACGTGGTGTATGGTACGTTATCTACAACTATACGATATTCAGTTTGGAACCAAGGTGAGGATTACCACTTCAAATAGAGACCGCCTCTACAACTGCCCACTGTGTCGCGAACAGGGCTGTCGCCCTGCCATAAAGTACTACACCCATCGCCTGCCGTATGCACGGCACGGCGCTATGGGCGCTTTATTTATTCCATGTAAAGGCAGCCGGGTGCATCTTTATATGGCCGGATAAAAACCTTTCTGATAGGGCGCAGGACTCTGGCCCTGCTTTTTTTCCCAAAATGTAAAAAGGAAAAAAAGCTAACGTGTCCTGAGGAGGCGAAAGCCCAGGTAGTCGACGCGCCTATCCGGGAAGGTGATGTCGCGATTCGCTGATCGGCAGACCCCGGCGTAGCTATGCCCGGAGCCGCCACGAAGCGCACGGGACGAGCCCGAGGATGGCCCAGGTGGGTCTGTCACGAGACCTGATGGCGGATAATCCCAATCATCATCATCATACCGATCCTGCACCCATTCCCCCACATTCCCGTGCATGTCATACAGACCCCAATCGTTTGGCTTCTTCCGTCCTACGGGGTGGGTCTTGTCTCCTGAATTATCAGCATACCAGGCATACTCATTAAGACGGCCGGGATCATCCCCGAAACAATACGCTGTTGTGCTTCCTGCCCGACAGGCATATTCCCACTCTGCCTCTGTCGGTAATCGGTATTTCTCTGTTCCCTCCATTTCATTGATCTTCCGGATGAATTTCTGGACATCGTTCCAAGATACTTTCTCGACCGGAAAGTTGTCATCTCCTGTAACCCATAACGGGTTTTCCCCCATCACTTTTTCCCATTGCCCTTGGGTAACCGGCGTCGTTTGAAGGTAGAAAGGTTTACTGATCGTCACTTGGCGCAGCGTTTCGTTACCTGCTCTCCACGGCTCATCTTCAGGTGATCCCATCATGAACATACCGGCAGGAATTAGGACGAACTTGGCGTTGAGTATCTGGCAGGTGTATTCCTTTTTTCCAAGGGAATCCGCCAGAAATAGACCAGGTTCATTTATGGCACGCTCCGGATCAGACTGAGAATCTCTTTTAAAATCGCTAAGCAATTTGTTATTAACATTTGTAATCACGGCTACGACAAGTTTGTAATGGCGCCCTTTGTAATCTTCTCCTATGCCGACGACCAGGTGAAATGATCCATTGAATGGATAATTGTCAAAATTCCAATATGGACCAGAGGGAATGCTGAAATTTTTTCCCCATGTGTCATCGGTCACAACGAGATTGTACTCATGACCTCGATATGTAAACTTGGCGCGTACTTGGGGTTTTTTTTCCATTCAGACCATGTTTTTTGAAATATAACTGCTTTCTTGTGGATGAGCATTAATGACCTTAGCAACGGGTTGCTCTGTAAATCTTTGGCGCTTAAACAGTCACAGGGATCTTTAAATAAAAAGGGGTGCTTTTATCTGTGTATTGAGAATGCGCTTTAAGACTGTCTTGATCGATTTTCTCCCAACGAAATCGTTCATCTACGATCCAGTTTTCGGGATGAAAATAGGATACTTGAGGTTTAATAACACGGATTTTGATTTTATCCAGCGGTCTCGGTGATTCGTCGTTTTTGTAAGATATCTCGGATGCAGAAAAAGGGCTACCATCGGATTTGGCAAGTCTGACCCACTTATCGGTTCCCAGATCAATCCCTGCGACGCATCGACCACCTTCTCTTCGCGAATTAGCTAAGCAGAGAAACTCGATTTCTTTTGCCATCGCCTTCTCCTCAATGGTTGTCCCAATTTTATAAGTGTCTGATTTGAACTCCCTCCCTATGCGCTGCGTAATATTCGGCGACAAGACGTCTGTGACACTGAACGGGCTTATCTTCCGCGCAGAGCAGACATATAGGCCCCTGCTCGCCCATTATTTTTACACTTTGAATCGGATTTCTCTGGACGAGGATGTCCTTGAATTTCCTTTCATAATCCTGCCAGGATAGCTTCTTTTTCTTGTAGCCGTCCAGGATCTCTTCCGTGGGCGCCAATTCCGGATGGTGTTCGTAACCGATGCCGACGAGGCTCAGGATATATTCGAGATCATCCTTCTTCGCATAACCGGCCAGTTGGGAGGTGTTGTGGAGGCGAATATCAATGACTTTTTTTACACCGGCCACCGCCAGCTTTTTGATGAACGTTTTTAGGTTCTTTTTTGCAAACCCGATCGTAAAAATTTCCACGCAGATCCCTCCTTCTAAAATAAAACAAGCTGTTGCGGAGCCCCATCATTCAGAGTGCTCTTGTCAAATTCCTCGACGGTCACGCCGTGTTGCTGAAGGAAGATCCCGACCAAGCGACGGTGGCAATAGCGCGGATCGGAGCAGAAACAAACCAGTGTGATCGTTTTCCCAGCCTCGATTATATGCCACAGCCTTCGCAGCGCACCCAGTTTTTCATCCGTCTTTAACTCGTCATTGAACCTTTTTTCGTATGCTGGCCACCAGGTTTCAGGAGGTTGTTCTTTCCATTCGCTCTGGTGATGCTTGAAAAGCGCTTGGGAAGGGGCAAGCTCCGGCACCCAGACAGTCCCCCTAATATCATTGTTGACTCTGGTGATTTGCCAGATTTCATCCCCCTGGAGATGACGCAACGATGAGATGGATGCGGTGATGATATGTCCTATAGATAGATTGTTCATAGTTCAATGTATGATGCGCCATAACATGCTCACCTATCACTGTTATAATAGATGGCTGCAATTACTCAAGATAGAAAGGGGAAAGCTATGATCTTCTCCTTATTTCATACACTACCGTTAAATCGGAAAATCGGGGTTTAAAAATTTCATTTACTGTTTTATTAAAACCACAATTATGTGTTTGATTGGCAACCCACCGTCCAATGGTCAGGGTTTAAAATTCTTCCATACTAAAGTCCTGGGGGACCGCATCATACTCTGGAGAATCTCCAATATAATGATCAGTAATATACATGCCACCTTTATCAGGAAATAGATTAAATGCCAGACACAACCAATTATTTCTATTTATACATTCGCCATTTCCACCTTCACAACATCCATCATTTACACCCACAAGGCATGATATTTTTAATGAACACTTCTCTATGGCTTTTAAAACATTATTGTTATCTACAGAACAAAAATAACCAATTTTATCTGATATTTTAAATATATTTATTTTATCCATATTAGGCAATAATTTATACGAGTGGTTATCCTTCATATTTAAATCATAGGATAGTTTGGGGTCTTTATCTGAAAAAATAAAGACATCATAATCAAGGCTGAAAATATTTTCTTTGGGCACTCCCGAAGAGGGATAAAAAAGAATTTCGTGGCTTTGATTTAGATATTTCTTCAATGAAGATGCAATATCAATAACATTCATATCATTCACCACCTTAAACAACAGATCCTCTTTAACAATAAAACCCGCACTCTTTTCGAGAAACGGGTCTTAGGTCATCCGTCCATGGCACCCTCATCAAAGGATTGAAAGGGTTTAGGAATCTTAATCGCTAAAGTATCATACGTGTTTTGACTATCACGATTTCCATGAAAAATCCACTATGAAAAACAAAAATGGTGGCTTGTGGACCTCAGGAAGGAATCAGCACAAACCCCTGAACCCTTTTTCGAAAACGGTGGTCTTTGGTCAATACGCCATATTATTTTAACACTCTCCCGATCCGCGGGAACGGTGCGGGTAGATACACCGATCACTACTGTATATACTATTGATTTCATAGAGAATTTCCGCGAGAGCAGCAAAC
>JAPLJX010000364.1 GCA_026388375.1 Deltaproteobacteria bacterium
GCACATCAGCCGCTTCCACCCCCAGTACCGGATGACCCAGACACCGCCGACGCCGGCTTCCTCGATTCACCGGGCCGCAGAGATCGGCAAATCCGCCGGGCTGAAATACGTTTACAGCGGAAACATCCCCGGAGATCCAGGGGAGAACACCCTTTGCGCCAACTGCGGCCGGCTCCTCATCGGCCGCTATAGCTTCTCCATCGAACGGCTGGATCTGAAGGGATCAGCCTGCCCTAATTGCGGGACGCCCCTCGACGGGATCTTCTGACGGGCTGTTGAAAAACGCCCCCTGCGGCGTTCCCTCATCCTTCGTCGCTGCGACGTACAATAAAGTACGTCTCACTCCTCAGGATTTCGGAGGCTTTGCTTTCGGGCATTTTTGAACAGCCCTCTTTGAACTGAAGGAGACCGGGATCATGAATGAAACGAACGATGAGCTTTGGGAGGTGATCGCCACAGGCGAATCTCATCACGGGCAGGCTCGCAAGCGACGGCATCCGGACCCGGCTACGCTACGAAGCCGCCGGGACGATCTATGCGATCACGGTCGACGGCCTGGGCGAGGTGAAGATCCTCGTCCCCGTCCCCGACTGGGAACGGGCGAAGGAACTCCTCTCCCGCTCCTATGACGACGGCGAGCTCCCCTGGGAAAAGGGTCCGGATGACGGGAAGGTTTTTTGAAGATCGATCCCGAGACGCAACAGCAGGTTCCCGGAGACCCGGCGTCGATAATTCGCCGACGCCCGGAGGTCGTCGATGGGGGACATTGCCTGCCGCGCCAGGCGGGTCGCCGTTTCGAGGACGGCGGGGGAGAGCCGCTCGCCGATGAGCGTCGCCTCGACCTCGGCCGAGGTGACGACGGTCGGTCCGACGCTGCCCCAGGCGAACCGGGCGGCCTCGATCTCCCCCGTGGGGGATATCTTCAGCAGGGCGGCCATGCTGGCGATCGCACAGGCGAGGGCCTTGCGCTGCCCGACCTTTTCATAATGATGGATCTCGTACCCGTCCGGCCTGTTCAGCCGGATTCCCGTCAGGATTTCTCCCGGGCGCAGCACAGTTTTTCCCGGACCGGTGATGAAGGTGTTGATCGGAACGGTCCGGCGGCGGCTTCGTGTGCTCAGTTCAAGCTCCGCCCCGAGGACGTAAAGAGGCGGCAGCGCGTCCCCGGCCGGAGAGGCCGAGCAGAGATTGCCCCCGATGGTCCCCATATTGCGGATCGCAGGTGAACCCAGGGCCCGTAGCGCCTGGGCCAGAACAGGGAAATCTTTGCGGATTCGGGGATCGTCCAAAAGACGCCGATGGCTGTTTCCAGCGCCGATCCAGAGACCGGACGGCGTCTCCCGAACGCCCTGCAATTCGACGATCCGTTCGAGGCCGATAAGGACAGGGGCGTCCTCCCGTCGCGCGCGCATCTGTACGAGCAGGTCCGTCCCGCCGGCAAACACCCGCGCCGCCGGATGCTCCGCCATACAGGACCACAAAGCATCCAGATCTTCCGGCAGAAAGACCTGTGTCGCCCGCGCTCCCCTCGTCCGGAACGTGACGCCGACGGGCGCGTCCAGGGAATCCTCTTCCGTTCCCTGCGCCACCTTTCCCTCATGGCTACCCACGCCACCTCCCCCGGAAAGATGCAGCAGCCGGGAAGGCGCCAGCGAGGCGCCGGGATCGGCGACCCGGCCCGTGCTTCGGGCCGCCGTTTCCACGGCGTCCACGATCTTCTGATACCCCGTGCAACGGCAGAGATTCCCGGCGAGCCCTTCCCGGATCTGGTCGCGTGTAGGGTCCGGTGTCTGCGTCAGCAGGGCCGACGCCGCGAGCATCATCCCCGGCGAGCAGAACCCGCACTGGACGGCGCCGCAACGGACAAAGGCCTCCTGTACGGGGTGCAGTCCGTCTCCGTTCGCCAGTCCTTCGATCGTCGTAACCGCCCTATCCTCTAACTGTGCGGCGAGCATCAAACAGGAAAGCCGGGGTTCGCCGTCGATCAGGACCATACAGGCCCCGCATTCCCCGCTTCCGCAGCCCTCTTTCGTTCCCGTGAGGCCCAGATCTTCCCGCAGGAGATCCACGACCCGCCTGTCCGGGAGTGCCTCGACCGTCGCTTCCCTGCCGTTGATCGTAAACCGGATGTTCATGAGACGTCCCGCAGATTCATTCATCTTCGTCCCTGCGAACCTCGTGTTTCTGTCGCAAAGCCTCCAAGACACGCTCTGCCGTCAGCGGCGCCCGGCGGAGCCCCCCGACGCCGCAGGCCCGGGCCACCCCACCGGCAATGGCCGGCAGAGGGCCGTTCGTCCCCACCTCACCCACGCCCTTCATGCCGTAGGGCCCCGAGGGCTCTTCCGTCTCCACGGCAAGCGAGATCATCTCCGGGATATCCGGCGCCGAGGGGATGATGTATGTGGCCAGATCCGGCGTCAGGACACGGCCCTGCTCCAATTTAACCTCTTCGCACAGGGTGTAGCCGATCCCCTGGGCGACGGCGCCCTGGACCTGCTGCTCGAAACCCTGCGGGTTGAGGACCCGTCCCGCCTCCGTTACGGCAAGATAAGCCTTGACGTCGACCGTCCCCGTGAGTTCGTCCACCTCCACGCAGGCGACGTGCGCGGCATGGGCATAGAGGAGGTGGGGGAACCCGATCGCGAACGCCTTCCCCGTATCCGGGACGTCCCGCACCACGGGCATCAGGAACTGGCTGATGCAGATTCGTTCGGGTTCGCTCATCGTCGCCGCGAGCATCGCGAGGGGGATTTCCCGTCCTGTCGCCGGATGCCGGACCCGCCCGGGGAGCAATTCCAGATCGTCCAGCGTATCGACGAGGAGCCCCAGGGCCGCCCGGCCGACGATCCGCCGGCGGAGCTCTTCGCAGGCGCGGATCAGCGCGTTGCCGTAGGTGTACGTCGTCCGCCCGGCCGACGCCGAACCGGAGGGAAGGGTTCGCGCCGTGTCGGGCTGGATGAGTTCGATGGCGGTGTTTTCCTGACAGAGGATCTGCCCCGCAATCTGGAAGAAGGCGGTGGCGTTTCCCTGCCCCATGTCGGAGACGCCGCAGTAAAGGCGGATCGTTCCCTCTGGCGTGAGTTCGATCTTGGCAATCGCCGAGTCGGGAAGCCCCCGGCCGTACCCCATCGCGTTGAAGACGGCGGCGATTCCCACGCCTCTTCTCTTGAAAGCGCCCGCCGCGGCGATCCAGGATCCTCTTTCACGCCAAAGCGGGTGCTCCCGCACCGCTTCGAGGCAGGGAACGATTCCGGTGGCGCCGGTCAGCGTCACGCCGGAGGCATTCTGATCCCCCTGTCGGAAGGCGTTCTTCAGGCGGAGGTTCAACGGGTCCATCCCCAAACGGTCGGCCAGGCGATCCATCATCCCTTCGCATGCGAAGCTCACCTGGGCCACGCCGAAACCGCGCATGGCGCCGGCGACAGGATGGTTCGTATAGAGACACCAGCCTTCGATCAGGGTATGGGGAATCCGGTAGGGACCGGCGGCGTGCTCCATCCCCATGGCCATCACTTCGCCGCCCAAGTGGGCGTAGGCGCCGGTATCGTAATAGAGCCGGCAGTGGAGGGCGTGGAGCGTCCCGTCGGCCTTCGCGCCCAGGCGGTAGTGCAGGCGTGCGGCGTGGCGTTTGTATCCGGCCAGCATGCTCTCCTCCCGGTCCCACCACATCTTGACGCGCCGGCCTCCCGCATGCATCGCGGCGAGGACGAGGAAACACTGAACCGTGGCGCCGTCCTTGCCGCCAAACGCCCCGCCCAGGTAGGGGCCAATCACGCGGATTCGCTCCATCGGAATGCCCAGGGCGTGACCGATCTCCCACCGGTCTCGGAAGGGGGCCTGGGTGGAGACGACGAGGACAATCTGCCCGTCCGGCGCCTGCCAGGCAACGCCGTTTTCCGTCTCCAGGAAGGCGTGGGCCACAACCGGAACCTCGAAGGTCTCTTCGATGACGACATCGCACGCTCCGAACGCCTCCGTGGCGCTTCCCTTTCGGATCTCCGCTTGGAGAAGGATGTTGCCGCCAGCGTGCTCTTCATGGACCAGGGGCGCGCCAAGGGCAAGGGCGTCGTCGATCCCGAAAATCCCCTGCAAGGGGTCGATATCCACCTTGATGAGCGAGAGGGCCGTTTCCAGAATCTTCCGATCGGAGGCAATCACCAGGGCGACGGCGTCGCCGCAATGCCGGACCTTATCGGTGCACAGAACGGGCTGGTCCTTGTGGACGATGCCCTGCCGGTTGGTTCCCGGAACATCCCCTCCGGTGAGGACGGCAACGACGCCGGGAAGGTCCCTGGCCTCGGTTGCGTCCACATTCCGGATGAGGCCGTGGGGAACTCCCGCCCGCCGGACGCCGGCCCAGAGGAGGCCCTCGCCGTAATGGTCCACGGCGTATTTCTCCGCCCCCGTCACCTTGGCGGCGGCCTCCGCTCGGGGAACCGAACGGCCGATCTTGGGGATGAAGGGGTTCGTCATGCTGACCTTCCGGGCATCGCAACGGCCGACGATGTACCCATAAAATCCATGTTCAAAGGCCCTGCGCCATGGTATTATTAAACGCTGATTTGCGGTATAGCACAAGGCCATACGCCGATCAACGGATAAACGTCGCAAAAGGAAACCGCCGTCATGTAACGGGGAGGCTCTAAAAAAAACGGTTTTTTAGCAGCCGGAGGGATTGACTCGCTGAGTCCTTTCTCCTATACTGCCGCCCGTACAGCCTTCCTTGGGAAAAAAGATCCCCGGAGCAAAGGAAATGATGGACGAAACTAGGAACCGAATCCTCAAACTGAGCCTCACCGCACGCCCGTCCTATGTTTCCGTTGTCACCCGGTTCGTGGAAGCGGGAGCGGCTGCTTTCGGTATGGGAGAGAAGGATGCCCTGAAGCTCGGCCTGGCCTCGGAAGAAATTTTCATATATCTCTGCACCGCCGTCTGCCCGGAGAATGCCTTGGATATCGAGTGCTTCAACGGTCTTTATTACACGCGTCTGACCTTCCATTTCTCCGCGCCCGAGCTGAACCTGCGAGGCCTCAACGTCGCTTCCACGGGAATCTGCGAAGACGAAGGCGATCTCAAGGATATGGGGCTCATGATCGCTTCCCGCTCCGTTGAACGCCTTCACCTTACCGTGGAGAAGGCGAACCGGATCAGCCTGGCCGTAACCAAGGAGAAAACCTACCCGAAGATTGTGGAAAGACTTCCCTGTCCGGAGGCCCCGAATACACTGACGCTGGAAACGGCAGACGGCGAAGGTGTGAAACGATTTGCGCTCCTCGTGAGGCAATGCTCCGAGGCGCCGGGTCTGCCGTCTTTCTTCGATTGTCCCGGGCGGCTGGCGGACATGGTCGCCGGGGGCGAATACAGGCTGATCACGGCGATGAATGCGAAAAAGGGAATCGTCGGAGGCGTCCTCTTCCGGGACCGGATGGAACGGATTGTCGAAGCCTTCGGCCCCTATATCCTGCACGCGGGGGAAGGAAAGGTCACGGCGGAAACGCTTCTCGACGCCTGCCTCAGCCGGATCGCCCGCACCAAGGCTCTGGGTTTGCTCAGCCGCTCCGGACTTCCCCCGGCCCTGGAGGACCGTTTCGAACCCCTCGGCCATCTTGTTCACTATGCACCAAACCGTCCGCCGGCCGAACACCCCTTCTTCTTCCGCCACCTCCACGAGGATCCGGGGTGCGATGTCTGGTCCCAGGGGGAACTTACAGCCTGGCTTGAACAAGCGTATGACCGGCTCGTCCTCGCGCGAAACATCCGGACGCTGAGGAACATGGGCGAGACGCGTCTCGGATTTTCCCTTTTTAGCGCCGAACTGCAGTGTGAAAGGGCGGACGCGACCCTCCGGCCGCTCCTGCCCGGCGCAGATTTCACCGCCAATCTCGAAAGGCACATCCGCTTTATCCGGAAGGAGGGGTTTCTCAATCTCTTTTTCGAGCTCGATCTGGGCGTTCCCTGGCATGCGGAAATGATCCCCGTCCTGACGGCCAACCGCTTTCAACCGGAGATCCTCCTGCCCTTTGCCGGCCAGGCGGATCTCGTCATCTTCCAGCATCATGATGCGACCGAACCTTGACGCCCTCGTCCCGGCGTATGTCCGGGAATTCGATCCCTATATCCCGAGCAAGCCCGATGCGGAGCTGATGAAGCTCTACGGGAGTGAGAGACTTTTCCGCCTGAACAACAACGAGAATCCCTTAGGTCCCCCGCCCGGCGCCCAGGAGGTGATCCGACGCTTTCCGCCGCCCCAGGGTGCACTCTATCCGAGCGGCGATTCCTACTACCTGAGAGAGGCCATCGCCGCCTTCCACGGCCTCGACCCCGATCAGGTTCTCGTGGGCAACGGGGCCAACGAGGTCATCGCCTTCGTGATCAAGGCCTTCTGCACGCAGGGGGACAACATCGTCACGGCAGACAAAACCTTCGCCGTCTATGAGTGGGTGGCGGTCTTCTCCGGGATCGAGGCGCGCGTGATTCCGCTCAAGGACGAGGGATTCGACGATATCGGGATGCTCCGGGCGATCGACCCGAACACGAAAATTCTCTTCGTCTGCAATCCGAACAACCCCACGGGGAGCTACTGGTCGAAGGAGCGACTGAAGGCCTTTCTCGACGCCGTCGGGGGCGAACGCATCGTCGTTGTCGATGAGGCCTACTTCGAGTTCGTGGAGCAGGAGGACTACCCGGACGGCGTCTCCCTGCTCAGCGATTATCCGAACCTCGTCGTCTTTCGGACCTTTTCCAAGATGTACGGGATTGCGGGGCTGCGCATCGGCTACCTCGTGGGCGATCTCGCCGTTGTCGACATGATCCGCCGGACCTGCGTTGTCTATTCCGTCAATCGCCTCGCGCAGGAAGCGGCTCTGGCGGCGTTTCGGGACGATACGGGCCATATCCGGCGGACGCGTGCGCTCGTTCGCGAAAGCCGGGCTTTTCTGCGCAAGGAATTGGCGAAGCTCAGGCTGCCGATCATCTCGGGCGAGGGGAATTACCTGATCGTGAAGCTGCCGGGGAGCGACACCCTGGCCTACCGGAAAATGATGCGGGAAGGGATCATGATCCGGCCGATGACGGGTTTTCGCTACCCGAATCACATCCGGGTCTCCCTGGCGAAGATGGAGGCGATGGAAGCCTTCGTCGCGGCGCTGAAAAAAACCCTGGAAACGTAAGACGATTCCCATGAACCCCATGCCGAAAACACGGAGCCTGTTTACCTTTGAATTTCTCGCCCTCTGCCTGATTATCGCGGCGGCGTTCTGCAACGTCAGTGTGTTTTACAGTTTCTATCATTACCAGGGCGCCATCGGGATTCCCCCCGCATGGCGGGGCTTTCTCGTCGGACTGGAACCCATGTCGGCCTTTATCCTGCGCCTGCTCGTCCTTCCCTGGCTGCACGTGCGCAATGTCATGGCCGTTTTGATCATCTCGCTGCTCCTGCTGATTGCGGTCTCGTGCGCCTACCTGTGGGTGATAACCGTCCCGGCCATGATCGTGCTGCGCATCGTCCACGGGGCGGTCTTTGTTCTCCTCACCTCGGCGGCGATCGCCCTCGTCGTGAACTTTATCCCCGGCGAAAAGAGCGGCCAGGGGTTCAGCGCCATCAGCATCGCGACGATGATCCCCTATGCCGTGATCCCGCCCCTGTTCGAAGCGTTGCTTCCTTTTGTGCGCAGTGAAGCCGATATTTATGCGGCCGTCTCGATCTTTTCCGTTGCCGCGATTTTCCTCCTGGCTATGGTGCGAAGGCGTATCGGCGATGCCCTTCGCGGCATGGACGGCGTTCTGCTGCGCCGTCCGACCTTTTCCGAGATCCGGGAGAATTTTAGGCTCCGGTCCGTCTTTTTTCTGCTCTCGGCCATCTTCCTGATCTACCTCGCCCATGCGACGTTCTTTTACTTCATGAAGGATCTCTCCCTGCAGATCCGTACCGGCGATGTGGGACTTTTTTTCACCGTTTCCATGGCAACCATGATCGCGGTGCGCGCCTTCGGCACTGCCCTGTTTGACCGGATGAACAAGCTATCCACGCTGCAGAAGTCACTGGCGCTGTTGATCCCGTGTCTGATCCTGCTCCCCCACGCAACCTTTCCGGTGTACTATTACCTGCTGGCCGCCGCTTACGGGCTATGCCTGGGCGTGATTCTGCCGCTTCTGAATGCCCTGCTCTTTTCGGCTTCTCCGCCGTCTCTGCGGGGTCTCAACACCAACATGACCCTGTTTGCCATGCATGCGGCCTATTTCGTCATGCCCTATCTGGGCGGAATACTGATTACGTCCGGCGCTGGGTTTGACGCCCTGTTTTACATCGCCGCCGGTTTTGTCATGCTTTCGATGGCGCTCATCATGATTCTGTCGCACGGGCTGCGGCATGTTCCGACTGCGGGCGACGGAACCTGCATTTGACCTCCATGCCCGCGGACTGCGGGCGGAACGATGGATGAACAGCAGGACACATCGCGTC
>JAPLJX010000237.1 GCA_026388375.1 Deltaproteobacteria bacterium
CTGCTGCTCGCGGCCTGTCCCCAGGGAGTGGGGGATGATGTCTATTTTGAGTATGTCTCCCGTTTTCCAACACCGGAGGCCGCCTTGGAGGACTTCAAAAGGACGGGGTTCAAGATGGGAGCGCACAAGTCTTTTCTTTTCAGCAGAACTCTGGTCGCTTTTAATGTGGCCGTCGCTACGGATATGGACCCGGGGGTCTTACAGAAGTGCCATTTGCGGGCCTGCGATCCGCAGAATATGGTGGAACGCTGGGTGGCGAATTTTACCGGAAAACCTAGTCTGGCCATCATCCCCAACGCCAACACCACCTATTTTTATCAGCCATAGGGTCAGCGGGTGTTCTTTCTATAATCCGTTCGTGGTGAGCCTGTTGAAGGGCATCCCTTCATGGTTCGACAAGCTCACCACAAACGGTAAATGTTCCACTAATTTTGTTGCACATCCTAAGCACTCTCGTAGAGGCGAGTAAGAACGAACTCGCGATGCCCGAGAGCTTCGGCACAGGTATTTCTGCCGTTGGCCGTCCGTATCATCATTTCCAAAAGCATATCGCCGGCCTTATCCAGCGTAAGTTTATTCTGCAGAAGCCCCGATACGTCAACGTCAATATGCTCAACCATGGTGCGGACCGTATTGGGATTCGCACTCAGTTTGATAACAGGAATAATCGGGTTGCCAATAACGTTGCCCTGTCCGGTCGGGAAGAAATGTACCACAAAGCCGGCAGCAGCAACCAGAGTAACCATTTCAGCCGCGGCGGACGAGGAATCCATAAACCAGAGGCCCGGACCCGTCGGAGCTTCAGCCTTGTCCAGAATGCCGTCAACGATACACTTTTTACCGATCTTCTGAATGTTGCCGAGTGCCTTTTCTTCAATTGTGGTCAGACCGCCCGCAATGTTCCCCTTTGTCGGCTGTGAGTCGGAGAGGTCCGAAGTCTTGTGGCGATTAATCACGTCCTGATAGCGGTTAAACATGAACATGAAGCCGTCGCGGACCTTCTGGTCAACGCACCGTGCTGCGACAAGGTGTTCTCCCCCGGTTATTTCCGTTGTTTCGCCGAACACCAATGTGCAGCCTTTGGCATACAGCTTGTCAAATGCATTGCCGGCAGTCGGATTGGAAGCGATGCCCGATGTGGTATCGGATTCACCGCACTTCGTGGAGACCCAAAGCTCCTGAATCTTGCACACCTCGCGCTGTTTTTCCGATGCCCACTGCACATACTCCTGTGCCGCCTTGGACGAGCGCATAATGGTGTTATGCTGGCCGTGCTTCTCAATACCGAAACCCACAACCGGCTTGCCGGTTTTCGCAATGCCTTCAACGACACGGTTGGTCCATTCATCTTCAATACCGATAACAACGACTGCAGCAACGTTCGGGTTGCTGCCGGTGCCAATCAGGGTGCTGAAAAAAAGATCAAGGTCAGCACCGAACTGGAGCCTGCCGTAAGGATGCGGGAGAGCCATCGTTCCTTTGACGTTATTGGCTACCGCTTCGCATGCAGCATTGGAAAGGTCATCAAGCGGAAGGATTATTACATGATTTCTTACACCTACACGGCCGTTTTCACGACGATATCCGAGAAACTCATTTATATTCATGGTTACCACCTCTTCGTCTTCAGATTATGGATATGGACATACTCGCCCTTGCGGATGGGTGCAACTACTTTTCCTATATCAGTGCTGTACTTAAGGACGGTATCACCGACCTTCATGTCTGCCAAGGCAATCTTATGCCCCAGCGGAATATCCATTACTGCCTTGACCTCTACCGGCTCCTGCGAATCCATGTAAACGCCCTTTGCTACCTGACCTGACTTGATGTCCACTGTCGCTACACCAACCAGATCTCCCTTCTCGTGTGCCAAAAAATCAATCATCATACTCTCCTTTCATGTCGCTACGTATTCAATGAACAGAATATTTCTCTTGCTAAACAAGAACAACAGCAAGTAATTCCTTCACCTCCCTGGTATCGAGTCATTTACTGCCTGCCCAGAATTCCTTCAACGCCCGGGCGCTTTCTACAACTCTCGGCGCCGTTCGTAGCACGATCTATCAGAACCTGTCAATGAAAATGAGACGCCTCACATCGTCCTCACGGAACAGAGATAACTGCCGCCATCAAGAAGGGCGGCGTAAACCTCCTGTGACCCTTTCATTCTGGCTGTGGAGACTTCAGTGAAAATCGGAAATCGGCGATCGACAACCGAACAACCGATGAAAATACGGTTCCCTGGGGGGCGGGCAAAAGGTGTTGACAGGGCACGAAAAGTCTGTTAGGTCGCCTACGATATAGGTGAGCGCAGATAGAGGAATATACGTTATGAATCTGGCAAGATTTCCGCGCAGACGCTACACCCAAGGTCATACCCCTATTGCAAAACTCCCCAGACTTTCTGCCATGTTGGGCGGTCCCACCCTCTATATGAAAAGGGACGATCTCTTAGGTCTGACAGCCGGAGGCAGTAAAACTCGAAAACTGGAATTCCTCGTTGCCGAGTCTCTGGCTCAGGGTGCGGACACCCTGATCACAGGCGGGGCCGTGCAGTCCAACCATTGCCGTCTGACGCTGGCAGCCGCTGTCCGGGAGGGTATGAAGTGCAGACTTATTCTGGAGGAGCGTATCGCCGGCAGCTACCAGCCAGACGCCGGTGGCAATATCTTCCTCTTTAGACTTTTGGGCGCCGAAGAGATCCGCGTCGTTCCGGGCGGCGTCGACATGATGCGGGAAATGCAGCGGCTGGCCGACGAGACCCGAAGGGCAGGCGGGAAACCTTATATCATTCCGGTCGGTGGCTCCAATGCCGTAGGCGACATGGGATATGTAGCCTGCGCTGAGGAGATTCTGAGCCAGTGCTTTGAGTTGGGCCTGGTCATCGATCATATCCTCTGCGCCAGCGGCAGCGGCGGGACGCAGTCGGGGCTCATTGCGGGCTTTTACGGTAACCACGCTCAGATACCTGTCATCGGCATCAATGTGGTCCGCAACAAAAGGGATCAGGAAGATCTCGTATATCGCCTGGTAAGGAGCACCGCCGCGTATATGGGCATTTCCGCCGATATTCCGAGAGATACCGTGAACTGTTTCGACGCCTATCTGGGTCCCGGCTACTCCCTGCCCACACCCGAAATGGCAGAAGCGGTCCGGCTCACGGCCAGAACGGAGGGAATCCTCCTGGACCCCTGTTATACAGGCAAGGCCATGGCTGGTCTGATCGATCTGGTCCGGAAGGGTTATTTTCAGAAGGAGGAACAGATCCTCTTTCTGCATACAGGGGGCATTCCTGCACTCTATACCCACAGGTCCGAAATTCTTGATGGGTAATCGAGGATCCATAGCGGAGCAGGCAGCCAACCTATCAACTTTGTCACATTTTAAGAAAGGAGAGGGAACATGAAGAAATCTTTGTACACGGCGGGCGTCATTCTGGCGGTTGTCTTCTGTCTTACCGCTTCCGCCTTTGCGGAAGGCACCCTGGAAACGATAGCCAAAAGGGGTGAGTTCGTCGTAGGGGTCAGAGACGGGGCCATTCCCTTCGGCTTTTTTAATGAAAAGAATGAACAGGTTGGATTCAGCATCGACATGGCCTACGAATTCAAGCAAGCTCTGGAAAAAAAGCTGGCTAAGCCCTTGAAGATCGAATTGAAGACCGTGAATCCCAAGACCCGGATTCCGCTCGTAGCCAACGGCACAATCGACATGGAGTGCGGCTCCACCACGCACACCATCGGACTCGAAGAAACAGTGGCTTTCACCATTCATGTCTTCCTGACTGGTTCGCAACTGCTGGTCAAAAAGAACAGCAAAATCAAGAGTGCCAAGGATCTGGCCGGTAAGAAGGTCGGTGCGGCCCAGGGATCCACCAACGAGGCCGCGATCCGGGATTTGAACACGAAGGGGGCCATCAAACCGCCGGCAACGATCGTCGTTTACCAGGAACACCCCCAAGGAATGCTGGCCCTGGAAAAGGGGATCATTGACGCCTACTGTGGCGACGGTACCCATCTGGGCGGCTTGAAGGCGAAGGCGCCCAAACCGGATGACTACAAAATCGTCGGCGGCATGCTTACCTATGATCCCTATGCCTTCATCGTGCGCCAGAATGATTCGGCTTTCCTTCATTTTATCAATGCCCAGATCATCGAAATGATCAAGGACGGCCGCTATATGACCATCTATGACAAGTGGTTCGGTCCCAAGGGTGTTCTGCCGATACCCATGACGGATGAGTTCAAAACACTCCTGAAGCTCCAGGCCTGGCCGTCATAATCATCGATCTCGTTTTTGGGACATGTTGCCCGGAGGGTAACGTGACACATCCCTCCGGGCTTTTTCTTTCAACCGGGAAAGGAGTCATTTTTTTATGCTTTCCTATGATTTCAACTGGTCCGTTATCTGGACTGAACCCTACGGAACCTGGATGCTGCAGGGGATCTGGACAACGATCTGTCTCGGGTTCATCAGCTGGTGCATTGCCCTAACCCTGGGCATCATCATCGGCACCATGCGCATCACCCCCTGGAAGCCCCTCCGTATCTTTGCCACCGCCTATACGGAATTTTTTCGCGATATTCCCCTCTTGGTCCAGCTTTTTTTCTGGTATTTTGCCGCACCGAGCATCCTCCCCGGTTTTATTGAAAGATTTTTATACCGGGAACTGCCGAACTTCGAGTTCTGGGTGGTGGTCGTCGGTCTTTCCCTCTACACCTCATCCCGTGTGGCCGAGCAGGTCCGGTCCGGCATGCAGTCCATCCCCACGGATCAGTACTATGCGGCGCTGAGCACCGGTTTTACTCACTTACAGACTTACCGATATATCATTACCCCGCTCGCGATCCGGATCATGATCCCCCCTTTGACGACGGAATGTCTGACCGTCTTCAAGAACACCTCTCTGGCCATGACGGTCGGCGTACTGGAAACCACCTTCATGAGTCAGCAGATCGAGGCATACACCTTTCGCGGCATTGAGGCGACCACGGCGGCATCCCTTGCTTACATGGTCATTACCCTCATGGTGGTCCTGATCATGGGCCTTATTGAGAAGCGTCTATCTGTGCCGGGGCTGATCACAAGAAGGAGATAGATCATCTATGGGCGCCTTTGACTGGACCGTCATCATCAAAAACATGCCCTTCTTCATGAAGGGTCTGCTCACGACTTTTGAGTTGGCTGTGGTTGCCATCAGCGGGGGACTCTTCTTCGGCATGCTGGTCGGCATGGCCCGGCTGAGTCATATTAAACTGATTTACTATCTGGCAACGATATTCGTTAATTTTTTCCGCAGTCTCCCGCTTTTACTCGTCATTTTCTGGTTCTATTTTCTCGTTCCCATCATCGCTGGCAGACCCCTGGGCGATTTTGTTTCCGCCTCGGTGGCCTTCGTCGTCTTCGAGGCCGCCTATTTTGCCGAAATCGTCCGCGCCGGAATCCAGTCCATCTCCAAAGGACAGGAGCAGGCCGCCTATTCGACAGGATTCACCTATGCCCAGACCATGCGTTACATCATCCTGCCTCAGGCCATGCGCAACATGGTCCCTTCCCTCATCACCCAGACGGTTGTCGTATTTCAGGATACCTCCCTGGCCTATGTCATCGGTCTCAAGGAATTCCTGCGGTCCGCCAGCATCGTTGACGCCCGGGAGATGAAGAGTCTGGAAATCTACGCCTTTGTAGGCCTGGTCTATTTTATTTTCTGTTTTCTGATGAGCAGATTCAGCCAGAAACTGGAAGCCAAGAGAGGTGCCGCCAAATGATCAAGATCATCAATGTCAGCAAATGGTTTGGAACCCACAAAGTTCTGGACAATATCAACGAAGAGATCCATCGGGGCCAGGTGGTCGTCATCTGCGGCCCCTCCGGATCAGGGAAGAGCACGCTGCTGAAAAGCCTCAACGGCCTCGAACCCTTCCAGGAAGGCGATATCATTGTGGACGGCGTCTCCCTCAAGGATCCGTCCACCAATCTCATGCAACTGCGGCAGAAAATGGGGATGGTCTTCCAGCGCTTTGAACTCTATCCCCATTTGAAGGTCATTGACAATATCACGATCGCCCCGATCAAGGTAAAGAAAATCCCCAGAAAGCAAGCCGAGGAAAAGGCGGTTCAGCTCCTGGAGCGCGTCGGGATTCCCGAGCAGGCCCAGAAATACCCGGGCAACCTCTCCGGCGGCCAGCAGCAGCGCGTGGCCATCGCACGGGCGCTCGCCATGGAACCGGAAATCATGCTCTTCGACGAACCAACATCGGCACTCGATCCGGAAATGATCAAGGAAGTGCTCGACGTCATGATCGCCTTGGCAAAATCGGGCATGACCATGGCGGTGGTAACCCATGAGATGGGATTCGCCCGGGAAGTAGCCGACGAGATCATCTTCATGGACGAGGGCCAGATTATCGAGCGGGGCACGGACACGTCCTTTTTCTCGCAGCCGAAAACGGAAAGGGCCAAAGACTTCTTAAGCAAAATTCTGATCTGACACACTTCAGAACTCATTCGTTTGTTCACTGGATTGGTTGTTAGGGGCGGCTTAAATCCTCCTTTTAGAATAGGGGGTGAGGCAAGTGAATTAACCCGCCCACAGGGTGGGGCATCTCAAAAAACTTGACCCTGGGACGGTATATCATCCGGGCCTCCTTCTCACAGGAACGGATGCAGTATCTCGCTGATGAAGGGACTGTCATCTATTCTACGAAAGACAGTAAAGACCGGAAGGTCTTCGACGCCCCGGAGTGGCTCGCCACC
>JAPLJX010000392.1:0-1519 GCA_026388375.1 Deltaproteobacteria bacterium
CGCTACGCTCCATTGCCGCCGGTGAGCTTTATGTGACAGGGGATCGGCTCTCAGACCGCCTGTTACCTAATATATTACCTATATCTACGGTTATTACCTAATTCCCGATTTTGTTCCATTTTGCATTTCTGCCGCGGCCGAGACATTCAATAAATCCCTGACGCCGGAGGTCTTTGAGAACCCAGCGGATCATATCAATGCCGACACCGGGACATGTCCGCAGGATATCAGCCACGCTGAAATCGCCGGGAAAGCCTTTGACTGCGTCCTGGACCAGCGCTGTCTTCTCACCCTTGGGTTGAGGCAGACTGCCCAACCTTTCTTCAAATTCCCTGTAAGCGCTCTTGAGGATGAAACTGATGAAGTGGATGTAATGCCAAGGGTTGTGCTTGCCTTCATGCCATCCTTCCGAACTCAGTTTCAATGTTTCGTAATATCTTTCCTTGTTCTGCTCGATCAGACGTTCCAGGCTGATGTATCTTCCGACCTCGATCCCCAGGTGATAGCACTGCAGAAGCATCAGCAGCCTTGAAACCCTGCCGTTTCCGTCGCGGAATGGATGAATACACAAAAAATCCAGATTGAACGCCGACAGCGCTATGATCGGAGGCACTTTTGCTTCACCGATGCATTCGTGCCATGAATCCATCAGCGTTTTCATGCAGAAAGAGGTTTTATCCGCCGCGACGGTTCGAAATCGGACGAGGGATGTCCCATCCGTGCGCTTTTCGATGATGTCGCTGTCTTTTTCTTTGTATAGGCCCGCATCCCATATCTCGCCGCGTATCAGACGGTGCAACTTCTTGCAGATATCTTCCGTAATGGTCAGCTTTGGCCCCGCATCATGGATGAGGCTGAGCGCTTCCCGATAGCCACGAACCTCTTCCTCCGAGCGGTCGTGAAGAAGCGATTTGCCGAAGATGATGGTGCCGATGCGCTTTTGATCGACATCAACTCCTTCAATGCGGTTGGACGAAACCGCGCTCTCAATCAGGGCATGTTCTTTCAGGGATTTCAACCTTTGCGGCGACTGTCTCTTGTAAAGCTCCTGTTTCCCTTTCGCTTCACCGATGTCGGCCAGATACCATGACGTCGCTACGGGGACGGCGTCGAGACCCGATGAAAACTGTTTTAAAGTCATCATATCAGCAATATTACTCCTTCTACGGTTTCAGTCGTTCCCTGCTCTCCGGTTCGTTCAGGTAATTTTCCGGCGTGACGACCCGCTCAAATCCCAAGACCTGAGCCCATTCGAAGCAGATCCTCCGGCTTGTCGACGAGAAAATCCGGGTGGACGGCAACGAGCTTCTCCCGGCTGTGCCAGCCCCAGGTAACGGCCACCGTCCGGACGCCGGCCTCGCGGGCCTCCAGGATATCCCCTGTCGTGTCACCGATGTAGAAGGTTCGCTCGCGATCGATCCCGTATTTCGAGAGGGCGTGCGCGATCTTATCTTTCTTGCTGAAAAGAAAGTCGGAGCCGAGGATCTCCTGGAAAAAGCGATCGAAACCGAAGCGTTCG
>JAPLJX010000392.1:1612-19841 GCA_026388375.1 Deltaproteobacteria bacterium
AGCCGTTGGAGGAAATGACCGCGAGGAGGTGGTCCTTCTGCAGGGCTTCCAGTACGGGGATCAGCCCATCGAAGGGTTTCATCGCGTCATAATCGATCCCGGGGAGGATCTCTTTCGCCGCCCCGGCAAAGGCGACGAGGTCGACGCCCTTCGCCGCCATCGATTCGTAGAAATTGCCCTCGAAAAGCGCGAGATAATCCTCCCTGTTCTTGACGATCGGCGTCCCGATCCGCAAAAGACACCGGGCCACCGCTTCCGCATAGAGATCCAGCGAATCCGCCAGAACGCCATCAAAATCGAACAGAAACAGATTTTTCTCTTTCACAGTGCAATCTCCAGCCCGTCATACGCCAGATCGATCACGAGCGGGGACGCAGGGGAATGGATCCTCAGGTAGTCGCGGGTTTCAGCGAGAAAACGGTCCAGGGCCTCATCATCCAGGGTCGGTTCGCTGTGAAAGAGACAGAGGCGTTTTACCCCCCCTGCACGGACGGCAAGTTCAACCCCGAGGAGGTTGCTGGAGTGACCCCATGTCTCCTTTGGACCAATCGCATCCGCCAGGGAGTACTGGGCATCGAAGATCAGAAGATCGGCATCCTGGAAAAAGTCAAGAAAGGGGTAGTCTTCATTTCCCGCCTCCTCTCCGTGCTCCATGTCGGTTGAATAGACGATCTTCCTCCCCTCACGGATGAAGCTGTAACCGTAGGAGTCCCCCGGATGATTCTGGCGGAGCATCCGAACGGTGAAGCCGGCGATCTCGTGCGACTGTTCCGGATCGAGGGTGTGGAACCGAATATCCGCCTTAAGGGCGCGAAAGGGAACCGGAAAAGAGGGGGCAGCCTGCTGGTTTACGAAAGCCGTCTCCATAGCCGCATGGCCGCCATAGATATGGATCTCCTGACCGGGGAGATAGGCCGGGACGAAGAACGGAAAACCTTGGATATGGTCCCAGTGGGGATGCGATAGAAACAGATGGAAGACGGCCGGCGATCCGCCCTTTTCGGAACGCATAAAGGCGTGTCCGAAATCCCGGATGCCGGTTCCCGCGTCGCAGAGGATGAATCCCTCACCGCCGCCGATTTCGACACAGGAAGTGTTTCCTCCGTAACTCCCCCGGACGGAGAACGGAAGCTCCCGGTCGATAAAAGCCCCGATCTTCTCATCGGTCGCAAGATCACGCGACCGGGATGCACGGATCGCCCGGAAGATCTTCTCGCGGATCTGTCGTGTTGTCGCCGACGTGGGCAGCGATCCGCGCGTCCCCCAGAAATTGATGTACATCCCTTGACCTCCCGGGAAAGGCTGCATGCGAGGCATCTCCGTTACACCATTCGCCCCACCGCACCCCCGCCAATATGCTGATCGGATCCTGCTTGGAACCCGGCCTGCGAACCCACCGCCCTCTCTCCGCAGGGCTGAAGATGGACCATCTTTTCTCTGAATTTAGAATAAAGTCGGCTCGATGTCAACCAGCAAAGCGTGCGCCCCGCCGTCACCCCATTCCGCGCATCGGGGACCGACCGGATCTGCCGGCCCACGAAGAAGTGTGGTATATTGTTGTTGACAGAAACAGCCATTGCCGTTATACGTATCGACAAAGAAAAAATCGTATCCTTTGACTACAAGGCCCGCAGGCGCCGGTTACGGCCCGCGGGGCATCGACGCCTGAAGGAACCGTTTTCTGAGACATCGTGTTTTCAAACCAGGCATGAGGATGGGTGAAGAGAGAGCGGATCACCATTTTACCGTGGATGCACAACGCCTTCAGCCCCTCGGGGAAGGCGTCCTTTTGCCGTCTCGCTTGTTCCGCCATCGAGAGCTCCTCCAGTCCGTTCCTCATGCCCCCGTCATCAAACAAAAAGGACTGATCCAGACCCTCCATTATCTCCATTTTTCGAACGCCCCTGTCCTGGTCCTGCTCACGGACCCGAAACATGAAGAAAACTTTCTCATACAAAGCCATCTTGAATCCTGCACGGCGAGAGAGATCCGCTGCCGATGGCCGCAGGAAGCCATCCCCGTTCCGACCAACATTACCCCCTTGAATCTGATCGTGGAGGATGGACTCTCTTTGGTCCTGCTCCCGATCCGCGTCATCGACCGTTACGAAGAAGGATTTTCGTTCGCAATTCCCGAGGAGGGCCGTCTCCTGGGAAAACGACGAGTCCGCAGGCATGTGTGCCGGGGTATTGACGTCGTACTGATCCAGAACGGATTTGCCGCCCGGGGCGAACTCATCGATTTCAGCCCGATGGCCTTCCGCGTGCGCGTGCACCCCGACACAAACAGCTCCTTCGTCTGGATGAACACCGATAGCCAATGCGCGATTTCTCTTTATGCGAACGAGAAAATACTCTTCTCCGGACCCTGCCGTTGCATACGTCAAAACGGGGGCCTGTCCGAGAGAGAACTCGTCTTTTCACCCATCGGAAAAGAAATACGACGTTTTCAGAAGAGGAAAACGCGAACCCCCCGTCTGCGGATCACACCCCCGCTTTTCGCCAATTTTGCGCATCCTTTTATTCAAAAACCGATTCAGAGAGACATCCATAATCTGTCGTTTGCAGGCTTTTCCGTGGAAGAAACGGCGGAAGAAGGGGTTCTGATGCCGGGGATGATCATTCCCAGTCTCGAAATCCGGGACGCCGGTGTTTTGAAAATGACCTGCGACGCCCAGGTGATCTATCGGCGAAAGATGGGGAAGGGGCGGGTTCGATACGGTCTGGCCATCTTGGACATGGATTTCCGGGCCTACCGCCAGCTCAGCCACATCATGGTCCATGCAGGGGATCCCCAAGCCTGTTTTGCCAGTGAACTGGATATGGACGCCCTTTGGGAATTCTTCTTTGATACGGGTTTCATCTATCCCAAGAAATATCATATGCTTCAGTCCTGTCGTGAGGAATTCAAGGAGACCTATCGCAAACTCTACCGAGAGGACCAGAAAATAGAAGCCCATTTCACCTACCAAAAGAATGGCCGGATATACGGACACGTTTCCATCTTTCGGGCATACCAGCGGGCGTGGATGGTGCACCACCTCGCGGCAAGACCACTGTACGGTAAGCATACAGGACTTACCGTACTGAAAAACATCCTCCGGTTTTTCGATGGTTTGTACCGTTATCCCTCGATACGCATGGACCACATGCTCTTCTATTTTCGTCCGGAAAACCATTTTCCCAATCTTTTCTTCGGCGGTTTTGCCCGGGATCTCGGAAATCAGCGTGCCTGTTCCCTGGACCTTTTCGCCTACATGAGTCATCCGACCGACAGACCGCAGGATTCATTCCCACAAGGCTGGCAGCTCACGGATTTTGAGACCAGCCACCTTCCGGAACTGGAACGTTTCTACAGGAACTCTTCCGGAGGCTTGCTTCTGGATGTCCTTCGCCTCGGGCAAACGGACGATGGGAACGAAACCCTGGAAGAGGTCTACCGCCGACACGGTTTTCTCCGGCAATGGCGTACCTTTGCGCTGCTCAAAGAACAGTCACTGAAGGCCGTCCTCGTTGTCAACCATTCATCGCCCGGATTGAATCTGTCCGAATTCCTTAACAACATCAAGGTTATCGTGACCGATCCGGCCGGTCTCCCGTGGGAAGTCCTGAGCACCGCATTGGCCCGTCTGACACCCGAATTCCAGACCGAAATCGTACCGCTCTTGATCTATCCTGCACATTATCCATCCGAACAGGGTTTGAAGGTGGACAAACATTACCTCCTTTGGATCCTGGATACGCAATATGGAAAGGAATATCTGGAATACATGGAGAGAAAAACAACGATAACCCTTCGATTCCTGGTCAAGCATCTCTTGAGAAAGATAGTACCGAAATGAACGATAACGCCCTCTACAATAGTCGGATCATCAAGACATTCGTGGAATATCTTGGCGCTCATTATCCCGGCCTGGATATCCATCCTGTTCTCGACCATTCGGGCATGACCGTCTACCAGCTCAATGATACCCTGCAGCAAGCTGTAGGGTATCAAAACTAAAAGGATATTAACCCGCAGCAAGCTGCGGGAATTATCAAGTTATGGAAATAACATCATTGTTTTCGGATTGAAGTCCTGCATCTTCGTCGATGTTGACGATTTATTGCTTTCAGTCCTTGGAATCCGCCTTCGTGGTTCGAAGATTCTACGGCTAAGGATAAAGGAAAAAATCGAATGAGCAAGCGAACAATTCATATAGAAGTAAGGCCATTGCGAGTAAGATTGAAAACAACATTCCGTCATGCCGCGGCAACCAGAGATGCCGGAGAGAGCCTCTGGGTCCAGGCAAAAAGAAACGGAAACAAAGGGTATGGTGAGGGTTGTCCGAGAACCTATGTGGCCGGTGATGACCTTGAATCGAGCGTCAAATGGGTAGAGGAAAATTTTTCAAGCGGAAAGATGGATTTCGAAACACTGGACGACCTGAAACAGTGGGTCGAAAATAACAGCAAGGTCATCGACAAGTACCCGTCGGCATGGTGCGCAATAGAAATGGCGCTGCTTGATCTTTTTTCCCGGGAGAAGGGTTGCAATGTTGAAAGACTGCTTGGACTGGATAGCTACAACCTCTGTGGCCGCTACACTGCCGTTCTGGGGGACGACAAAAAATGGAAATATACGACGCTGGCAGATCAATATCTGATCCGCGGATTTTCGGATTTTAAAATCAAGTTAAACGGCAACCTCGAACGTGACAGGGAAAAAGTTTATATTATTGAAGATTTGTCTATTCAGCATAACATTAAAGACATACGGATTCGTTTTGACGCGAATAATTTATGGAAGGATCGATGTGACGAAGCCATAGCGTATCTAACGACACTGGGTGGGCGGGTATTCGCCCTGGAAGAACCTGTGGGATCACGAAACGCCAGAGACATAAGCAAGATCAGCACAGCTACGGCGCTGCCTGTCATTCTCGATGAAAGCCTGTGTTCCCTGGATGATTTATCGCTCTATAGAAATATGCCCGGAAAATTCATAGCGAATATCAAGATATCGCGGGTCGGCGGTCTTATACGAGCTTTAAGACTGATTGAAGAGCTGAAAAAACTGGGCTGGCCGATTATCATCGGCTGCCACACGGGTGAAACCTCGTTACTCACACGGGCCGCACTGGTAGCCGCCTCTGCCGCCGGAGAGAGCCTCATTGCCCAAGAAGGGGCATTCGGCGACTATCTGGTGGAGCGTGAACCGGTGGACCCGATGCTGAAATTCGGTCGTGAGGGTCTGCTGAATTTGAGTTTTCCCTATTACCTTAAGACAGTGCAGGGGCTTAAGGTCATCCCGGTTGAAAACTGGAACATCGGATTTGGAATGCAGGGCCGCATGCCCGTTGTTCCGGACGACGGCTCCCCGAAAGTACATCTTCTCGAAATGCCCGATACGTATAAAATCCATTACCGAGTCTGGGGTAAAACCGAGGGAGAAGATGTGGTGCTCATTTTACACGGAGGTATGAGTCATTCAGGCTGGCAGGCGCCTCTGGCAAATCAGCTACGTTCAATGTCACCGGACATAACCGTTGTCGCACCTGACCGGCGGGGTTGCGGCTTAAATGAGAAGCGCGGGGACCTGGGCACCGTTCACTCCGGCATTGAAGATGTGGTGAAACACGTCGAATTTCTGAAAAGATCCTTTAAACGGGTTCATCTCGCAGGCTGGTGCCAGGGGGCGCAATACGCTTCTGTTGCAGCAGCCAGACTGGGGAATACGCTTTCCAGTCTTATCCTGCTGACCCCGGGCTTTTTCTGGAACGAGCGATTCAGGTCCGTCATAAGTATCGCAGAGAAAATCGTTTTAAAGATGATTTCCGAATTCAAACTGAAACCCGAACGGAGCCATGCCTGCATCCCAATCCCCATGGAGGCAACCGATTTCACCCTGGTCGACGAATGGCTCGATTTTATCGACAGCGATGATCTGAAAACAACGATGATTACATTTAAATCCGTAAACATCATGGATGAGGTTCAGGAACTTTCCTGGTTCGCCATGCTGCAGAACAGACTTCCGGTACTGGCAATCATGGCAAAAAACGATCGGATTGTGGACAACAACAAGGTTCTCCAATTTATTGGCCATCTATTTTCCGGTGAAAATCAGAACCGGATGGTTTCAATGGAAAGCGGCCATGCCATACAGTTTGAAAGGCCGGAAGAAGTTGCCACCGAAATCATAAATTTTGTCCGGCAGAGGAATGATCGGGCACAGAGGCCCGCAGTCCTGACACCGGGTGCAGAGGTGGATTCTCAGATCGGATAGTTCGATATCCTGAGTAAAGACGAAATTTAACAACTCAACGTCCTGAAGCCATGAGAAAACCGATGATCGATTAGGAGTCAATACCCCTTATGAAAAAACTTTTGCTGATAAACCCTGTGGGACGAAGAAGTGGTTATTTATTGAGCAAAGTTTCAATGTTTCAACCCCTGAACCTGGCCTATATTGCGGCAGTAACCCCATCTCGCTGGGAGATCAAAATAGCAGATGAGAATATAGATACATTTGAGTTCGAAGAAGCCGATCTGGTAGGCATCACGGCCTTTACCAGCAATATCAACAGGGCCTATGCGATTGCACGGATGTACCGGGAGAAAAAGATAAAAGTGATTATGGGAGGGATCCATAGCTCGATGCTTCCCGATGAGGCCTTGCAGTACGCTGATACGGTGGTGACAGGCGAAGGGGAGGGTATCTGGAAACAGGTCATCGAAGATTTCGAAAACAACCGCCTGTTACCCAGATACAATGGCCCACGAATCGATCTTTCCCGAACCCAAATCATCCCCCGGCGCGACCTGCTGCACCCAAATTATTTCTGGAACTCTGTCCAGACTTCTCGCGGCTGCCCGTTCAACTGCAATTTCTGTTCGGTATCGAGATACCTGGGTCAAGAGTACCGTCAACGAAGAGCTGCAGATGTGCTGGACGAGTTGGAAGAAATAAAAGGTAAGTATATAGCCTTTGTCGATGACAACATGATCGGTCATAGCCCGGTAAGCAGAAACAGGGCGATAGAATTATTCGAGGGTATGATCGGTCGCGGTCTATGCAAGAAGTGGTGGATGCAGACTTCCATAAACGCAGCCGATGATGAGAATGTTATCAGGCTGGCCGCCCAGGCCGGCTGCATGTTTGTGTTTATCGGCTTTGAGACACTCAACACGAAAACCCTCCAAGCGATGAAAAAAGGAATTAACCTGAAGATCGGGGTAGAAAATTATAAAAGGGTGGTGGATAAATTCCATAAATATGGGATCGGGGTATTGGGATCATTCGTCATTGGAAACGATTATGAGTCCCCGGAATACTATAAAGAGTTAGGCGATTTCCTGGTCAGTTCCGGTATCGACATTGTTCAGCTTAGCATATTGACGCCCCTTCCAGGCACCGAATTGATGGACCAAATGCAGAGAGAAGGGAGATTGATTTATCGGGATTTTCCCAAGGAATGGGACAAATACCGTTTCTCTTACGTTGTTCACCGGTCGCGGGGGGTAGAAGAAAGTACCATCTACGCGGGCAACAACTACATCAAGAATAAAATATACTCTTTTCCCTTCTACCAATATCGCCTGTTAAACTCACCGTATCGTATTAAAAACACGGCCAACATCTATGCCATATACAAACTAAATCAAGCCCTAAAAAAGAGTTGGCAAAGCTCCCATTATTATAAGAGATTCATGCCTTTGCATAACACCGATTCTGATTTATCCATCAAGTTATGAAGAAACGGCTTGAGTTTCTTTTAAAAAGCGTTATAGCCTCCGAATCATGGAGATGCGTTATGGACAGGAATGCGGTGATTACCTGATGAAAACACAAAGCTGCGACCTAAATTCTCATCCCCCCGCTCAGGCAGGGCTATCAGAAAATATAACGGACAACACCCCTCTCTATAACAGCCGCATCATCAGGAACTATGTTGAGTATCTGAGAGTTTACCATCCGGATATCGATATTTCTCACCTTTTGAAGTATGCAGATATTGAATCTTACCAGTTGGATGACGAGGGTCATTGGCTGACACAGAGGCAGGTGGATCGTTTTCACGAGATACTTACAAAAAAGGTAGATAATCCGAACATAGCAAGAGAAGTGGGGCGTTATTCCGTCACCTCCCAAGCCTCCGGAGCCGTGAGACAGTACGTCATGGGATTCATTAGTCCGGCAACGGCGTATTCCGTTATAGGAAAGATTAATTCCAGATTCACTCGGGCAACTACAGTAAAAACCAAACTCATCGGGGCAGACAAGATTGAGGTGAAAATAACGCTGATGCCCAATGTGGTTGAAAAGTCCTATTCGTGTCTTTACCGGCTGGGTTCTCTGGAAGCTTTGGCGAAACTCTTCACAGGGAAATTTCCCACCATAGAACACCCTACATGTCTCCATAAAGGCGGGGACTGTTGCCTGTATATCGTCTCTTGGAAAAAAACACCTACCTTTGTCTGGAAGCTGATTCGTAATTATTCTTTTATCGTCGGATTCATCGCCTGCGTCCTGTCTGTGAGTTTAATGCCATCCGTTTACTGGGCCACCCTGCTTTTATCCTGTATCCTTATGATGATGGGAACGACACTTTACGCCGAACATCGGGAAAAGCGAGAATTGCTCGTCAAAATCCACAACCAGGGGGATGCGGCTGACCGTCTTATCGATCAGATCAACGTCAGCTACAACAACACTCGCCTCATCCAGGAGATCGGACAGGCCACCTCCATGATCCTCGACCTTAACAAGTTGCTCACATTCATCATGGAAGCACTGGAAAAACGCCTCGATTTCGACCGCGGCATGATCATGATGGCGAATCGGGAAAGGACACGCCTGGCCTACACGATCGGCTACGGATACAATCCGGAACAACGGAACTATCTGGAAAATACCGAATTCCACCTCGAAAACCCCGACTCCCGGGGAGCCTTCGTCGTCTCCTTCCGGAATCAGACCCCCTTTCTGATCAACGACGTCAATGAGATCGTAAAGGATTTATCCCCACGAAGCGTCGAATTCACCAAAAGGATGGGCACCCGTTCCTTCATCTGCGTTCCCATAACCTACGAAGGCAGATCCGAAGGGGTGCTGGCCGTTGACAATCTGCGCTCCGACCGCACCCTGAACGAGACCGATATCCGCCTGCTCATGGGCATTGCTTCCCAGATCGGGATCAGCATCAACAATGCCCGCACTTACGAGAAACTCCAGGAGCGGGAAAAGCGATTCCGGACCCTGGCGGAAAGCGCGCCGGAAATTATTTTCACCCTGGATACGGAAGGGATGCTGACTTATGTAAATCCGATGTGGGAGAAAATTTTAAGTCATAAACAAGATGAGGTCGTCGGTAAATACCTTACCGAATTTGTGCAGGAACAGGACTCAAACAACCTCATTCAGCTATTTAGAAAGATCAGAGATCATAAAGAAACCCAGATGGATATTTTGCTGACTCTCATGAGCCGTTCCGGGGCCGAACATAACTTCTCCTTCAATTGTGCTCCGAACATCGCTGAAGATGGCCATGTCGACAGTCTTGTCGGTATTTTCAAAGACGTGACCGATCTGAGGCGTTCCGAAATCGAATTAAAGAAAAGCTTCGAAAAACTCGAGAAGGCCTTGTCCGGCACAATCAGCGTCATTTCGCTTATTGTGGAATCCCGTGACCCCTATACCGCCGGTCACCAACGGAAGGTTGCCAACCTGGCTTCGGCCATTGCCCGTGAGATGGGGCTGTCTGAGGATCGTGTCAAAATAATCCATATGGCAGGACTCATCCATGACATCGGTAAAATCAACGTCCCTGCAGAAATCCTGAGCAAGCCGGGCAAATTGACTGCCATTGAGTTTTCCTTGATCAAAAACCACCCCGAAACGGGGTACAACATCTTAAACAAGGTCGATTTTCCGGGGCCAATCGCCCAGATTGTGTATCAGCATCATGAGAAAATGGACGGCTCCGGTTATCCCCTGATGATTTCCGGGGATCAGATCATCCTGGAGGCGCGTATCATCACTGTAGCCGATGTGGTTGAGGCTATGCAGGGCCACCGCCCCTACCGCCCCGCACTGGGTATAGAAAAGGCGTTAGATGAAATTCGTATCGGCCGGGGTGTCGTCTATGATGCAGAGGTAGTGGATGCCTGCATCTCCTTGTTTTCGACAAACCGATTTCACTTCGAAGACGCCGTCACGGATTGATCTGGGAGAGCCTACTTGGGTCTTCTCCCTTTGCACATGATCAAGGGGGTGTATGTAAACCGACGGGGATCACTTCCATCATGCTTTCATCTTTCCTGTTCACGGCCGATCCTCTTTTTGCCGAGCAGAAGACCGAGAACGTCACCATGGAGGCCGTAAGCGCTTTGGAACAGGGGATTTTATGGTCGAATCCGCCGCCGTCACTGCGGATTGCGTGCGATAGGCGATCAAACCTTCCATTCCGAAAAGAATCAATGCCGTCCAGACAAGACCATAACCAATGAGCTGCGCTTGCGTGAACGGTTCCCGGTAAACGAGCACACCCAGCAGAAATTGCAGCGTTGGGGCGATGTATTGCAGAATGCCCAAAAGCGAAAGCGGAATGCGCCTTGCCGCCGAAGCAAACATCAACAGCGGAATGGTGGTCACCAATCCTGAACCGACGAGGAGAATATCCAGAGGCGTTCCGGTATGGAGAAACGCACCCTGACCGGCTTTCTCGGCATAGAGCAGATATAGCGTCGCCGGCAGAAGCAGGATGCCCGTCTCCAGAGTCAGTCCGTAAAAAGAGCCGAGCGCAGTGGTTTTTTTGACGATCCCGTAGATTCCAAAGGAGAATGCCAGGGTCAGCGCAATCCACGGCGGGGAGCCGTAGGCCAATGTCAGGTAAAGGACGCCCGCCGCCGCCAGTCCAAGAGGAACCCATTGCCATGGGCGCAGCCGTTCTCGAAAAAAAAGGACGCCCATCAGAACACTCAGGAGGGGGTTGATGAAATATCCCAGGCTGGTTTCGATGATAAAACCGGCATTGACCGCCCAAACATACGTAAGCCAATTGATGCTGATCAGCACGGCTGCCACGAGGCAGGCGCCGAGGAGACGCAGAGTCAGTGCGACCGTGTGGAACGTTTTCCGCCGGCGCAAAAACAGAATAATGATAAAGAGCGTCAGAAATGACCAGATAATACGGTGGTTGAGCAGTTGCAATGCCGGAACCCGATGAAGCCATTTCCAGTAAACAGGCAATAATCCCCAGGTTGCATAGGCTCCGATGGCATACCAGATCCCTTTGTTCATGAGGTTTTCTCTTGTTTTCGAAGATCTTTCCCGTTGTTTAAGCGCCCCGCGCAGATGCAGCTTGATTTCATGCGGGGGAACGATACGAAGAACGGCCCGCCATGTCAACGAGTTTCCGCCACACCTGCCGACCTGTCGGACCGTTCTTCTCACCCGTTGCCAAACGGGCTTGACATGCAAAGTTAGCGTCCCTATATAGGTCGTATAAACAGGGAGAAAATCGATATGTCTCAGGAAATCATCAACGTTGCTATAACGAGCCCCATCGACGAACCGCTTGTGGAGAAGATCAAAGCAGTCAGCAATCGAATCCGGGTTGATCCGGTCGCCCATTGGGTTGTCGCGGAAAAAAAGGGCGATTTCTCCAACCGGGAGGAGTTGAATCTTCTCTTGCAACGGGCGGAGGTCATTTTTGGCTGGATCCACCAGTTTCCCAAGAATCTGCTGACGCGAACCGACCGCTTGAAATGGATCCAGGTCATGACGGCCGGCGTCGACCGGCTGCCGGAAGAGATTCTGAAAAGCGGGATCCGAGTTGCAAACGCCAGCGGTCTCCATGGCGCCGCAATGGGGGAGGTGGTTCTGGAGATGATGCTGATGTTTGTGAAAGACGCCCCCGCCTGCATGCGGATGAAACAGGGAAGGGAATGGCGGCGTTACCGACCGGGGATTCTGCGGGATCGGACCGTGGGAATCCTGGGATTGGGGGCCGTCGGAAAGGAAATCGCCCGCCTCTGCAAGGCTTTCGGCATGAAGGTGATCGGAATCCGGAGGTCGGGCGGAGCGGCATCTTCTTTCCGGGACATGGACCGCGTCTATCCGCGGGAGCAACTGCCCGAACTGCTGGCCGAGAGCGACTTCGTCGTGCTGGCGCTTCCGCTCACGCAAGAAACGGGAGGCATGATCGGGGAGAAGGAACTGCGGGGCATGAAACCGACGGCCTTTTTGATCAACGTGGCGCGGGGCGCCATCGTGGATGAGGGGGCTTTGATTCGCGCGCTGGAGGAAAAGTGGATTGCCGGCGCCGGGCTCGATGTGTTCACCCGGGAGCCCCTGCCCCCGGAAAGCCCGTTCTACGCAATGCCCAACGTGATCTTCAGCCCCCACATTTCCGGAGACATCCCGGATTACGAATCGCGCGCCACCGAGGTCTTTTGTGAAAACCTCAGAAGGTATCTTGCGGGCGAACCGTTTCTGCACGAGGTGGATCGGGGAAAAGGGTATTGATTCAGGCCGGCTGCCGTAGCAGTCGAGAAAATAGTTTTAAGCTGCCATGGTACGAAAAGTAATCGCCTGATTTAGGGTTTGAACATGCAAAAATGAGCAGATTAAATTACAGATCGAGGAGACTCTCCCCCGTTCGTGTTCCAACGGCTCAATTTCTTCCGCTTCATACGTTCATGTGTGTTCACGGGTCTTGCGGAACGCGATGTCGGGCCACTCCTCCAGGATGAAGCCGAGGCGCCACTCGCTTGTGGCGAGGTAGGTCAGATGGCCGTCGGCGTCCCGGGCGAGGTTCGCCTGGCACCTCTTTTCGAACTCGGCGAGGCGCTTTGGGTCATCACAGGCAATCCAGCGGGCCGCGGCGTAGTCGATCTTCTCATAGGAGGCGTCCACGCCGTATTCGCTCTTGAGGCGGGCCATCGTCACGTCGAACTGGAGGACGCCGACCGCGCCCAGGATGTAGTCGTTGCCGAAGAGCGGCCGGAAGACCTGGACCGCCCCCTCTTCCGAGAGCTGGGCGAGCCCCTTCTGGAGCTGCTTGATCTTGAGCGAGTTCTTGACCCGGACCCGCCGGAAGTGTTCCGGGGCGAAGTTGGGTATCCCGGTGAACTGCAAAGGCTCCCCCTCGGTGAATGTATCGCCGATCTGGATCGTCCCGTGGTTGTGGATGCCGATGATGTCGCCCGGCCAGGCCTCCTCGACGTTGGTCCGGTCCTGGGCCATGAAGATCGTCGCGTTGGAGATGACGATCTCACGGCCGATCCGGTGGTGGAACACCTTCATCCCGCGGGTGAACTTCCCCGAGCAGATCCGGAAGAAGGCGATCCGGTCGCGGTGGGCCAGATCCATGTTCGCCTGAATCTTGAATACGAAGCCGGAGAATGTCTCCTCCAGCGGCGAGACCATCCGGGTGGTCGTCGGTCGCGGACCGGGGGCGGGGGCCATCTCCACGAAGGCATCCTCGGAAAGGTTATCGGATAACAGTGGGATGTACCTGTTGTTTGTGAATGGTTAAATTGTTGCTGGTTCAAGCCAGCCAAATTTCTTGACTTGCTCGTATTTTACGTGCAGAATGTGCATAATAAAAAAGATGATTCTCTTGAAAAAGAAGACTTACGCTCCGACCGGATTTAGATTACATCTCTCATGATTTTGGATCAAACAGATTGGCAACTCAGGTGGTGAAAACATGGCCACTTCCGAACAACTCAAAACGATACTAAAGAGTTATATGGAACGGGACGATGCCCGATTCTATTCTGTCGCGATGCAGATCGCCGCTCATGAGGCGCGGGCGGGACACGGCCAGCTTGCCAGAGAATTGAGAGAACTGATCGATACGATAAAAACCAAAGAATCACGGGATCATTTAAAGAAAACCATCCCCATCGCCCAACCCCAAGGTGAACTGTCGAATCTCTTGACGGTCTCTTATCCAAAGGAGAAACTCTCCGACATGGTCCTCGGACCCGACATTCGGGGAAGACTTGATCGGATCATCAAGGAACAGAGACAGATGGAAAAGATCCGGTCTTTCGGTCTGTCGCCACGACGGAAATTCCTCCTTGTCGGCCCACCGGGGACGGGGAAAACCCTGACGGCTTCCGCCTTGGCCGGCGAGCTTCATCTCCCCCTGTTTCTGATCCGCCTGGAAGGGGTGATCACGAAGTACATGGGTGAAACTGCTGCCAAGCTCCGTCAGGTCTTTGATGCCCTCAAGCGTCACCGGGGAATATACCTTTTCGATGAGTTCGATTCCATTGGCGCCATGAGGATGGCGACCAACGATGTTGGTGAGATCAGAAGGATTTTGAACAGTTTCTTTCAGTTCATCGATGAGGATGAATCACAGAGCCTGATCCTTGCTGCCACGAATCATCCGGAAATACTCGATTATGCCCTCTTCCGACGTTTCGACGACGTCGTTCAGTTTACCCTGCCTGATCCGATGCAGAGAAAGGATCTACTGAAAAACAGGCTGACGGCATTCAATAAAACTCGCCTAAATTGGGATCAATTGGCGGCTGCTTCGGACAATCTCAGCCATGCGGAAATCACTAGGGCGTGCGAGGACGCAGTCAAGGATGTTATCATCCACGACAGGGATAAGATCACCGAAGACATCGTCCTTGGCATGATCAATGAAAGACGGCAGATTGTTGAAGGGGAGATGGAAAGATCATCTAATCAACAGAATGGCCGACGATAAGGAATGGAAGAATCCAGCTTCATATACCGCCACATCCTGCTACCCAATACGGCAACCGTCGAGCGATACACCAGCCCAAAGAGCGGTCAAAGAGGCCCTTTCAAAACACCGCCAAGAGATAGATTCCGCCACAGCGAACATCTGCTGCGCCAGCTTGAGGAGACTCGCCAAGAAGCGTTACAACTTTCTCAAGAAAGAACGGCCTTCGGTGTCACGGCCGAAGACGGGATGTGCCTGTCTTTTGAAAGTGATCCGGGTTTCGAACTCAAGCTCGACAGCCTGGAGTCCGCCCGGTCCGGAATTGAACTGCTGACCGTCCGAAAAATCGACGAACACCAATGGGCAACCGTCTTTGTACCGGCGGGGAAACAGACCTATTTCATAAAAAAAGTCGAGGATTATCGGGACAAGTCTACCGGCAAGACCAAGAACCCCCAAAACCAACCGCTTGTTGGCAGCATATCCGATATCCGCAAAGCCACGCTGGAGGGCCTTTGGACGGATGAGCGAAAACTCTTGCCGGGGATGGAAGAAAATATCTGGTGGGAGGTTTGGCTCCGAAAGGGGACAGATGGGTTCATTAATATCGAAAGTTTCAAACAGTTTGCACCCCGAACCGGACTGAGAATCGGTGAAGGGGAAATTTCCTTTCCGGAGAGATCCATCCTCCTCGTTTTCGGAAACATCGCCCAGATGACGCGCTCCCTGGATCTCCTGAACTGCATTGCCGAGGTGCGCAAGGCCAAGGATAATCCTGAAATCTTTATGCGCATGACGCCTCATGAACAGGCGGAATGGGTCAGCGAGGCAAGCGAAAGAATCCGCCCCGCTCTGGTGGAGGGGAACTTCCGACCATCATGGACATGGGTCCGAAATGGCGGGGCTGGCCTTGTACGGTGACCTTGTGGAACTCTTCACCGGCAATATGCCGGTCCAGCTTTCCCACTGTCTCGAATCCGTGAAGATTTTGCCGCCCGCCGGATATGAGGACAACGATCCACGATTGTACGGAGATATCACGAGGGAATGTGTAGCCCGAGCCGAGATTACGGCACCGTACCGCAAGAGGATCGTATCCATGGCCGTGACGGCGCCGGATTTTCGGGACAGTGGACGCCCCTCTTCCTGGTCGGCCGCCATCGACCAAATGACGTCCGGCGCCGAAGATCACCAAAGAAGGCTCCTTGTCCTGTCGGCGGGAAATACGGATTACGACTTCCGGCATCTCTATCCCCAGAACAACATCACCGAAGCGGTTCACGATCCCGGCCAGGCCTGGAATGCCCTGTGCGTGGGAGCCTATACGGAAAAAACAGAGATCGACCCCAAAGAGTATCCGGGATGGCGCCCCATTGCGCTGGCGGGGGATCTAAGTCCGTCGAGCTGTTGTTCCTTCACGTGGCAGAGTCTTTGGCCGATCAAACCGGATATCGTCCTGGAAGGGGGCAACGACGCGATCAATCCGGGCACTGGCCGGGCTGATGTCGTCGATAGCCTGCAACTCCTGACGACAAACTGGCGGCCTGCAAGTCGGCTTTTGACTGTCACGGGCGAAACCAGCGCCGCTACGGCGCTGGCGTCGCGCATGGCCGCCATCATACAGGCGGAATATCCCGAGTTCTGGCCGGAGACGGTCCGCGCCCTTATGGTCCATTCCGCGGACTGGACGACGGTGATGAAAAGTCGCTTTTCTCCTCTGAGTAATCGGGGAAACATATTGAGACTACTTCAATTATACGGATACGGCGTTCCCCATCTGACCAGTGCCCTGAAGAGCGCCGCCAACTCCCTGACCCTGATTGTCCAAAATGAACTCCAACCCTATGACCGAATAGACGGGCAGTACAAAACCCGCGACATCCATATCCATGAACTCCCTTGGCCTGTCGATGCACTGGAAAGCCTTGCCGCCGATACACAGGTGGAAATGAGGGTCACCCTGTCCTATTTCATCGAACCGAACCCGGCGGAGCGGGGATGGCGGACAAAACATACCTATCACTCCCATGGTTTGAGGTTCGACGTCAAAACCCCGACGGAAGACATCGGTCAATTCCGTTGGAGAGTCAACAGGGCCGCACGGGATGAAGAAGATCACATAGATTCGAAGAGCGATGCGTCAGAATGGGATTTGGGACCCCAGCTCCGATCGAGAGGCTCTCTCCATTCGGATCGATGGCACGGAACGGCGGCGGCCCTTGCGCAAAGAGAATGTCTTGCGGTTTTTCCGGTCAATGGTTGGTGGAAGGCGCGGCATCATCTGGAACGCTGGAACAGGTCGGCCCGTTATAGCCTGATTGTCACCATCAGCACGCCCGAAATGAACGTTGACCTCTATACCCCGGTGCTAAACAGAATTGCCGTGGAAACGCGGGTTTGAAACAAACCAAGAGCACAATAAAATCGTGGTATCAAACACTTTCCCCGCTATGGAAAGAACGGGGTCAGAAAGAATAGATCATGCCCACACTGAATTGGATCGGACGGAAAGCGGTTGAAAATCACCATCGGCAGGTCCCGTTTCATCTGCTGAAAGACGAGCCGGAACTGTCGGTCGGCGAGCCGGGCGCGGGCAATCTGCTCATAGAAGGTGACAACCTTCTCGCTCTGAAGGCCCTCCTGCCTTATTACGCCGGTCAGGTCAAATGCATCTATATCGATCCGCCGTACAATACCGGCGTAGATGAACGAGACAAGGAAGGCAATCGATCAGGCTGGATCTACAGTGACAATGTCAACAGCCCGGAAATGCGCGACTGGATCAACAGGGTAGTGGGTGAAGAGGCCGAAGATTTGTCGCGGCACGACAAATGGCTCTGCATGATGTATCCGCGGGTGTCTCTCTTGTGGCGTTTCCTGAGGGAGGACGGCGTCATCTTTGCGAGCATTGATGAGGTGGAGTATGCCAACCTTCGATTCCTGCTCGATGAGATCTTCGGCATTTCGAACCGCGTCGGCACCATCGTCTGGAAAAATGCCACCGACAACAACCCGACCAATATCGCCACGGAACACGAATACGTGCTCTGCTACGCAAAGAACAAGAGACAGCTTCCCAGGGAGTGGAAATCCGCCAACTTGGCCGTGAAGGAAAAACTCCTGGACATCGGGGATGAATTCATCCACGAGCATGAAAATCAGGAAAAGAGGCAGGCGGAATATACCAAATGGTTTCGGGAAAACAAGGAATTCCTGTGGCCTTTTGACCGTTACAAGTTCATCGATGATGGCGGCATATACACAGGAAGCCAAAGCGTCCATAACCCTGGCAAAGAGGGGTACCGCTATGACGTCATCCATCCCGTCACCGGCAAGCCCGCCAAGTCCAAGGAACTGATCAAAGAGTTCTGCCTCTCCCCCTCGCTCCGTATCGCCGTGACCGTGGACATGATTGCCACCGGCACGGACATCAAACCGCTCGAAGTCCTCATCTTCCTCCGCGACGTCCGCAGCCGCGTTTACTTTGAGCAGATGAAAGGCCGCGGCACCCGCGTCCTCACCCCCACCGACCTC
>JAPLJX010000164.1 GCA_026388375.1 Deltaproteobacteria bacterium
AGGGACGAAACCTGCTTCCGTCGCAGTCGACCCGTCAGAGAAATTCGTCTATGCGGCAAATTGGGGTTCCAACAACATCTCGGTTTATAGCATCGATGCGACCACCGGCGCATTGACCGCTGGAACGACCGTGGCTGCGGGGACGAGTCCGGATTCTATCACGGTTGACCCGTCAGGGAAATTCGCCTATGCGGCAAATTGGGATTCCAACGACATCTCGGTTTATACCATCAATACGACCACTGGCGCATTGACTGCTGAAACGGCTGTGGCTGCGGGGACGAGTCCTGCTTCCGTCGCAGTCGACCCGTCAGGAAAATTCGCCTATGTGGCAAATGAGACTGATGGCACTATCTCAGTCTATACGATCAATCCGACCACGGGGACTCTTCAGTGATCAGCGGTAACGACACGACCCCGTGAGAACCGCGATACCAAGACCCTATACATGGTGGGCATGCGGGAATTCGATCAACCATGAACCGTTTGAATCATCGCCTCCAGCCGCTCCATCAGCGGGGGGAGCGTGGCGGGAGCGAGGGCGGAGATCGCGACGGCGTCGAAACGTCCGCAGAGGGTTTCGAGAAGCGTCCGGTCCGTGACGCGGTCCATCTTGTTGAAGACCCGAAGGGTCGGCTTGCCGATCAGATCCAGATCCTGAAGGATCTTCTCGACCGCCGTGATCTGCGTCTCGAAGGCCGGGTTTCCCGCGTCGATCACGTGGAGGAGGATGTCCGTCTGCTGGAGTTCGTCGAGCGTCGCCCGAAAGGCGGCGACGAGCTCCTTCGGCAAGTCGCGGATGAAGCCGACCGTGTCGGTGATCACCGCCTCGGTGTCGCGAGGGAAGCGGAGGCGCGAACTCTTCGGGTCGAGCGTCGCGAAGAGGCGATCCTCGGTGAAGACGTCGCTTTTCGTCAGCGCATTCAGCAGCGTCGATTTGCCGGCATTCGTATAGCCGACGATCGAGATGACGGGGAGGCCCGCCCGGTCACGACGGCCGCGCCGCTGTCCCCTCGCCTTTTCGATGTTCTTCAGATCCTTTTCCAGGTGGTGGATCCGCTCCCGGGTCCGCCGCCGGTCCACCTCCAGCTTGGTCTCGCCGGGGCCGGTGCCGCCGATCCCGCCCGCCAGCCGGGAGAGACCCGCATCCTGGCTCGTCAGTCGGGGGAGGCGGTACTTGAGCTGGGCGAGCTCCACCTGGATCTTCCCCTCCCGGCTGTGGGCGCGCTTCGCGAAGATGTCGAGGATCACCTGGGTGCGGTCGATCACCTTCAGCTCGGTGGAATCGGCGATCGAGCGGATCTGGGCGGCGGTCAGTTCGTGGTCGAAAATCAACAGGTTCGCGTCCATCTGCATGGCGCGGATGACGAGATCAGAAAGTTTCCCTTTGCCGATGAGGAACCGCGGGTCCACCTTGGACCGGTGCTGGATGACGGCATCGAACACCTCGACGCCGGCGGTGCGGCAGAGTTCCCTGAGCTCCGCGATGGACTCCCCGCCGTCGGAAAAGGATTTTGTTTCGACGCGGACGAGGATCGCGCGATCGACGGCCTCCACCTTGCGCGTCGTCTGTTTTTTGGAGAACTCGCCTTCGAGGGCTGCGATGAAGGCGGTAAAATCGAGATCCATCTCCGCTGGGCGCCGGGGATCAAGGGTTTGCCAGTATCGCCCCTCCGGGTTTTCGGGAATCAGATGGGCGGTGCGGGCAAACCCGGGCAGGCCGTCTTCGGCCGCCTCCAGAGCGCAGACGAGGTCGAGGCGCAGCAGCGCCAGGTCGGTGAGATCGTCGGTGGTGAGCTCCTCGCCGCTTAGGTGGGTGTGGATCAGGCGGAGCCCCCTGAAACGGCGGGAGGATGAACGGAAGCCGTCGAGATTCGGGATCAGGATGTTATGGTGCGATCCGACGATGACATAGGCCACCTCGCCGCGGCGGGTGATCAGAACGCCGATCTGGCGGTTGATCTCCCGGGAGAGCTCCGTGAGCTGGCGGGCCAGGTCGTGGGTGACGATCCGCTCCGGCGGGATGCGCCGCCGGTAGATCTGCCCGATCCGTTTGATTTCGGCCGGCGCGAGGCCGGTCAGGTTGCCGTGTATCTTCTCTATCGCTGATCCCCCATAGGAGCATTTCTCCCGATTCCGTGTTAATTACGGGGACAGTATACTTAATTCCAGGGAATTAAGTATACTGTCCCCGTAATTCACTTGAATTTGTGCGGATTGACCCGCTTTTCCATCCCGTCGAGGAAGGTCGACCATGCGTTCGTCCGGAAAGGGGCGGCCCGTTTTTTCGTCTCCTTCCCCCCGCAGGCGGGACAAGCCGGTTCCCTCTCGCCGACCTTCATGATCCGCTCGAAGAGATGGCCACAGGACGCGCAGGCATATTCGTAGATCGGCATGGTTCCTCCACTTTTAAAAAATCAATACCATGCGGTGCGCGGCCGGTCAAGGGGAGGAATGAAGACGGGAGATCTCTTATTCGGATGATATAAAAAGCCCCGGGGCGTGGTGTTCCCCGGGGCCGGTTTGGAGGTTACACTTCCGGAAGAATCAAACCGCCTGAATTAGAAGCTCAGGGTCAGTCTGTTCATCAAGAGGTAGTCGTTGCTGACCCTGTTTGCGTTGTTGTTTCCCTTGAAGGCATCACCGGCCCAGAGATAACCGGCGCCCACCATGTAGGTCAGGTTGTCGTAGATCTTGTACTTGGCGGTGAGGTCTAATTCCCATCCCAAGTCCTTGGAAACAATATCAAGGCCGGCTATCTTGATTTTCTTGTCGAGTTGGGCCCAGAGCAGCACCGATTCGATGTTCAGTTTCGGCGTTACGTCGAAACCGGCGAAGCCGCTTACAATAAGCGAATTGTACTTGGCGCTGTCGAAGGCAAATCCGTTCGCGCCGCCGTTGCCGATCGCGCTGCCGCCCGGCTGCTGCCATGTCTGGAGCGAATCGTTCCCCAGGATGAGGCCGACATCCAGATCCTGGCTGCCGTTGCCACTGCCGTTAACCCAATCCTTCTTCTTGGTCGCGTCGCTTCCGTCGTCGCCGGAGTTCCACATCCCCGCGGCGCCGAAATAGGCCGGTCCAACATTCACCCGGGCCTTGAGGTAAGCGCCCCACGCGTCGCAATCTTTGTCGGCGGTGGTGCCTGAATCAAACGCTGCCGCCTTGCCGAACAGCCAGTCAACTTCGCTCTCGATATAGACCGGCCCGAACGTCGCTTTGACGTAAGGGGACAGATAGTGCAACCTCGACTGGTAGTTTCCAGCCGCCGCCGGCCTGGTGGCGTTATTGTCCGTGTACTTATACAGAAGACCCGTGTTCCCGCCTTTGAAGTTGTAGATGGCCCAGATGGCGTAGTTTTCATTGTCCGCACCGACTTTGACCGATTGGTTCGGGTAGCCCGCCGCGGAGGCGTAGTAGGCTTCGAATTGCTTCTCGAAGAGGAAGCCTAGGCTCATGGGGCCCAGTTGGGTGTCGAACCTGATTCTCGGTCTGGTTTTTTCGTCGTCCAAGAAATCGGTGCCCCACTTGCCGGAGGACTGATAGCCGACAGTCCACTGACCGATCGCGGTTTTAAACGTCACGTAGCCGCGTTCAAATTCGAAGTTCTCCTGGACCTTGGGGCTGCCGCTTGCCGGTATCTGCTTGCGGCTCAGGTTCATGTCATCGAATTTACCCCTCCAGTCGTCGGAGCCCCACCCTTTCTCCATCGCGTCGAAACGGGTCGTCAGGGTCAGGCCTTCGGCGATCTGGAAGACGGGCTGGAGCCTCAACCTCTGCCAGAGAGCGGCGCTGGAGGTTTTGTCGCCCGCCAACGTCTGGTTGTCGGCATACCAGCCGACCACATAGTAACTGCCGCTGAACTTCACATCAGCGGCCGACGCTGTAGCACCGAAGGCTACGATCAGCCCCAGCGACAGTAAAACGACCAAAAACTTTTTCATCTCTTTCCTCCTGAATGTTGTTGGTTTCGATCCCCACGGGCATGGGGATCACCTTCTGGAACAACCGACGCTTTCGCGTCTCCGCTTGCGGCCCGCTTTCCACCGGTAAAGCTGCCGGCAGGGGAACCTTGCTGCATTCCCGAAGGCCGCCAAAATATCTGCTCGGGACACCACCTCCTCTCACAGATATTCGAACGGGAGGCTAACACCGCCGGGGGGCGATGTCAAGCCCCAATTTTTCCCCAATCTTTCCCGCCTCGGTGTAGACCGTAGCCGGGCGGGAAAGGTCTCTGACCGATTCCTGCAATCACCATACCACCAAGAGACCAGCGAAGTCACTCCGGACAACCGCAGGCGCCGTCCAACGGAGCTCAATCATGAAAACATAAGTATAAACAATATTTTTGGTGATTGGGGTCCGTGGACACCTCTTATGCCTGCGCCTACGGAGCGGAAGGGGAGTCCGTGGGCCCTGAAGGGGAGTGGGGCAAAATCGGCCAGAGATCCTACCCGTTCCTGTGTCAAAAAGAACACACCTGAACCGGAACAATTCCCGCATTCGGAAACCGGAGAGGTCGAACGGCCGCTTATGATCCATCCGACCGAAGGCGTCGAAGGGGCGGATCGACCCTTCAGCCAGGGCTGTTTGCAGATGAAAAACGGTTTTTCCGCGGTTCCAAAATATTTCTTGACATCAGGCTCGTCTTGATATAGAGCAGACACAAAATGACATGACCTTTGGTCAGATAGTGACCGCCGTTCATACATCGGCGGCGTTTCTAAAGATGTTCAGAATTTGTTCCCTGGTTTGAAGATACTCCGCAGCGGCAGTCTTGGCGCTCTCACAAAAAGTCGATCTTCCCGCGCAAGTCTGTCTTCGCTTCCCGGTGCGACCAAGGGAGGGTCTTTGATTCATCCGGCAGAAATCCATAGGAGGCCACCATGGGAGAAGAAGAGAAAGTCCAATTAAAAGAGGTATATCCGGTACACGAAAGGGTTCGTAAAATTGCCTATATCAAGAGCAGGGAGGAGTATGAGGGGCTCTACCGGGAGTTTCTGGCCGACCCGCCGGGCTGGTGGGCCAAGCAGGCCGATGAGTACCTGACCTTCTTCAAGAAGTGGGACAGGGTCGAGGATTTCAATTTCGACATCCGCAAGGGTCCGATCTATGTGAAGTATTTCGAGGGCGCGAAGCTGAACGTCTCCTACAACTGCCTCGACCGTCAGTTGGAAAAGAGGGGCGACAAGGTGGCGATCCAGTGGGTCGGAAACGAACCGACCGAGGAGCGGGCCATCACCTACCGCGAGCTCTATACGGAGGTCTGCAAGTTCGCAAATGTATTGAAATCACACGGAATCAAGAAGGGGGACCGCGTCTGCATCTATATGCCGATGGTCCCCGAGGCTGGTGTCGCCATGCTGGCCTGCACCCGCATCGGCGCCGTCCATACCGTCGTTTTCGGTGGTTTCAGCCCCGACGCCCTCTCCGTCCGGATCCGGGATTCCAAGGCCAGGATCCTCGTCGTCTGCGACGGGAGCTTCCGCGGCGCCAAGGCGGTGCCGCAGAAGAAGGACGCCGACGCGGCGCTGAGGGATTGCCCCTCCATCGAGAAGGTGATCGTGGTGAAAAGGGTCGGCGACCAGGTCAAACCGGACTGGACGCCCGGCCGCGACCTCTGGTGGCACGAGGAGATGGCGAAGGTCGACGCGAAGTGCGAGCCCGAATGGATGGATGCGGAAGACCCCCTCTTCATCCTCTACACCTCCGGCTCCACCGGGCAGCCCAAGGGCGCCCTCCATACCACCGCGGGTTATCTGCTCTTCGTGGCCTATACGCACAAGCTCGCCTTCGATGTTCACGGGAATGACATCGGGTGGTGCACCGCCGACATCGGCTGGGTGACGGGCCACAGCTACACCATCTACGGGCCGCTCTGCAACGGCGCCACCTCCCTCATGTTCGAAGGCGTCCCCAATTATCCGACCTACAGCCGGTTCTGGCAGATCGTCGAGAAGTACAAGGTGACCCAGTTCTACACCGCCCCGACGGCCATCCGCGCGATCGCCAAGGAAGGGACCCAGTGGGTGGAGGGGATCGATCTCTCCTCGATCCGGATTCTCGGCTCCGTCGGCGAACCGCTGAACCCGGAGGCCTGGCACTGGTATTACAGCGTGATCGGCCGCAATCAATGTCCGATCGTCGATACCTGGTGGCAGACGGAGACGGGCGGCTTCATGATCCTGCCGCTTCCCGGCGCGATTCCGATCAAGCCGGCGCTGGCGACACTCCCGATCATGGGGGTTGTTCCGGCCCTGGTGGACGAGACGACCGGCGAAGAGATCAAGAGCCTGGTCGGCCGCGGCGCCCTCTGCATCAAGCGGGCCTGGCCCGGCTTCACCCGGACGATCTACGGCGATCACAAGAAGTACGAGGCAACCTACTTCGAGCCCTTCCCGGGTTACTACTTCGCCGGCGACGGGGCGCTCCGGGACAGCGACGGGTATTACCGGATCACCGGCCGCATCGACGACGTGATCAACGTCTCCGGCCACCGGATGGGTACCGCCGAGGTCGAGGCGGCGCTGAACTCCCACGAGAAGGTGGCGGAATCCGCCGTCGTCGGCTATCCCCATGAGATCAAGGGACAATCGATCTACGCCTATGTCACGTTGAACACGGGCGTGGAGAAATCCGATGCGCTGAAGAAAGAACTGGTTGCGCACGTCCGGAACATCATCGGGCCGATCGCCACGCCGGAGAAGATCCAGTGGGCGGATAGTCTCCCGAAGACGCGGAGCGGCAAGATCATGCGTCGTATCCTGAAGAAAGTGGCCGCGAACGACGTCAACGATCTGGGCGATACGAGCACGCTGGCCGATCCGACCGTGGTTGCGGATCTGGTCAAAAACAGGTTGTGAAAAAAGCTTTTCCTTTGACCGTTTCGGATGTAAGGAAAAAGTTCTTTTGCGGCAGGGTGAGCGTTCAATTTAACGATTGGTGGTGGGTGCACGACACGCAGGCTTTTGGACGCCATGGCCGATGTGCATCCGGAAAGGAGGGGAAGGTGAATATCGTTGCATGTGTCAAACAGGTTCCGGATACAGAGGCTCAGATCAAGGTAAAGCCGGACGGCTCGGGGATCGAGGAGGGCGGCATCAAGTGGGTCATGAACCCCTATGACGAGTTCGGCGTGGAAGAGGCCCTGCGGTTGAAGGAGAAAAACGGCGGCGAGGTGACCATCGTCACCGTCGGACCGGCGCGGGCGATGGAGACGATCCGGACCGCCCTCGCGATGGGCGCCGACAAGGGGATCCACATCTGCGATCCGACGTTCGACGGCGCGGACGCCTATGCCACGGCCTCCGCCCTGGCGGCAGCGATCAAGGGGATTCCCCATGATATCATTTTCTGCGGCCAGCGGGCGATCGACGACGACTCCGGGCAGGTCGGCGCCGTACTGGCCGAGTTTCTGGGGATTCCCCAGGTGACCGTGATCACGAAGCTGGAGTTTGCAGGCGGCGCCATCAAGGCGATCCGGCCGATCGAAGGCGCCCAGCTCCTGATCGAATGTCCGCTTCCCTGTCTGGTGACCGCGCAGAAGGGGTTGAACGAGCCCCGTTACGCGTCGCTCCCCGGGATCATGAAAGCCAAGAAGAAACCGGTCGATGTGAAGGACGCCGCCGCGCTGGGCGTCACCGTTACCGCCAACGCAAAGGTTGCGAAATTTATTCCGCCTCCGGCGAGGGCAGCGGGAAAGATCATCTGCGGCGACGATCCGGCGATGAAGGCCGCGGAACTGGCCAGGTTGCTTCGGGAAGAGGCAAAGGTCATCTAACAGAGAATGACGGAGGATATGGATATGGCAAAAGGGGTATGGATTGTTGCAGAACAGCGGGACGGGGCCTTCCGCAAGATCAGCTTCGAACTGGCCGGCACGGCCCGGAAGCTGGCGGACGTTCTTGGAGAAGAGGTGTGCGCCGTCCTCTGCGGCTCGGGGATCGAGGGGATCGCCGGGCAATTGGGAAAATATGGCGTGGACAAGGTCTTTGTGGCGGACTCTCCCGCCCTCGAACCCTACACGACGGACGCCCATGCGGTGGCGGTGGCCAAGGCGGTCAAGGAGAATGATCCGGCCATCCTGCTTCTGGGCGCCTCCACCCAGGGGAAGGATCTCTCCGCCCGCCTCGTCGGGAAACTGGCGACCGGCCTGGCGACGGACTGCACGGACGTGAAGATCGCCGACGGTAAACTGCTCGCGATCCGCCCGATGTATGCCGGGAAATGTTTCGGCGAGGTGGTCTTCTCCACCTTCCCGCAGATGGCCTCCCTGCGGCCGAACGTTTTTCCCGCGGTGGAAAACGCGAAGGCCGGCGTCGTCGTGAAGTTCGATCCCGCCCTCGACGCGGGCCAGCTCAAGACGAAAGTTCTGGAGGTGCAGAAGGATACGAGCGGCAAGGCCGACCTGACGGAGGCCAACGTCATCGTCTCCGGCGGGCGCGGCATGAAGGGTCCGGAAGGGTACGCCATTCTTGAAGAACTGGCGGCCGTTCTCGGCGCCACCGTCGGCGCGTCCCGCGCAGCGGTCGACGCTGGATGGAGACCCCAGTCCGATCAGGTGGGACAGACCGGCAAGATCGTCTCTCCGAACCTCTATATCGCCTGCGGCGTCTCCGGCGCCATTCAACACCTGGCCGGGATGAGCTCCTCGAAGATCATTGTGGCCATCAACAAGGATGCCGAGGCGCCCATCTTCACGAAGGCGGACTATGGCATCGTGGACGACCTGTTCAAGATCGTTCCCGAATTCACCAAGGAGTGCAAGAAACTGCTTGCATGATCATATGCTCTCCCGACCCTCTATCCTAGAGGGTCATTTTCTGACTGAGGGGATTTCCCAAAAGGGAGATCCCCTCCCTTTCAACGGGAGGGTCAGGGGGGAGGGGGCGCGATGGCGGTCAATTTTCAGCTTAAAAAAACGGAGGGGGTATGGAGCATAGCCCATTTACGGTCGGAAACGAAGGGCGGCAGGTCTTCTGGAATGCCGATTATTTTGAACCCTTTCTCTTTCTCTTTACCGCGGTCGCCCTCGCCATCTTCGCCTACGGCGTCTACCGGCGGTGGCAACTGTGGATCGCACTCGGCAAGCCGGAGAGACGGATGGACCACCTCCGCGAGCGGATCCGGTCGCTTCTGGTGAACGGGCTCGTCCAGTGGAAGACCTTCCGGGACCCCTATCCCGGCGTCATGCACGGGCTGATCTTTTTCGGGTTTTTTGTGCTGATCTTCGGGGCGGCGTTCGACGCCACCGAGTTTCACATCGCGGAACCGCTCGGGTGGGCCTTCCTCCGGGGGATGGTCTATATCGGCTTCTCCTTCCTGATGGACCTCTTCGGCGTGGCCGTCCTGATCGGCGTGCTGCTGGCAATTTACCGGCGTTACGTCCAGCGGCCAGACCGCCTTGGTTATCAGGGAAAGCCGGACAACACCCCGGATGACGTGATCGTGTTGCTTTTCATCCTCGGGATCATCGTGACCGGTTTCATCATCGAGGCGCTCCGGATCCGTGTAACCTATCCCCCCTGGGAGGTCTGGTCCTTCGGCGGCTGGTTCCTGGCCAAGGCCTTCACCGGTGTCGATCCCGGGACGGCGAAGATCCTCCACAAGCTGTTCTGGTGGATCCACGCGTTCCTGGCGCTCGGCTTCATCGCCTATATCCCATACTCCCGCCTGATACATATGATCACGACGCCGGCCAATCACTTCATGGTCTCCCTGCAACCGGTGGGGGCCATCGAACCGATCCGGGACTTCGAGACGGCGGAATCCTTCGGCGTCGGAAAGCTGGAGGAGTTCACCAACAAACAGATTTTTGACTCGGACGCCTGTACGCGTTGCGGACGCTGCCAGGACGGCTGCCCGGCCTATCTCTCCGGGAAGCCGCTCTCGCCAAAGAAACTGATCCAGGATCTGAAGAGCTACTGGCTCGAACAGGCGCCCGCGGCCGTTGCGGCGAAGAGGGCGGCCGAAGATGCTGCCGACAACCCCCTGCGCCGGGCGCTCGATCGGGTTGATGCGGTGGTCGATCACGCGGTTCGGGGGGCGGCAACGGAGTCGACGCCGGCGGAGAAGGCGCTGATCGGCGGTGCGGTCGACCTTCACGAGTTGTGGGCCTGCACGAACTGCCTCTACTGTCAGGAAAACTGCTCCGCCTCGATCGAGCATGTTCCCAAGGTCATCCAGATGCGGCAGTACAAGGTTCTCACCGAGGCCGATTTCGCGCCGGAGCTCCAGCTCACCTTCCGGAACATCGAGAACAACTCCAACCCCTGGGGAATCGGTTCCCACCTCCGGGCGGACTGGGCGAAGGAGCTCGGGATTCCGACGCTTGCCGAAGATCCGAACGTGGAGTACCTCTTCTACGTGGGCTGCGCCGGATCGTTTGACGACCGGGGAAAGAAGGTCTCCACGGCCTTCGCCAAGATCCTGAAGGCGGCGGGGGTGAGCTTCGGCATTTTGGGGACGGAGGAGGGGTGCTGCGGCGATTCCGCGATGCGGGGCGGCAACGAATACCTCTACCAGACGCTGGCCCAGGCGAACATCGAGGTGATGAAGGGCTACAACGTGAAGAAGATCCTCGCCACCTGTCCCCACGGCTACAACGCGCTGAAGAAGGACTACCCCCATTTCGGCGGGGAGTTCGAGGTCTGGCACCACACGGAGATCATCGCCGATCTGATCGCCCGGGGCAAAATTGTCCTCAAGAAACCGGTGGATGGGCTCTTCACCTATCACGACTCCTGCTTCCTCGGGCGGTACAACGGGATCTATGATCAGCCCCGGAATATCCTGAAGGCCGTTCCCGGACTGAAACTGACGGAGATGGAGCGCAACCTCGCCAAGAGCTTCTGCTGCGGCGCCGGCGGGGCGAGGATGTGGATGGAGGAAGATATCGGCGAGCGGATCAACAACATGCGGACCGATCAGGCCATCGCTGCGGGCGCGGATCGAATCGCCGTGGGCTGTCCCTTTTGTCTGACGATGCTGACGGACGGAATCAAGGACCGCAAGAAGGAGGAAGGGATGGCCGCCCTCGATATCGCCGAGATCGTCTGGAAGTCGATGGATCTGGAGGAGGAAAAACTGCCGGCGGAGGTTTGCGCGGCGCCGTCGGCCTCCTGACGACAAGGCGGCTTTACCGACAGGTCAACAATGACGCGCTTGTAAAAAGTCACCAACCATCACCCCGGTGAAAGCCGGGTTCCAGGAGATATTGAAATAACCGGATTCCGGTTCTCACCGGAATAATTAAAGAAGGGAGAATGGACGAGAATGGCTGAGACAAAGTATCAGGAAAAGCTGTGGCTGAAGTCCTACGAAAAGGGGGTTCCGGAGTTCGTCAAGTATGAAGAGATCTGCATGCCGGATATCCTGGACCGGACGGCGAAGGCTTTCGCCGACAAATCTGCTATCATTTTTCAGGGGACGGTTGTCACCTACGATCAGTTGAAGGAGATGGTCGACCGGTTTGCCGCCTGTCTGTCGGACTTCGGGATCAAGAAGGGGGATGCCGTGGCGATCCTGCTGCCGAACGTGATCCCCTGCGTCGTTGCCTATTACGCGATCCTGAAGATCGGCGCGATCACCGTGATGAACAACCCCCTCTACTCCGATCCGGAGCTGGAGCACCAGTTCAACGATTCCGGCGCCAAGGCGCTGATCACGCTGGACCTCCTTGTTGACCGGATGGTCAAACTGAGGCCGAAGACCAAGATCAAGCAGATCGTCCATACCTGCATCGGCGACTACCTGCCCCCCGTCAAGCGCATCCTGGGACGGTGGCTCAAGAAATATCCTTTCGCCAAGGAGGTGAAGGCGGCCCCGGATCTCTACCTCTGGAAAGATTGCCTGGCGAAATACCCCCCCAAGCCGCCGGCGGTGAAGCTCGACTTCCAAGGCGTGGCGATGTACCAGTACACCGGCGGGACGACCGGCGTTTCCAAGGGGGTCATGCTGACCCATGCGAACCTGAGCAAACAGGTCCAGCAAATCGAGGTCTGGTTCCCCAAATTCGGCAAAGGCGGGGAGATCATCCTCGGGGCGCTGCCCTATTTTCATGTCTTCGGCCTCTCCCTCGTTATGAATTACGCGATCTTCAAGGGATGGGCGCAGATCCTGGTTCCCAAACCCCAGCCGGAGGCGCTGTTGGAGGCGATCCGGAATTTCCGGCCCACCTTCACGCCGCTGGTGCCGACGATGTACATCGGGATCCTGAACCACCCGGATCTGAAGAAGACGGACATGAGCTGCATCAAGGGGGCCTTCTCCGGGAGCGCGCCGCTGCCGGTGGAGGTGATCCATGATTTCGAGAAGGCAACGGGTGCGGTTATCGTGGAAGGGTTCGGAATGACGGAAACCACGCCGGCGACCCATATCAACCCCTTCGCCGGCGGGGCAAGGAAGGTGGGGAGCGTCGGCGTCCCGATCTCCGATACCCTTGCCCGGATTGTGGACCTGGAGGACGAGGTGACGGACGTCCCGCAGGGCGAACGGGGCGAGCTGATCGTCAAGGGGCCCCAGGTGATGCTGGGCTACAAGGACAGGCCGGACGAGACGGCGAAAATGATCCGCGATGGCTGGTGCTACACCGGCGACATCGCCACGATGGACGAGGATGGCTATTTTTACATCGTCGACCGGAAAAAGGATATGATCATCTCCGGCGGATTCAATGTCTATCCGCGGGACGTCGATGAGGTCTTCTACCTCCATCCCAAGGTCCAGGAGGCCTGCGCCATCGGCATCCCCCATCCGACCAGAGGGGAGAGCGTGAAGGTCTTTGTCGTCCTCAAGGAGGGGATGACGGCCACCCAGGAGGAGCTGATCGAGTACTGCAAGACGCAGCTCGCCACTTACAAGCTGCCGACGGAGATCGAATTCCGCAAGGAACTTCCGAAGACGAACGTGGGCAAGATCCTCCGCAAAGAGCTCCGGGCGGAGGAGTTGGAGAAGAGAAAGAAGAAGTAACGGAGGAAGGTTTCTCCCGCATTGCAAAGCCCTCCGGTCGATCGATCGGAGGGCTTTCTGCATTTTAAACAACGGGAAAATCGGGAGCTATCCCCCCTTTTTTACCGCAGGCCGATGAGCTTCCGGGCGACGACGACCCGCTGGATCTCGTTGGTCCCCTCGTAGATCTGGCAGATCTTGGCGTCGCGCATGTGGCGTTCGGCGGGGTACTCCTTCATGTAGCCGTTGCCTCCGAAGATCTGGACCCCCTCGATCGCCGCCTTCATCGCCACGTCGGAGGCGTAGTACTTGGCCATCGCCGCCTCTTTCTCGAAATCCAGGTCGTTGTCCTCCAGCCATGCGGCGCGCAGGAGCATCAGTTCGGCCGCGTCGAGTTCGGTCGCCATGTCGGCCAGCTTGAACTGGATCGCCTGGAAGGTGGCGATGGGCTTGCCGAACTGGATCCGCTCCCGGGAGTATTCGACGGCGTCCTCGAGGGCCGCCCGGCCGATCCCGCAGGCCTGGGCGCCGATCCCGATCCTCCCGGCGTCGAGACCGGAGAGCATCTGTTTGAAACCCTGTCCCGGCTTACCGAGTAGATTTTCCGCAGGCACCTCGGCGTCCTCGAAGATCAGCTCCGCCGTTCCTGAGGCGAGGAGCCCCATCTTCTCTTCGACCTTGCCCACGCGGAACCCCGGGGTGTTCTTCAGGTCGACGATCAGGTTGATGATCGCCTTGTAGCCGCGGGCGGTATCGGTCGTTGCCGCCAGGACGCAGTAGCGGGCGACGTTGCCGCTGGTGATGAATGTCTTCACGCCGTTTACGATGTACCGGTCGCCCTTCAGTTCCGCCCGGCACTTGAGCGCGGCGGCGTCGGAGCCGGCGGAGGATTCCGTCAGCGCGTAGCAACCCTCCACCTTTCCGCCTGCCACGGGGGCGAGGAATTTCTTCTTCTGCTCCTCCGTGCCGAAGGCTTTCACCGGGTAGCCGTAG
>JAPLJX010000012.1 GCA_026388375.1 Deltaproteobacteria bacterium
CGAATCGAGCGGCCGATGGCAAACAGCACTCTTCACCTCTCTCCCGTATCAAATACAAAATATTTTGTATATTTTTGTAAGTATGTCTATTATATGAAACATAAACTGAAGTCAAGAGGAAAGTGCAATGGGGGTGCAATGGGGTCAGGTCTTTAAATTTAGCGTTTTGCACGTGCTGAAAAAATAGGGGGTCAGCGCCCGAATCACGTGAAACTTTTGGACTTGATCGATTGAAAGCGACCTGCAACCTCCCAAGGGAATGGGGCAATCAGACTCTTAAAATTGGCTCATAACTGGTAGGGACAGACCATTCCCGGGGGATAAATGATGAACAGAGGCCGCATCCTGGTTGTTGATGGCGATGAAACTTCCCGCTCGCTACTGAGGGAATGCCTGATCAGTTTTGGCTATGAGGTCGTTACAGCAAGTGATGGGAAAGAGGCCCTTGATAAGTTCATCCCAGGCGTATTCGATTGCGTTATTTCCGATCTTTTCATGCCAAAGATCGATGGCCTCGAACTTCTCAGGAATTTAAAAATACAAGATAAGTCCATTTACTTTCTCATGATTACCGGCTACCAATCCATAGAGGGCGCTGTCAGCCGCGATGCGGGAAGGGGCTTATGATTATGTTACCAAACCCTTTCACATGGAAGATATCCGCATCAAGATCGAAAGGATGCTCAAAGAAAAAAAGATAGCCGGATCATTGAAGACGATGACAGGTCTTTCCTGGGCGCTGATCATTTCCATTCCGATCTGGCTGATTTTGGGCGTCATCCTGAGCATCCTCTGGAAATAGGGGGACAGCGCCCCCGTGCGGCCAGGCAAGGTCGCGTAATCCAACGGGTGTGAATCCCGCCCCGGAAGGAAGGCCATCCACCGGGTAGCAAGTCCTTGGAGGCTGTATGGTAACATAGAGCTTTAAGCGTAGGACAGCAAGCAGATAGGCCGTAAGCCGAAAGGTTGAAGGGATTGAACCCCGTAATTGTCGCGAAGAGAAGGACGACACTTTAGGGACGGTGGAAGTCAACATGTGCAAGGCCGTAAATGGCAAGGCAATGCACACTTCTCCGGGGACTGAGACCATGGCATGTCTGACATAAGGATTGCACGGCAACCTGGGAGACCCTGTGTTTCTCTCGGAGTAAAGAGAGTATGCCGGACAACTGAAGAGGGAGGAAGGCAAATGAGGCACAGGGAGTCGGATAGCCTCGTAGTACCAGTGAAGGCGGGTAATGCCGCTGGAGGGAAGGAGGTTACACATGGTAGCGCGGTGTGAGGAAACATCGGCCGTTCACGGAAGCGGGGAACCGGTGGAAACGAAACTGCAGCGCATAGCAGAGAAGGCCCGTAAAGAGCCGGGATTTAAGTTCACCAGCCTGTATCACCTGATGAATGAGGAACTGTTACGGGGATGCTTTAAGCGGTTGCGGAAGGATGCAGCCGCCGGCATCGACAAAATGACCAAGGATATGTACGCCGAGAATCTCGATGCCAACCTCTCAGACCTGATAGGGCGGCTACACCGAATGGCATACATACCGCAACCTGTCCAGCGCACATATATACCGAAGCCGGGCAGTTCCAAACAACGTCCCTTGGGTATACCGTGTTTTGAAGACAAACTTGTTCAGGCAGGACTTGTGCGGATAATGGAATCAGTTTACGAGCAGGATTTCATGGAAGATTCGTATGGGTTCCGTCCGTTGCGAAGCTGTCATGATGCGCTCAAAGCCCTGAGCGAGACGGTAGAGAACAAGCCGGTCAACCACATCGTGGAGGCAGACATCAAAGGCTTCTTCGATAATGTGAACCAGGAATGGCTGATGAAATTTCTGGCGCATCGGATTGAGGACAAGAGAGTTCAGCGCATGGTGAAACGTTTCCTCAAGGCAGGGGTGGCGGATGATGGGAGTGTAACGGTCAGTGACGAAGGCACCCCGCAGGGTGGGGTTATTTCGCCACTACTGGCGAACATCTATCTGCATTATTCCCTTGATCTCTGGTTCGAGAAGGTTTACCGCAAGAGCTGCACAGGCGTTGCCCGGCTCATTCGCTATGCCGATGACTTTGTCGCCTGCTTTCAGTATAAACAGGAGGCGGAACGGTTCCGCGAGGAACTGGGTGAACGACTGGGCAAGTTTGGGCTTGAAGTAGAACCGACGAAGACCAAGGTAATGGAGTTTGGAAGATTCGCCGTCCAAAATGCCAAGAGAAGAGGGGAAAGGGCAGAGACATTTGATTTTCTGGGCTTTACCCACTATTGCGGCACGAAGCGGGACGGCAAAGGGTTTCGGATGAAGCGGGTGACAGCCCGCAAGAAGTTCAGTGCCAAGCTAAAAGTCTTCAAGGAATGGCTGAAAAAGGCCAGAACCTTGAAGACCAAAGAACTTTGGGAAGCAGCCAAAGCCAAATTGAGCGGTCATTACAACTACTACGGAGTAACCGACAACCTGCGTAGAATTGCGCGGTTTGGGGCGGAAGTGAAAAAGCTGCTGTTTAAGTGGCTGAACCGTCGTGGTAAACGTGGCTGTCTCAACTGGCAAAAGTTCAATGAGATGCTGAAGCGTTTTCCTTTGCCGGAACCTCGAATCAGGGTCAGGATGTTCGGATCTTCCGTGAATTGACCATGTGAGGAGCCGTGTGCGTAAATAGCGCAAGCACGGTTCTGAGAGGGGTCAGGGACAACCGATGTATGGTTGAGATGATGTGGCACCGCCGGGAAACCAGGCGGAAACGGAGAACACAAACATCGACCTACAGCGTTGGGAGAAACTGATCTACTCGACATTTTCCTTGTAATTCTACATTGAGGAGTTACCGGCAAGCCTCTCCCTCACCCACATTCTGACGAGTGTGGACATACCAAGGCCTTTATTATCTGCAACTTCTTTCAGTTCAGCGATGGTTGGTTCATCGAGGCGCAATGTCAGAACCCGTTCCTTTCGGAAGGATAAACCTTCCGGTCCAGGCAGGAAGTCTTTCACGATCCTTCCTGTTTTCATGGGTTCATCCGTGTATGTGATTTTCTTGGTCATAAATCTTCTTCCCCTTTCTCCAGTAACCTGCTCCAATGATCAGTACTATGCCTTCTCTTTCGGTAAAGCGGACCGTCATGACGCCGCCCTTTACCTTGCCAAAGCAGAAAAAACGATCTTCATCCCCGCCGTGATCCAAGTCCTCAGTGATAACACGCTGAGTATCGGCAAAGGCGTATTGAGCTTCATAGAAAGAAACTCCGTGCTTTTCCGTGTTTTGTGCATTCTTTAAGTCATCCCATTCAAAGTCCGGTAGTTTCATGGCGCTAATGTAATACGAACGCATGCTATTGTCAACCGGAATATTAGGTAGAGGCTTTCCGTCGCTCAAGAGCTCGGCGAGACAAGCATCATGTTCCTCATTCACCTGATGATAATGGGCTATCCGAAGATCGACAGCGCCGTCAACACCATGAAAGAGGGGCAGATCGGGGCGTTCGCCGGGGACGACGAGCATATCGTGATCTGCGTCACCGATCGGGAATCGATTCCGCTCCCTCCGCTGAAGGAGCTCAGCAAACAGATCCGGGAATCCGTTCTCGTGCAGAAAAGACAGAAGGCTCTGGCGGATTGGATAGCAACGGTGAAAAACAAAGCGAAGATCCAGATCGATGAAAAAGAGCTGAGGAGAATCGCCCATGAATGAGAAGCCTTCCTTCGCAAGACGGAGATACTTCATCAACCGGAAATTCCAGATCGAGTTCAGCCTCCGCTTCCTGCTGATCATTGCCGCCGCGTCGATCGCCGTGATGCTTCTGTTCTTCTATAACTCGCGGGGAACGATGACTGCGGGCTACACGGGCTCCGAAGTCAAGCTGCTCCAGACCGGCGCCTACTTTCTCCCGTCGCTGATCCTGTCCACCGTCGTCATCGTCATCTTTTCCTGCCTCGCCGGCGCCATTACCCTGAGCCTGCTCTCCCACCGTCTCGCCGGCCCGCTTTTCCGGTTTCAGGCGACGCTGGACGAACTCAGCACCGGAAACCTGACCCTGAGGTCCAACCTGCGGGACAAGGATCAGTTCAAGGGTCTGGCGGACCGGATCAACGCGCTGTCAGCCGTTCTGGATGGGAAAGTGGGCGATATCAAGAACAGAGCGGCCGAGATATCCAGCATTATTGAGGATCTCCGGTCCGTCTCGGCTTCGCAGCCGGCGCTCAAGGAGGAGATCGCGCTCTCCCTGCAGGAAATGACGGAAAAACTTCTGGCGCTGCAGGAGGCCACCGGCTACTTCCAGACGTCGCATCAAAAAAACACGATCCTTGAACAATCAGGAGAAAAAAGACAGTTGTGACGGTAGCGCGGGCGACGCAATAATGATATTAAAGCGACTGGATATTCCGAGATACTCTTCAGGAGCATCACGTAATCGGGTCCGATCGCGGGGGCGGAATTTCGTTCGGAAAGCGGAAGAGGTCGGGTGCGAGCCAGGCCGGAATTTTGGGAATCCTGATGCTGCCAAAGGCTGCCTCCCAACAGAGCCTTTTGAAAAAAAGGGGCGATCCCCCGACGCCGAGGAGCGGAATCCGGTCGTGGCAGGGGCAGGAGCAAGGCCGATGGCGGACGCTTCTGTCCGGTCATTGCCCGACTTCCGGCAGACGCATCGGCGCCGCGGCGCTGGTGATGGCCGTCGCCCTTTTCCTGCCGCTTTTTCTTCCCCCGGCCCTGCCGGCGCAGGAGTCGTCAAAGACCTATGAGACTCGCTATGCCTCCATCTCTTATGTGGAAGTAAAAGACCTCCACACTTTTACCAGAAATATCGGGAGCGGCCTGAGTTCCATGTGGGAAAACCCAGAGCAGAACCCCCTGCTGGCCAAGACCCAGGTGGATAAGATCGTGGAATCGATCTGCTCGCTCCTCGACATGTTTCCACCGAACCTCCGCTTCGGCATCACCCTTTACAGGACGCAGGCAGAGGTCACCACCGCTTACAGGGCTCAGGGCATGCTGGGCGCCGCCCCGATCGCCTTCTACTCCCACCGCACCAGGAACATCGCCGTCGCCATCGATACCATCACCGATAACATCATCGCCCACGAAATCGCCCATGCCGTCATCAGCGCCTATTTTGTAATACCGCCTCCCGCCCGGATGCAGGAAATCCTCGCCCAGTACATGGACAAACATTTCAGGGACAAGTAAGAAGAGATTGCCGCGGCGCTACGCGCCTGCAATGACAGTAAGGGCAGATCGCGATCCGAGCGAGAAAGAATTCGGACAAAGGGGACCGGCGGAAAATGCCGGTCCCCTTTGTTGCATGAGAAAGCCACTGTTCATCTTGTGGCAGAAAAATATTGACAAACAAACGAAACTTTTCTATATTTTACCTGTTCCGAAAGCTGCGATTACTGAAGCAGGAAGAGGCTCCGCACCATCGGTTGAAGAAACCGGAAACTGGTCGCTATTACAGCGTACGCCTCATCCGAAGTAACATGAAGCTCAACATCTACGGTGAACTGTTTCCTGTTGCGCCTGAATTGGCCCACGAATATGTGATGGCTACGATCGATGTCAAAGAGCGAAAAGTAAAACTTTTCCTGGATAAAACCCAAGTTGATGAGTTCAATTACAAGTTACAGTAAACGTATGAGTGTCCACGATGTTCTGGCACGAAAATCCGTCCACGATGTTGTGGCACTAAACAAATAGGAAGTATCGTCCCAAACTCGGGATTTTGTAACGACGCGTAAAAGGGAGACGAACATGCCATCTAATGGGAGAAAAGCACCACTGGAAAATTTAAAGGAGAGGATTCGTGTGCTATTTGCTCCCGGGGACGTACAGAAAAAGAAAGGCGCCTTGCCCCCCAAGACGCATTTCAGCATCTGGTATTTTCTGATTGCCTTCTTTTTATTTATCTATCTGCAACAATACTTTTTTTCTCCCAAGGTGGAGACGATTCCCTACAGCCAATTCAAACAGAACCTCGTTGAAGGCAACGTGACGAAATTGATCATCGGCCCGGAACATATCCAAGGAACGCTCAAAGGAAAAGACAATAAGAGGGAGCAGGACTTCACCACGATTCGGGTGGATGATCCTAACCTGGTCAAGGAACTGGATGAGCACAAGGTCAGATACTCCGGACTCTATGAGAGTAAACTGATAAGCACGATGATCTCCTGGGTCCTCCCCCTCGGCATTATGTTCCTGATCTGGCGGTTTGCCATGAAAAAGATGGGGCCGGGGGCGGGCGTGATGTCCTTCAGCAAGAGCAAGGCCAAGCTTTTTGCCGAGAATGAGACGATGGTGACCTTCGCCGATGTGGCAGGCATCGATGAAGCCAAAGAAGAACTCCAGGAAGTCGTGGAGTTTTTGAAGAATCCGGCCAAATTCCAGAAGCTGGGCGGGAGGATCCCCAAAGGGGTGCTGCTGGTTGGCCCGCCGGGGACCGGTAAAACCCTTCTTGCCAAAGCGGTGGCCGGAGAAGCTAAAGTGCCGTTTTTCAGCATCAGCGGGTCCGAGTTTGTGGAGATGTTCGTCGGTGTAGGGGCATCGCGTGTTCGCGACCTTTTCTCTCAAGCCGCCAGTCAGGCCCCCTGCATCATCTTCATCGATGAACTGGACGCGCTGGGGAAGGCCCGGGGAGTGAATGCCTTTGGCGGAAATGATGAACGAGAGCAGACACTCAATCAACTTCTGGTGGAGATGGATGGATTCGAATCGAATAAAGGGGTCATCATCATGTCCGCCACCAACCGGCCCGAAATACTCGATCCCGCCCTGCTGCGTCCGGGAAGGTTTGATCGGCAGGTCCTGCTGGACCGCCCGGATATCAACGGGAGGGAGGCCATCCTGAAGATCCATTCGAGGAAGGTTGTTTTGGATCCCGATGTGGATCTCCATAAGATCGCCGGTCTCGTGCCGGGCTTTGCCGGAGCGGACCTGGCCAATCTCGTCAATGAGGCGGCCCTGTTGGC
>JAPLJX010000245.1 GCA_026388375.1 Deltaproteobacteria bacterium
GCTGCCGCTGATGAAAATCGGGCAGGCGCCCCGCATCCCGCAGGATATCTCGCTGGGCAGTTATTTTGGCGGCCGCAGGCCCGAGGATGGTCGCATCGAGTGGCAATGGCCTGCCGAGAGGATCTACAACCTGATCCGCGCGGTCACGGATCCCTATCCCGGCGCCTTCTCAGGGCTGGAAGACGGATCCAGGCTTATGATCTGGTGGGGAACACCGGAAGAGGGAAGGGAAGGGGAGGAGACAAAACTTCCCGGAAGCGTCGAAATTGAAGGGGACCGGGTTTTGGTCCGGACGGGACGGGGGAGAATCCGGCTCCTGAATGTGCAGGCCGGGGGGGAGAGAATGACCGGCCACGGGATCATCCGCTATTTTACAGACAAGGAAGGAATGATGTTATTATGAAGATTTTGATCCTGGGGGTTAACGGGTTTATCGGCCACCATCTGACAAAGAGGATCCTCGACGAGACGGATTGGGTCGTTTACGGGATGGACCTCTCCGACGACCGTCTCGGCAAAAACCTGCAGAATCCGCGCTTTCATTTCATCGAAGGGGATATCGCGATCAACCGGGAGTGGATCGAGTATCATGTCAAGAAGTGCGACGTCGTCCTTCCGCTTGTGGCGATCGCCACGCCCAAACTCTATGTGGAAGATCCGATCGGCGTCTACAACCTCGATTTTGAGATGAATCTCAATGTGATCAAGCATTGCGTCAAGTATCACAAGCGGGTTGTGTTCCCTTCCACCTCGGAGGTGTACGGGGCGTGCGCCGATCCGGAATTCAAGGAGGATGAGAGCTATCTGGTCGTAGGACCGATCCAGAAGGAGCGCTGGATACCCTTCAACTGGGTCGGACCCCGCCTGGATTCCCTGAATACGGCAAAGGAAGGCAGCTCCCGGGTGGTGACGCAGTTCATCGCCGAACTCCTGATGAAACGGCCGATCAGCCTTGTGGACGGCGGCAGCCAGAAACGGTGCTTTACCTATGTCGACGACGGCATTGCGGCGCTGCTGCGCATTCTGGAAAACTGCAACGATGTCTGCAAGAACCAGATCATCAATATTGGCAATCCGGACAACGAGTGTTCCGTCCGGGAACTGGCTCACATGCTGAAGAAACTCTTCATGGAACATCCGAGCCACCGCTGTGACGGAACCTATTCGGAAATCATTGAAGTGCCCGCAAAGACCTATTACGGCGAGGGATATCAGGATATCTACACCCGTAAACCGAGCATCGAAAAGGCCCGGACCCTCCTCGGCTGGTCGCCGGTTATCGGGCTGGGGGATTCCCTGCGGATGACCCTCTACTCCTTCCTTGAGGAGAACGAGCCGTTGGTGAGGAGTGAGGAGTAAGGAGTAAAGAGTTAGGAGTGAGGATGTTTTTACACTTTACACCTCACGCTTCACACCTCACGCTTCACACCTCACACTTCACACCTCTCATTTAAGGAGATGGCGTGACCCGAATCTTGGGGCTGAAAATCGATGTGGATACCTACCAGGGAATGAGGCTCGGGGTGCCCCGTCTTCTTTCCTTGTTGCGGGAAAATGATCTCCGGGCCACGTTTTACCTGAGCATCGGACCGGACGCCTCGGGGAGGGCCGTTCTACAGCCTCTATGGTTTCCGGACCGCCCTGTACGGGACGCTTCTCCCTTCTCCGAAGATTGCCCTTTCGTTTCCAGACCTTGTCCGGCGGATCCTGGCGGAAGGCCACGAGGCGCAGTTTCATGCGTGGGATCATCGGCGCTGGCAGGATGAGCTTGCCGTTCGCCCGGAGGGGTGGATACGGGATTGGTTCAGCCGCGGCATCGACGGATTTGAGGCGCTGACGGGAAAGAGACCGACCTCTTTCGGCGCCCCGGCGTGGCTGATCGACGATCGGGTCCTCTCCATCGTCCGCGACCTCCGTTTCGACTATCTCAGCTGCACTCGGGCAAAGGCGCCCTTCATTCATGAAGGAACCGGTCTGATTGAGATTCCATCGGATCTGCCCTGCTTTGAAGAAACGGGCATGGAAGAGGGGGAGCGGCAAATCCTCGCCAGGCTTGCAGAGGGCGGGATTCACGTTCTTCCCGTTCATGCGGAAGTCGAAGGCGGGCTGATGAGCGAAAACTTCGTTCGTCTCATTCGGGCCGCGAAAAAGCTGGATTATCGCCTCCTTCCGCTGGGCAACCTCCTCTCTCTTCTGGATCGGGAAAGCCTGGTTACCAGGCGTTTCCGCCTGCAGCTCCTCGCAGGGCGCTCCGTTCCGTGTGCCGTTTGACCCGTTAAGTCGCTACGGGGAAACCCAAGCCCGGGATTTCGATACCGGCGATCAAACAACGCATGAAAAAACGGTTGACCGCGACATTGATTAATAGTAGCTTTGCGCACGACTCAGCATCGTCATGGCGGATTTACGATGACCGACTTTCTTCAAAACAGCAACCACATTCATGCTCCAGGTTTATGGCCGATTCAGTCACTGTATCCTTTCAGGTTCATCGTGCGCCTTTCTAAAAAATGTCAGAGGTACGATGGATCATACATGGTATTTGGGCGGACGGGGTTCATGGTTTGAGAAGATTCAAACGGCAAACATCAACAGGAAATAAGGAGGTTGGCGTATGAAACGTGCAGGGTTATTCTTCATCGTAGGTATTATGGCCATGTGTCTGGCAATCACCGCAAGTGCTGCAGAGAAGGTCACGGTTTACACTTCGCTTGAGACGGATGAAACGGTAAAATATCTCGAGGCAGCGCGAAGGGATATGCCGGACCTCGAAATCAACATCATTCGCCTTTCAACCGGGGAACTGGGTGCGCGCATGCTGGCCGAAAAGGACAATCCTCAGGCGGATGTGGTCTGGGGCTGGGCGGTTACCGGCATGGAGGAATTTATCCCCAAGGGGATGTTCGAACCGTACAAACCCAAAGGCGTTGAAAAGCTCGAGAAGCGTTTTGTTCACCCCAAGTATGAATACGTGGGAATCGATATGTACATTGCTGCCTTCTGCGTGAACACCAAGGTTTTGCAGGAGAAGGGTTTGCCGATGCCCAAGGGATGGAACGATCTTCTCGACCCGAGATTCAAGGGGCTCGTCACCATGCCCAATCCGGTGGCCTCCGGAACGGGATTCCTCCAGATCTCCAGTATCCTTCAGATGTACGGCGCGAAAGAAGGTAAGGAAGACGGCTGGGAGTTCCTGAAGAAACTGGACAAGAACATCGGCCAGTATATCAAGAGTGGTTCCCGCCCGGCCAAAATGACCGCCGCCGGGGAGTTTGCCGTGGGGGCCTCATTTGATTTCGTCGTGGCCGAACAGAAAAAACAGGGCTTCCCGGTCGAATTTGTCTTCCCCATTGAAGGGGCGGGATATGAAGTGGAGGCCAACGCGCTGATCAAAGGGGCAAAGAACCCCCGCGCCGCA
>JAPLJX010000343.1 GCA_026388375.1 Deltaproteobacteria bacterium
CCAGACCACTGAAAAATCAGGTTCGCATTTATGTAATTTGCTACATTTTTCACATTAATGATATCGCCATCTTGCACTTGAGACAACAACCCAGATTGAGCCTGAACAGCAAAAGCGTCTCTCGGTTCGCGCCATACATGGTCAATGGACTTCACCATACTAAGGTTTATTGTTACATTAAGCGCAAGATAGGCGCTTATAATAATCGGCACGACAAATCGGAATAATCCACCCCGCGGGATGAATGACATTGCCCAAGCCGCAAAAAAAGCAAGCCCAAAAACCTGATAGTAAACTGGTAGCGTACCCGCCCCCCAACTCACTTCATTTTGGTAACGCAATGAAATTGCCGGGAAAATAGCCGGGAGCATAAGCATACCAAGCGAAATTATGAAAGCCTCGCCCCTTAATGTACGAGCAGATGACCTCATTGATGTAAAGGTTGCATAAATCATCAAACTGGAAATAAAAACTGCCCACGCCAAAGTTGAACCAATCGCGCCTCTAATTAATGAACCGAACGGTAAAGAATTATGCGTAATAGCCAAATAAGAAATAAACGGAAACGTCGCCGTCAACTGTTTGAGATATGCTAAAACCATCTTCGCCTGCAGACCAAATGCAGATCCCGCATACAACGAGCCGGTTTGACTTCTCAAATAGAAGCTTAGCGCCAGATAAAGGCACGCAGCAGAAACCAACAGGAAACCAGGAAGTTTTTTATACTGGTCACCATTTATAAACATGATCGCGAATGCAATTGGAATGAATATTAAATTTATCTCATAAGACAACATAAAAAATAGCCAAAAAATCAAAGCCAAAAAAAGATATTTCGGGCTTTTATCTAAAACCCATTTAATGAACAATATCAAAACTATCGTTAGTTGGATGCCTAAAATTTGATAATGAAAGGCAAATCCTGCCACTGGATCTAACCCGCCATGAATTTGGAAAAAACCGACAAGAAAAACAGCCCATATAACCAAAAACCGAATCCTCGCCCCAAGAAGCCACAACATATATCCATAGAGCGCAATATTAATCAGAACAGCTGCACATTGCGCTAAACGCAATGCAGTAAGGTCACGGAAAAAATAAAATAGAGGATAACCATAAAAGAACCCCAACATGAGTCGACCTTCTTGTTGGAGCCAATGCCTCACAACACGATATGAAAATTCGCATAGACCACCATGAAGCCGTTGAAGACCATAATAGACTTGAGAATTTAGCGCATCGTCAAACCAAAAACCGTTAGATGCGTATGGAACGAGCAGCAGGGCGACCACGATCAGTCCGCCAGCCGGCATTAGCAATCGCTTAGACTGGCGCAGTATGATCTCGCGCATGCTTAAGGCAAGATTATTACCAGACTGTTCCATTAGCATCCTCCTTCTTTTGTCACTTTGCGCCGCCGCATGATCCCGCGGGCCTTTTCCGGATAAGTCCCGAAATATCCTCTTGGGAATAGGGCTTATCCGAGAGGGCAATTGTCGATACCATGCCGTAGAAAGGTCGGTCTTTCTGATGCCAATTTCCGAAGGTTCAACACAATAAGGTTCCAGACTTGGGGCTTTATGGCTATGTCACGCACAGTGCGCCACTCTTTGCCGTTTCCGATACCGAAATTAAACTGAGGCGCCGAGCTTCCGTTTTGTTCGATGCCATAACCTATGAACCCGGCCTTATGGTTCGAAACAAGATCCGCATAGATGACCTGTTTCTCGTCGGGGCAAGCCCAGAAGCTCAGGCCGTATTCTTTCTTGTGAAGATCAAACTCGATATGACTGCTCACACCGTGCAGAGACACGGTGTTGTCCGAAATGATCCCGGAGACATTTGCCGAGCCGACAACCTTGCCGGCGCGAGTCGAAGACGCATCACCGGACATAAATCTGATATTTACGCTCTTTCCGGATGACAGGTCGTTTAAAGAATGATCGGCCATCACTATGGCAGGAGACAAGGAAGTCAATTCACGCTTCTTCCTTTCCAGTTCCTCCGCACTGTATTTTCGCCGAACAATCACATTATATTTTGTCATGTCATAGAATGCCAGACGGTTGTTTTTGCTTATTATGGGGCTGACGTCGAGAAGAGACGCCAGTTTTCCCTCAATTTCCTTTTGTGCATCAACGTAACCAGACCTGTCTATGTAAATCCCGGAAAAGCCTATGATCGAAAGTTGTTCAGCCATATTATCGACCGGCAGCATCGACATATTCTGCATCCAGTATGCGGGCTTCCTCCCTTTCATTGCACCATAGCTCCATCTGAGGCCGTCCGAATGCAGATAAGCCCTCAGATGACTGTAATCGGGCATGTTATTGATGTGGGGCGTTTCCGGAAACAACATATACGGCAGTTGCCATATCATGGATTCCCGCGGAACGGTCCGCTCGATCTTCTGAAAAAATTCCTTGTCCGACAGATATTCAGTCGCACTGGGCTGATTAATCTTCATCCCCAATGTTGTTTGATCCAAAATCCCGAGCACGAAAAGCCCCAGGAGAAGCGGGAGATAAACGTACTTTGACAATCTATGTTTATTTCTACCGATAAGAAAGGCAAGGGCGAAGAACGAAAAAAAGGCAAGATACACGCTTATGCGATTGTACGCCCTTATTTGCGGAGTGATAAACATGACGACGACGCTGGAGAAGCCCCCTACGATCGCCAGAAGCGAGCCGGAGACGATAAAGAGAGACAGTCGGGAGGTCATTCCCATGCTTTTCTTGTATACGAAGAGGAAATATGCGGTCAGAAAAATAAAACCTGCGCTGCCGACGATGCCCAGAGTGGCCGTGGTATTTTCGTTTGCGCCTGTTCCTTCATTATATGCCCGCTTCATCCGGGCCATTCCCGGGATCCGGTGACCGTCTATCGGAAATATTATCTGGGGTATTTTCAGGCCGTAGACATCGCTTTCTCTGCTTGTTCTCCCCAAAACGAATTTTATAGATGACATTCGGGAGGATATTGACAAAAAGGGAGCCGCTGATGATAGCAATCAGCAGCATTGCGGAGACAAGATGGTATCTGTTCTTTCGATAGAAATATGCGCTGATACCGGCGATCAAAGCGAAGAAAGCGAAGAAAAAAACATAATATACCCCTCCTCCGCCGGCAAGAAGCAGAACAATGACGGCGAACACCGACTTATAGTTTAAGAGATCAAGTTGATAGGATGTTGCAGTTCGTTTGAAGAAGATGGGTTTTGCGGACCATATCCAGACGAGTATGAGGCATGTGAGGGGAACCAAGAAATAGGCAGCAAGAAACAAATGATCAATGCCGCGCATCAAATGATAGGGTAAAAATGTAAAAAGGAGGCTGAACATGAGGGATGTCAAGAACGGCACTTTGTAATATCGGGCTACGTACATGAATGAAAGTGACGCGAGAACAAAGGTCAAGACAAAAAAACAGTTTATAACGAAGGTATAATCTTTGGAAATAAATGAGATGATCTTGATAATCAGAATCAGAAAATTTTCCGGCACCGGGTAATCGTACATATTAAACCCAAATGGCGCCGCCAATCTGTTGCTGTGGATGCCGAAGAAGGGATACCATTCGCCGTCGATCATTCCCTTCATGACAAAGCCCATGAATGTATCGCCCCCATAGGCGATGGGCAGGTGAAAATTAATGCTGAATATTCCGGTGACGAAGTGAAGGACCAACAATGTAACTATGATACACGTTACATATTGGAGAAGGACATTATTCCTCAATTTGTTTAAGAATTCGGTCATGGTCATAGAAATAATTTAGTAATGTAAAAGGTTTGGCAAAATCGCTTCAAGCAATTGTTGCGTACTTTGTTGCCATGTTAACCACGGCATATTTGTTGAATCCGGGGTTTTTCCCTTAGCCTTCAGCATAAGCCAGTTGCTGATAGCTTCGACTAATTTCTGCGGGTCAGTACCGCTAAAATAAAATGCGTGTTTACCTGCCACTTCTCTAAAAACCGGGATGTCTCTTGCGATGATCGACAATTTATGCTGCGCTGCTTCAATCAACGGCAAACCAAACCCCTCACCCTCGCTGGCAGCAATCAGGCAAGTAGATGCGCCGTAGACCTTCTCCAGGTATTCGTCGCTGATGCCTTCAAGCCAGAACAGGCGTTTATTCAGTTCAGAATGCTGACTCAGGCGCTCCACCAACGATTCAACCATCCAGCCCTGTCTGCCAACAATAACGAGGTTGGCGTCTATGCCTTCTCTCCAGAGCAGTTCAAAAGCGCCCAAGACCTGCACCTGGCCTTTACGCGGTTCGACGGTACCAACCGTCAAAAATGTCGGGCGCCGAGCGAGCTCTTCAAGCACATGGTTGGCATCGTCAGGCAACCCGCGGGTGGGGGCTGAATTCTCAAGATCGGCCCCCAGGTGAAACCATCCGGTTTTAAATGGGCGTAGTCGTTTCAGACCACGAGCCCGTTGCCAATCTGTAAGTTCATTGGCAACTGCGCGTGAAATACAAATAGCACCGTCGAATTGGCTGATTACATGTAACCACTCGGCATGCACTTTATCCACGGAATGCTGTGGAGGCCAATAATGCGGAAAATGAATGGGTAGTAAATCGTAAACAACAAAATAGATACTGACTCCATCACGATGCATCGAGGATAAATAGTGTTCTTGCACCCTGGTTGTATGATGTTGAAGATCTAAGCCCAAAAACAGGTCTCCGGGCCGGTAATCCAATAACTCATCTTGCTGGTCAGAACATAACCCTTGAAATTGGGCAGTAAACTGTCGTGCGTAAAAATACCCTTTAGATTCAACTGTTGCGAAAACTGGCCTTACAACAAATCCGTCGGGGGCCCGCTTTAGCAACTCTCCTAAAATGCTTCGGGTAACACGCTGAACACCGGTTCCGACATCGCGCTGTGCCAATTCCGAAATATCCACCAGCAGTTGTTTGGGGGCAGCATCCGTGTGAATCCGGCTTAGCGCGTGCGCCAAGTTAAACAATTCGGGATCGGGTATGTTGGGCGGAACTGCTTTTGCAACATCCTGCACGAGCCGGGGTAGCAGGTTCGCAAGATTGTATTTCTCAATTCTTGAAGTTGTCGCTGAATGCAGTTTCTCAAATGCCGCAATGGCACGCCGAGCACTGTCTTCCCACGAAAATTTCTTCGCCTGTTTCAAGCCATGAGCCGCCAACTCGGCACGCAAAGCATCGTTCCCCAGCACTTCAGCCAGTTTTTTGCTGATGGCCTCATCATCATATGGGTCGAACAGAGCATCCTGACGCCCAATGACCTCCGGCACGCTGGTGGTGTTTGCACCAATGACTGCCGCGCCGCAGGACATAGCCTCGAGCACAGGCAAACCGAAGCCTTCATGGTAAGATGGAAACACGAATACCGCGCACAGGTTATAGAACATCACCAGTTCTTCGTCGGTGACATAGCCAGTAAAAACCAGCTCCCCTTCGCGCAATCCCGCTGCTTTTGATGAGTATTGCAGGCGGCGAACGTCGTCCTTGGAGACCTTTCCTGCCAGCACCAATTTATGCGCACCTCGCAGCTCCGGCGAAAGTCTGGCATAGGCGCTGATCAGGCGTGACAGATTTTTCCGCTCGTTAGAGTCACCGGCAGATAGAACGAATGGGAGGGTGATGCCAAATCGTGTCAGAAGTTGTTGCCTTTCTGCCTCTGAAACCTCCATGCACCGAAATACGGCATCGCAAGCTGTCGATATATTGACCACTGCATTAGATGGAAGGTTCAATGCAGTGCACCCCTCACCTGCAGCCGATTCCGAAATGGCCAGCCATTGGTTTGCTCGTTTCAGGTGCTCAATTTTGCGTTGGTAATACAGCTCATACCCTGGATTGGGCGAGAGAAAGACTTTGGGGTTCAAAAGCGGAATCAGGTCGTAGAGGGTCACAACCGTCGGGATTTGTGAAGCGAAGATACCAACGCTCGTCACTGCGTCATCCACATACCCTTCGAACAGGCTGGATACATATACCACATCCGGCCGCAGGCTAGTGAGGAAAGCCTCGCGGATGCGCTCGGCGACTTCGCGGCGCCATTCGTTTCCTGGTTCGCACTCCCGCACCGGGCCGGGAGCATGCCAGACGCGGATATTTTCCTGCGGCATCTGTCCGTCGAAGGCGGCGCGGATGGGTTCGATAGTGTCGGGGAAAAGGCCGCTTAGGGCAAGGATGATTTCGTGCTCGCCCCGGCTCCGCACAATGGCCTGTGCAAGAGACATGGTGTAACGCCCAATGCCACGAAAACGGCTTTCGGTTTGCGCGCCTTGCATGTCGATAACGATGCGCATCAGCGGTTCTCCTTCTGGCGGTGTTCGATGGCGGCTTTCAGATCGGCGTAGATCTGGCGAGCGCGTGGGGTGAGCTGGGCGAGATCTATGGCTATGGGCACATGCGCGGCGGCATCGCCAAAGGGGATGAAAGACAGGCGCGATTTCACGTCGGGGAAGCGGTCGAGAAGCGCCAAGGCAGCATTCCTGAGTCTGGGCCGGGCTATGACATATCTGGCTGCATGAAGAATCAAGGTCGTGGTATGCGCTTTCATGGCGCCGGGGATTAGGCCATCCAAAGCGGAAGCCGTCCAGCGCAGTGGCGCGGTAATACGCCAGGAATAGCTTTGGTAAATGGCCTGAATTTGTTGCTCGCGTGCCTCGGCGAGTTGCCAGTGGCGATGATTGGCAGCATGAACCGCGTCGAGATCAGTTTGTAACTTATTGGCGCCCGCCTCCGCCTCCTGTGCCCTGGCCTCGAAATCCATAAGAAGTTGATTTTTCTCTCCAAGCTGTTCGGCCAGGTGTAGTGCCTGTTGCTCAGCTTTCGTCAAGGCCACCTGCGTTTCCGTGTTTTTTTGATGCAATATTTCTATTCTATCGCTGTTTTCGCTAAGCATGGTTAGGATTTTCTCTGTGAAGTCTATGCGTTGCGATATACTTTTATCGTGCCTTTGAGCCAGCATCCCCATCGTTAAGCCGAATTCTAAACCGAACGGAGTGTCAAATGCTTTCAGATCTGCGTCGTTGCCATTTTTTTGGGCTATCACGGCATAATCAGGACTGGCGCCGGTGATCACATCATACAGTTGCACTTGATCAGAGTTTGATAGTTTAGGTGCTTCATTTAGGCGCAGTATTTTACTTCTTGCAAAGCCATAGTAATCTGTCAGAAATATTAATAGTTCCGGTGGTATGGGTCGTTCGTGCGTAGGATCAAGATAAAAATTTGTGGTGCCTACGACAATATTTTCCGGATTAGGTGTCTCCAAGATAAGCAACCCGCATGGCTTAAGTACGCGTAATGCCTCGACCACTAACGCTTGTAATGCGTTAAAAGGTAAGTGTTCCACAATATGAATACCCGACACAATAACCTGACTTTCATCCGGCAACGACTTCAAATGCTTAATGGCATCTTCTTTGACATACGATAGACCAAGCATCTCACAATCCGCAAGCATGCCATCATCCACATCAACACCGTGGGGATAAAAGCCGGCTTCACCAAGAACCTCAAGCCATTCGCCTCGTCCACACCCTAAGTCCACTGCTTTTAAGTCGCTATAAAGAGTCTTGATAGGTTCAATAAATTGCCGATAGACTTGTAAGCGCAACTTGATGCATTCACGGGGGCCGCGATATTTTTCTTCAAATGCTCTGTAAAAGTCCAATTTCATATGGATATCTCCAAATCAGGGTGCATCCATGCCAATCCTACAAAGTGTTCCTTTGAAATATTCACGACGTTAAATACCAGGGCCAAATCACGCCACTCATAATTTTTAACAAGATGCGTGTCCAATGTGTGCAGTGCTATAGAAACAGAGTAGGAACCAACACCAAGGTTTGCGGTGAATGAAAATGAATACACTACCTGGGCGCCGGCACAGAGGTCCTTTAATGTGCGATTAAGGTAATGGGTGTTAATTCCATAAACCGGTTGACCTAATCTCTCCTTAATCATATATCCAATAACAAGCTCTGGTATATTGTCATGGACTTTGACTTTTATACGCAATTCAACTCTTTCACCTACACTAATAAACTCAGATAGTTCACCTTTGCTGTTATACAGAGCAATTTCCTCTACCCGTGCCTCGCCTGTGCCGGAAATCGTCTGTGCTCTGCCGTCTTGCAGTCTTTTAACCTCTACAGTCTTGTTTTTTGTGTCGGCAAGCATGGCATTGTAAAAATCCATGATCTCTTCCGGTGCACCTTCTTTCGCTACGCGGCTTGCGTCCAGAAGGATAGCACGATCGCAAATCGACTGTATCGCCTCTTTGTCGTGAGAGACGATGAGCAGGGTCGTTCCTTGTTTCCGAAACTCTCGAATGCGGTTAAAGCTTTTATGCTGAAAATAGACATCGCCAACAGACAGAACCTCATCTACGATCAACAGGTCCGGCCGTCTTGCCGTAGCTACGCTAAAGGCAAGACGCATTTGCATTCCGCTGGAGTAAATACGTACCGGTTGATCGATGTAGTCGCCTATTTCGGCAAAGGCTTCGATGTCGGGCATGAGAGCAGCGATTTCATTTACGTTCAAGCCAAGCAGTTGCCCGGCCATCATTACGTTTTGACGCCCGGTGAAGTCAGGATGAAACCCCATGCCAAGCTCCAGCATGGCGGCGATCCGTCCGCTGGTCGTTATCTTTCCTGTGGTCGGCTGAACTGTCCCCGTGATGAGTTTAAGGAGGGTGCTTTTACCCGCACCGTTAATGCCGATAATGCCCACCGCTTCACCCGGATCAACTCTGAAATTGATGCCCTGCAACACCCATTTAAGCTGATGTCGCGCACCTCTAAAGGGCATCACCCATTCGGCCAGGCGGGACCAGCGATTCGGATATTGTTTGTAGGCCTTGCCCAGGTTGGTGACGTTAATGCTGCCCATCAAAGCTCATCCACCATTTCACCGGCGCGTTTAAGGAAAAGCTGCACGCCCAGAAGACAGAGCACCAGCCCGACAATAATGACAGGGAGAAGCGTCCCCCACTGCGGCAGTTGACCGTTGACCAGGATAGTCTGGTAGGCAACAACGAGGGAAGCCATGGGATTCCAAACCATCAACGAACGGCCCGCTTCCGGCAGAATCGTGATGGGGTATACAATGGGTGTCAACCAGAACCAGAATTGCAGGACAATGCCGAAGAACTGACCTACATCGCGAAAGAAAACGTTAAGCACGCCAAGGATAATCCCGATACCGACGGAAAAGATGATCTGCACAACCAGAACGGGAAAAAGAGACAGGAACACCCACCCGGGGAAATTACCGCTCAAGATGAGAAAGCCGGTGAATAGGCCAAAGCTGATCGCAAAGTTCAATCCGGCGTTGAGGACAACGATGACCGGCAAGCAGATGCGGGGGAACAATGATTTCGGTAAATAACCCCCAAGTGAGAACACCCGCGCAAAGATAAATACTGTAAGCGAAAGCGGAATCGCTGCCCGGCAATTTGGTGCGCATGAGTTGGGAAAAAATGACCGTATAGACGATGATCATCGCCAACGGATTGAGTACGGTCCAGGCTGCCCCCAGCATGGAGGTCCGGTATTTGGATTGAAACTCGCGCTTGACGCTTCCCAGAATAAAATCGCGATAGGCCCAAACGGCTCTAAGCATACCCATGGAGATTATCGCCTCGCCTCATTTAACCGCTTTTCTCTCAGACTTCCAGTATAATTAAATTCGTCAGGCTCACAAATGTCACATCTATCCCTTTGTAATTCCGGACAAACGGCTTTTCCACATCGGCTGCCACCACCAGGGAATCCCCTTCCGGATAACGTTCACGAAACCGTTTCAGATTACCCGGATCGAATTCGGCCGCCGACCATTTGCATTCAATCGCTACTGGCGGCCTTCCTCTTCCCGCAACCACAAAATCAATTTCATGGCCGCGCTTATCACGCCAGTACATGACATTCCTTATCTGCAGACGGCCCTGAATCTCGTTCAGGACATAATGCTCCCAGAGCAGCCCCATGTCTTCCCGCCGGAGTTCACGCCACCCTCGGTAATAACAGACAAATCCCGTATCAAAGCCATACACTTTGGGAGCTGAAATGACCTCAGCCGCCTTGTTGCTGCTGAAGGGCCGTACAATGTGCGCCACGTATGTCGCATCGAGTGCGGAAAGGTAATTGGAAATGGTCGGCCGGCTGACCTCGCAGGGTGCTGTAAAGCGTGATGCCTCAAAAATGCCGCCGCTCTGCCCCATCAGCAGCTCGAAAAACCGCTGGAAGGCGTAACGGCGGTCCAAATGAAAAAGCTCTTGAATATCTTTCGCCCAATAACCGTCCACCCAATCCTGGAAATTCCGCTCCGGCAAGGTCTCAGATAGAAAGAACGGCGGCAGTCCCCCAAAAAGCAGCCGCTTCGCAAGATCGGCATCCCCGAAATCGACAAGATCCTGTGCCAACATGGGAGTGAGCCAGAGGGACTCCTTACGGCCCGTCAGCGTATCCTTAAATTTGGCGGATGCGCCCAGGGTGGAAGAGCCGGTGGCAAGAATCCGCACTTCCGGATAGTGATCCGCAGCGATCTTCAGAAGCTCGGATGGATTTTGCAGACGGTGGATTTCATCGAGGATAATGGTGCGCCCCCGGAGGGGTCGTAGAAACCCTTCGGCATCTTCCAGCATCACCCGAACCCTGGGCAGCTCGCAATCGAAGTATTCAGCATCGGCAAGACTCTGGCTCAGAAAGGTCTTTCCCACTCGCCTGACCCCGGAGAGCCAGATAACAGAGCGACTTTCCCAAGCCTTGCCTATCTGTTCTACCCAGAATGATCTTTTCTTCATGCAACTACAGTTTCATATAGTGACACTAATTGAAAGCAAAAACTCATTTAGCGCAAAACGCTAAATTTCAAGACCTGACCCCCGATCACGTAATCCAGTCTTCCAGATGCAGGTCAATAACTCTTTCAAATTCCTTGGTGTTGTTCGTCACCAATGTCATGTCTCGTGATCGGGCAAGACCTGCTATTAGAAGATCATACGGTCCGATTGATATCCCTTTCTTTTCAAGTTGTGCACGAATAGCTGCGGCTTCAATAGCAGCGGAACGATCCAGCTCAATAATGTTCAATGGAAGAATGAATTTATCAAGGGCATCCTCGGAACGTTGCCTGTATTGACTTTTTTCAACTCCATATTGAAGCTCAAAGAGAGTGATTGTGGAAATTGCAACATCCTGTGGTGAATGTTTCCGGAATCGCTCAAGAATCTCGGGTGAGTGTTTTTTGATGAGATATATGCAAATATTGGTATCAAGCAGATAGCGCATCAGAAAGATTCTCTTTTCTGCATGCCGGGTTGATTACGACCGTCTTTCATAAAATCTTCCGGAAATTCACTGAGCGATTCAAACAACGGGTCCCATGTCGTTTCTATGGGCTCCAGTATAACATGATTGCCTTGTTTGAATATTTTTACCTCATTCCCGGGAATTCTGAATTCCTTGGGCAGCCTTACTGCTTGAGAACTCCCATTCTGAAATAACTTTGCTGTATCCATTTTATCACCTCTACAGATCATATATATTTTTAGTATATACACCGATGATCTTAAAATCAACCTTTATTTCCGGAGGGCGGAAATAATAGGGGCTCTGTCCCTGTCCCTAATAGGCCGCAATGGCTACTCCTAAATCACGCCAATCTTCGGAAAGGCCCGCCGCTTTTGGATTCCAGGTTCTATTCACCTGAAAGGTTAATATTTTCAAATTGTTAAGTACTTCAGGTTCAATCAACACCTTCCTCCATTGATGGTCAACAAATGTTTCCTGCTTTAGTAGCTTGTCATCACTCAATATTTTAAGGACTACCGGATTTTTATCAATGTCCGGATGAGCACACATCAAAAAAAGCGTCATGCTTGGTTGCTTTGTCCGGGATGTTTTATTGTCGGAAGGAACTATCGTACTGGGGTAATCTGTGGACAACATCGATGCCCGCATCCCGGTCCAACGAAATCTACCCAGTGTATTCTTAGGCCACCCAGGTATTTTTCCGCCGCCCCATGTCTCCCAATAATAAAATCCGACCCCATCTTTTGGCATTTTATCCAGAAACCTCACCTCACTTACCGCCACTCCCAGATCTCGCCAGTCCTCGCTTACACCCAGCCTTTTCGGATTCCATGTCCTCGAAACTTCGAACAAAAGCTCATGCTCACCGCCGTTCTCCTTCTTTCCAACGTAATACTGCCTCTTCAAGCTGCCCTTTTTATCAAACCAGAGATCATCAATCCGCTCCCCATTCAAAGATATGACCACTCTAACCGGCTCATTCACAACCCCGGGCGTATGACACTGCAAGTCAAATTCTGCCACCCTCTCATCCGCCGACCCCCGACTCCCGACTCCTGCCATCTGGCCCCCGACCACTGACCACTGACCACTGATTACAACGCTCGCCTTCGCCCCACTCCACCGATAAAACGTCTCACCCCACTTCTCGCGATCATAAAACCCATGATACTTGTGCCAGTCCTGATCTTTCGCATAAACCTCCAACCCATATTTCTCGGCCAACCCCTGTGATCCCCGATCCACAAAGTAAACAACCCCGCCAACCAAAACCAAGAACATCATTACCTTTACCACATAACCGACTATCCTCCTAATCCTATCGGGCAAAACCTTTTCGTCCAAAGTCATGGCATATCCCAAACAGAGAAAAACCAGGAACCAGATCATTGGAATATATTGCGTGCTCTGAAAAACACCGTAGATGTGGGAGCTAATTATGGAGATGATAACAGGAACATTCAGAAGTCTCTTATTCCGTACGAGATCAACGACGAGAATCATTAAACCATACCCAATAATCAAGGCCCACAAGCCGACCCCTGCAAATCCTCCACTCACAAATAATGACAAAAAAATGTTGTGCGGGTCGTCCAATACTAATCCGAACTTGTTGGCCTTGTTGACCGTATAGTACGATTCTGCAATACCAGCCAATATGTTGGCATGCCAACAAAAGGACTCATACCCCATGCCAAACAGAGGGCTTTCCCTGCCTACATCAACCCCCTGGGTCCAAACAAGAAATCGCTGACTCGGTTCAATTATCCGTGCCGTTTGTTCTTTTATATATTGGCTCGTACTCTCAGAGCTTACGATAGGTGCTTTAGAACCCCCTTGATTCCTTAAACTATCGGAAAGCGGCATAAACACTTGGAAAATAAGAAGAAAGCTTATAGCGATGGTAATCGGCACCGAAACAGCAACCTTCACCAAATCCCGCCACGCGAAGTGAAATGACTCCAACCGCCCTTCTTTGGAAAAATAGAAAAACAACCAGCACATAAACAAGATAAGGGGATACGACACCCACCCAGCCCTTGCCCCCGCCAATATCAGGGCAATCTCACATAAGACCAGACTGCCGAGCAATAAAATTTTCCACCAGACTCCCTTGACCTTACTAAAAAACCCTATC
>JAPLJX010000241.1 GCA_026388375.1 Deltaproteobacteria bacterium
GGCCGGGCAGCCCACATCCAAGGGAAATCCAATTCTCGCACAAGCTGTGCGAGAATTGGTGGCGGCTGTCCCGTGGGGACATCACGTCCTTCTTCTCGGTAAGATTAAATCCCCGCCAGAGTTGCTCTACTACCTCCGCGCCACTGCCCGGTTCGGCTGGTCCCGCAACGTCCTGCTCAACCAGATCAAGGCCGGTACGTATGAACGGGCGGTGACGGAGAAGAAGACGCACAATTTCCCCCTCGCCCTGCCGGAGTATCTCGCCGAGCAGGCCGAAGAAATGATGAAGAGTTCCTACAACCTGGAATTCCTTGGCATCCACCGGGAAGTGAAGGAGCGGGAACTGGAGGACCGGCTGATTTCCCATCTGCAAGCGTTCCTCCTCGAACTCGGCTACGGCTTCTGCTTTGTCGGTCGTCAGCACCGGCTGGCCTTGGGACAGAAGGAGTATTTCATCGATCTGCTCTTCTACCACCGCTTCCTCAAGGCGTTGGTGGCCTTTGAATTGAAAGTCGGGCCTTTCGAGCCGGAACACGCGGGCAAGATGGATTTCTATTTGAACCTGCTCAACGACAAAGAACGCGGCGACGGCGACCAGCCGTCTATCGGCATCATCCTCTGCGCGGAAAAGGACGACGTGGAAGTCGAATACGCCCTGCGCACGAAAGTGAACCCTATCGGCGTGGCCGCCTATCAACTCCAGTCGAAATTGCCGGCGGATCTGAAGGGCAAACTGCCGACGGCGAAACAGCTCGCCGACGTCGTGCGGGCTGTGCTTCCCGAAAGGAGCGCCCCATGACTCAATACTTCTACCGCTACCAATTTTTCGCTTTTCGTCACCGGTGCAGCGCAACCAAAACTCACGATGGAGAATGCGGATACGCTTGCAAAGAAGAAAAGCGAGGACAATAAAGAGAACGGTTCTACAAAAACGTTAATTCATGCCTGTTTCATGTTAAATTAACGATGTTTTGACAAATACCGGTTAATCAGGTATGGTTTATCTATGGCAACAACGAATCCCGTAAAAAACGCTCTCAGAGACCTGAAGGCCGAATACGACCGGCTTGCCCAGGGCAAAGAATCTTTACTGGCCATCATTGATGAAGCCGAGCTTTCGGAAAGCGTTTTCAATTCCAACGCCATCGAGAATTCGACGCTGACGCTGAAGGAGACGGAGCGCATTCTGCTGGAGATGGAAGTTTCCCGTCATGTCTCGGTGCGGGAAGTTTTTGAAGCAAAAAATCTCGCCCGGGTGATGGAATATACCAAAAGCAAAGCGCAGGCAGCGGAACTTTCTCTGGAGATGATTCTGCTTCTGCACAAAATGCTGATCGGCAATATCAACGATGCGATTGCGGGGCGTTTCCGCACCACGGGCGAATACGTCCGTGTGGGAACCCATATTGCGCCGGCGCCGGAACGGGTCGTACCCATGATGGAGACCATTCTGAGGGAATATGCCGCCGACCACATTAATTACTTTACCGACAAGATCGCCAAATTCCATCTTGATTTCGAAACGATCCATCCGTTTTGCGATGGCAATGGTAGAATGGGTCGGGTAATCATCAATTTCCAGCTCAGGCGCTTGGGTTTCCCCGGCATCATCATTCGGGATAAAGAGAAGCGAGTTTATTACGCCTCATTTAATGAATATAGCAAAGCAAAAAATGCCAAAACAATGGAGAAGATTGTCACCCTCGCTTTGACGGAGTCGCTGCACAAAAGAATTACCTATCTGCGCGGCGAGAAGATAACCACGCTTGCCGATTGCGCGAAAACGGGCCGGAAATCGATCAACACCCTACTTAACGCTGCCCGCCGACAGACGATTCCGGCTTTCCGTGAAAAAGGTGTTTGGAAAATTGGAGTTTACAACCCATGAACGAAGCGGAAACCAGAGCGGAACTGATCGACCCGAAGCTGAAGGAAAGGACAAATAATGGCCCTGCATAAAGACTTTCCGCAGTGCTGTACGGCAAGGTCAAGGCGTTTGTGAAAGAGGAGTTGTTTAACCGCCCGGTGGAACTGGAAGACCCCAACACATTACGCAACCTGTCGGAACCGGCCGCCACCAAGACACTGATTGAGACCTTCAAAAAGGCTATCAACGCGCTGACCGTCCGGGACAAAGGCGACGCCGAAATCCGGGACACGATCAAGTTGCGCCAGACCCGGCCTTTTGTGGCCAAGGATCAAGGCTACCTTGTCCCGAAGAAAAGCGTCTTCAACCGCATCATCGGCGACAGCCAACTGGAGCTTCGGTTTGCCGGATTCCTGGAGGATTGCAGCGATGTGGTCTCTTTCGCGAAGAACTACCTGGCCGTCCATTTCAAGCTCGATTACGTGAACGCGGGCGGCGATATCTCCAACTACTACCCGGATTTTATGGTCAAGCTGTCGGACAAGCGGATTGTCATTGTTGAAACCAAAGGGCAGGGAGATTTGGACGTGCCGCTGAAGATGGCGCGGCTGCGGCAATGGTGCGAAGACATCAACCGGGTGCAGACAGACGTGGAGTACGACTTCGTTTACGTGGACGAAGAAAGTTTTGAAAAATACAAGCCGACGTCATTCCGGCAATTGCTGGAGGCCTTCAAGGAATACAAAGGGGAAATATAAGACGAGGCGGAGAGGATACGGGAGGGATTGATGAGATGAAAAAGTCACAAGAGGTCTCCATCGCATCGCCGGAATACCGGAAGTTCATTGAGCAGTTGAAGGCCCGCGTGTTATCCGCCCGCCTCTCCGCGTCACGAGCCGTGAACCGCGATGTCATCCTGCTTTACTGGGACATCGGGCGCGGTATCGTGGAGAAACAGCAGACGCTGGGATGGGGCGATTCGATTGTCGAGATGGTTTCGGCGGACTTACGGCAGTCATTTCCAGGCTCCTTCGGTTTTTCACCGCAAAATGTGTGGCGGATGCTCCAGTTTGTTCGGACGCATACGGACAACCTGTTTCTCTCACAGGCTGTGAGAGAATTGGAAAAGAAAGGGCAGAAAACGCCGAGCCCCGAAGAACTCTCACAGCTTGTGAGAGAATTGATCACCGCA
>JAPLJX010000469.1 GCA_026388375.1 Deltaproteobacteria bacterium
TCCGGAGCACCTCCATCATCTCGTCCACGAAGTGGAAGGTGATCTCCCTGCGCACCTTTGCCGGGACATCCTCCAGGTCCTCCCTGTTCCACTTCGGCAGGACGCTCGTCTTTACGCCGGCCCGGTGGGCGGCGAGGACCTTCTCCTTGACCCCGCCGATCGGCAGGACCAGCCCCCGGAGCGTGATCTCGCCCGTCATGGCGAGGTCTTTCTTGACCGTCCGGTTTGTCAGGAGCGACGTCAGCGCGGTCATCATCGTCACCCCCGCCGACGGCCCGTCTTTCGGCGTGGCGCCGGAGGGGACGTGGATGTGGATATCCGTCCCCCCGAAGAAATCCTTCGCGATCCCCAGCGCCTCGGCGTTCGCGCGGATGAAGCTGAGCGCCGCCGTGGCCGATTCCTTCATTACGTCGCCCAGTTGCCCGGTCAGGGTGAGGCCGCCCTTGCCCTTCATGGTGGTCGCCTCGACGAAGAGGACATCCCCGCCGGCCGGCGTCCAGGCAAGCCCCATGACGACCCCCGGTTTCGCGGTCCGGGCAGCCGCCTCCTCCGTGATCCGGACGGGGCCGAGGAACCGGTGGAGATCCCGCGCCGTGACGGACGCCTTGTCGATCGCGCCTTCCGCGATCTGGCTTGCCACCCCCCGGCAGACCGAGGCGAGCTCCCGTTCGAGGTTCCGCACCCCCGCCTCCCGAGTGTAGCCGGTGATGATCCGACTGATCGTGCTCTTCGTGATCCGGATCTGTTCCGTTTTCAGGCCGTTTGCCTCCGTCTGCCGCGGGATCAGATAGCGCTGGGCGATCCGGATCTTCTCGTCGATTGTGTAGCCGGACAGTTCGATCACCTCCAAGCGGTCGCGGAGCGCCGGCGGGATCGTCTCCAGGTTGTTTGCCGTCGTAATGAACATCACATGCGACAGGTCGAACGGGACGTTCAGGTAGTGGTCCGCGAAGGAGAAATTCTGCTCCGGGTCGAGGACCTCAAGAAGCGCCGACGAGGGATCGCCGCGGAAATCGCTCCCGACCTTGTCGATCTCGTCCAGCATGAAGACGGGGTTGTTGGATTCCGCCCGCCGGATTCCCTGGATGATTCGGCCGGGGAGCGCCCCGACGTAGGTCCTCCGGTGGCCGCGGATCTCCGCCTCGTCGTGGATGCCGCCGAGCGAGATGCGGATGAACTTCCTTCCCAGGGCGCGGCCGATGGAATGGCCGAGGGAGGTCTTGCCCGTCCCCGGGGGGCCGGCCAGGCAGAGGATCGGTCCCTTCGAGTCCGGCTTCAGCTTGCGGACGGCGAGGTATTCGATGATTCTTCTTTTAGCCTTCTCCAGGCCGTAGTGGTCCTCGTCCAGCACACGCCGCGCCTTTTTGATATCGAGGTTGTCCTCGGTGCGCTCGTTCCAGGGCAGCGCGGTCATCCAGTCGAGGTAGGTCGCCGCGACGGTGTATTCCGCCGAGGAAGGGTGCATTTTGGAGAGCCGGGAAAGCTCGCGTTCCGCCTCCTTCTTCGCCTCCTCCGGGAGGTTCTTCTTTTCGATCTTCGCGCGGTACTCCTCGATCTCGACCTTTTCGTCGTCCGTCTCCCCCAACTCCTTGCGGATCGCGCCAAGCTGTTGGCGGAGGTAGTACTCCCGTTGGTTCTTGTCCATGTCGTCCTTCACCTGGGTCTGGATCTTGCTGCCCAGTTCGAGGATCTCCACCTGATGGTTGACGAGCCGCGTCACCTCGCGGAGGCGCTCTTTCACGTCGAGGATTTCGAGGAGCTTCTGTTTCTCCTCGATCGGTGAATTGATCACGGAGGCGACGATGTCGGACAGGACGCCGGGTTCGGAGACCGACTTGGCCATTGCCCCGAACTCCTGGGGTAGGAAAGGCGAGAGCTTCACGATTCGCTCGAAGAGGCCAACGAGGTTCGCCATCAGCGCCTCGACCTCGATGTCCCTCGTCTCCCGGTCCTCCAGATTTTCCACGCGGGCGCGGAGATAGGGCTTCCCCTCCAGCAGCTCAACGCATCTTGTGCGGGCCTTCCGTCGGGTTGCCGGCCTGCTTCAACATAGCGAGGCCGATCAGGCGGTCGCCCGCCATCGCCTCGTCGATCAGGCTGATCGCGGAATCGCCGGAAACCTCCAGCGGGAAGAGCATCTTCGGAAAGACGAAGGCGCCCGCGAGCGGCAGCACCGGGAGAATCTCCGGGATGCTGGCAATTTTGAGTTCTTCAGACGTTTTCTGTGACATGGAAACCTCCAATATATCGTAAGCAGAATCAACTGCCTTGTATGTTGATCTTCTGGGTGCGGTCCACGGGTCGCTTGGTGAGACGGATCTCCAGGAGGCCGTCCCGGAAGACCGCCGCGGCCGTCTGGGTGTCGATTGGAACGGGCAGCGAGAGGGTGCGCTCGAAACGGCCGCAGGGGATCTCGGCGAGACGGTAGCGGGCATTCCCCTCCCTCGGTCCGCCCTCCCGCGTGCCGGAGACCTTTGCTGTTCGGGGCCCAATCTCCAGGTGGATCTCCTCCCGCGGGACGCCGGCGATCTCGGCCAGGATGACGATCTCCTCGCGGGTTTCATAGATGTCGATCTGGGGCCGCCACTGCTGCCGGGAGAACGAGAACCGCGGCTGGGCCGCGCGCAACATCTCCTCGACGGTCCGACGAAATTCGGACTCGACGCCCTCCGGATTGTCGACGAATCTGATCTTGATGTAATCCATGCCTGACTCCTGTTCTCAAAAATACCCCGGTTGCTGTTAGATCGCCGCAATGTGATCGTTCGCAACCCAATTTGAATGCAAGATATGCATCCCATCCCGCGGCGTCAAGGGAAGGGCGAGACGAGGGTTTCGAACCGGGAGCGGATCGCCTCCACGCGCTTCCGGTTCACGCCAAGATCGGAGTAGCCGACGCGGGACGCCGATCTTACGTGGATTGTTTTCGCCCCGTCGTCCAGAAGAAACTCCACATCGTCCACGAAGCGGAAGAGGGCGGAGGTGAACTCCGCGTGGAGGTACCGCTCCTCAGCCGCGACGATGCGGACCCGCTTCATGCCCAGAAGCGCCTCGATCAGCATCCCCTTGGCCTGCTCCGCCGTTCCTTTGTAGCGGAGGGGTTCGACGGCATGTTTGCTGTCCGGGCTTTGCGAGGAGACGCAATTGGGCGAAGCGGGGCAGGCAGAGAGCCTGCCGCCGGTTACACCGATCGGGGAGGGGCGCGTCCCCGAACAGCCCACCGTCATCACGACGAGGTAAAGCAGACAGAATCTGGACATGGCGCCTCCTTTGCGGTTGCGCGATTTCCTTGCGGAATCGTTCGGATACACAAACAAGATCTGGATCGCGTGGACGGCAAAATGCTATAACGATGCCGCGATCCGATCCAGCGCATTTTGTTCATCCAGGTTTCGTGTATGTGTCTAAAATGTCTTTCTTCCTGCATAATATGCTGTCTTGCAAAAGGATTCATCATTACATATCGAAATAACTACGTTTCACGCCCTGCCGATAACCGTATTCGCCCCCGAGCACCTTAAGAGCGAGGATGCATAAGCTCGGGATAGTCCGGTCGGATACAAGACAACCAGATGACACGGTCCGCCTCCAATATGTTGAGGTTCCACAAAATATTGAGGCCAAACGAGTCATTTCAAACTTTTCTGTTGTTCTCTCCTGTTAACCTAATTAACTGTTATTAAAAGATGAATCCGAACTTCTGATTTTCTTTCGGCTATTGGCAGGCCATTTGCTATGCACACGTACAAAGCCAATTGGATAATTCAATACGAATGGAGGCTAACATGCCTGAATACACGAATCCACCTGGTTCGGATTCAGATGCGAATTTCGTTGGGTGGCAGGAAACTTTGTCGGGGAATTTTTTTCCACTCTTCAATATTACTATCGCAGATCATCCATTGTACCGGTCTACAGTGAGTGATGCGACTTTACTCAGACTGTGTCTACGGGTTCCGCGAACCCCCTCTTCATGTCATGAGATAGACCTCGCTCCAAAGAAGTTTGTCATTCCTAATATTCCAAGGGAAACATTTACAGAAGGAGGACAGTCATGATCAATTACGGCTTCACCAAGGAGTTGGATATCCCTTATGCGACAGTCATTAAGCTCGTGAGAGAGGCGCTGAAAAAAGAAGGATTCGGGGTACTGACAGAAATCGATGTCAAGGAAAAAATGAAGGAAAAGCTGGGCCTTGATATGAGAAAATACATTATTCTTGGCGCCTGCAATCCTCCGAATGCATACAAAGCGATCCTTGCCGAGGAAAACATCGGACTCATGCTTCCCTGTAACATTATTGTTTATGAAAAGGGTAGCAAGACGGTACTTTCCGTTGTACGGCCAACGGTTGCCATGCAGATGGTTAATAATGTGGAACTTCAAAAAATCGCGGAGATAGTAGAGGGGCAGTTGAAGAAGGCCTTCGATGCCATAAAATGAGGGGATCCCGAATCGGTTTGCTTCTGAGTTCCGTGATCGCAGGCGCCGCAATGAGTTTTAGTTCTGTGCCATAAGTATCCAACCAGCCACTAGAGCCGATTCGCTGACGCTCAAGGCTCAGCGGCAAAACCGTTAGGAATCAATATAAGTAGTACTGTACAAAGGACGGGGCGTTGTATTCTTGTCAAATTTTTCGGCATACGTAATGCTACCGAATCGCGTAGCCGAGGGGTTCCTCCATCTTCAGCCAGGCCCTTGCCGTCATGCGGGCGTCGTCCAGGGCGCGGCGGCACCGGCCGCTTCCGGCGGTGTCGCCGAAGAGGTCATTCTGCAGGTACATACCTTTCCAAATCAGAAAGTACGCAAGAACCGGATGAACCCACATTTTGATCCTTGATCCCTCTCTGTAAACAGTGGATTTGAGTCCATTCGTGCGGCCATGAGGTTGTTGACAGGCGAGGCCATTCGGAATATGATCCATGCCCAATGAAAAGCGAGCTCCAGATGCGCAATATTACGGGGAAACTGACTTTATAAGGAGTCCGGAAAGGATATTGCAGCATGTACAACCGGCCGGAATGCGCCGTTCAACCCTTGCCCGGCATGGGTGCGACCCGACCATTCGGCGAAACTATCGCCGGTCACGGGCTCTCCCTGCGGCGGGGAAAAACGACCACGCTGCAAATCAATGTCGGCCTCGTCTGCAATCTCTGCTGCCGCCACTGCCATCTCTGCGCCGGTCCTTTCCGGCGGGAGATGATGAACGCCAAAACGCTGGATCAGGTTCTGGCGTATGCGGCCAAGAACCCTTTTGAAACGATCGACATCACCGGAGGCGCCCCGGAGCTCCATATGCAG
>JAPLJX010000184.1 GCA_026388375.1 Deltaproteobacteria bacterium
AGAGGGTTTTACATCCAATCTCTTTGTTGGTTTATTTGGGATATTGCTAAGCCCGGGACGATCCATTTTTGTTTATTCTCCCATCCTGGCATTGGCGATCCCCGGGGCATGGTTGTTTTACAAAAAAGAAAAATTGCTCGCCCTTTCAATTGTGTTAACTGTGCTTGCCTACATCATCGTTGTTGCAAGCTGGCATGATTGGGATGGCGGCTGGACCTGGGGCTCAAGATTGCTCACGCCCATTGTTCCACTGCTCGGTTTTCTTATTGCGCCTGTGCTCCGGGCTGCGAAGGGCAAAAAAGTTGAGATGGTTCTAATCCTTACGCTTGCCACGCTGGGTCTGCTGGTGCAGTGTCTTGCCATCGCAAGAAGCCCAATCGCCACCCTGGTGGAAAGTGTTTTTTCTGGAAATGTTAAGTATTACGAAACCTTGATATCCATTGATCATTCCTTCATAGCGCTGCAACTGCGCAGCCTGCAGAACTGGCAGTGGTGCGATCTGGATGCATATACCTTGAGGCAGTGGTTGGCTTGTCCTTAATTGGAACACGGATTTAGATCAGATGGAACGGATTTACACAGATATCATTTTTGTTACCCAAAAGAAAATTGAAACACCATACACTTGGGAAAGGGCGAAGCAGATGGTACTTGCTTCGCCCCTACCAAAAAAAACTTAAATATAATCCACTTCAGCCTCGTAAATCCGTGTTCCATTTTTTTGTTCTGAATAGTAAAAATTATATTTTCACCAGACCCAGTTGTTTGACGATGGTTGCGTAGCGCGATGACAGGTGGATGAATGGGGAGGATAGGCGCACGTTTTGACGGGCAGAGTTGATTACCCACCGAAGATCATCCGCGTTGGAAAAATCATCCAATTCCAGGCAAGCCTGTCCCAATTCCAGGGTAGTGTGGGCGTCGGAACCAGCTGTTCCAGGCAGGTGTTGGGTGCGGGCAAATTCCAGGGCTTTCAGGTTGGGAGTCATATCCATGCAGCGGGAATTGAAGGTTTCGATGGCATCCACGAATGGAGCGATTTCCAACAAATCGGAGAGTTCCCAGTGTCCGCCGCGAAAAATGTCAAAGGGGTGGGATACGCTGATGAATGCGCCTTGAAGCCTCAAACGGCGGATGGCTTCGGCTGGTTCGAGACCGGCAGGCGCAGGGCGAACCCTGGTTGCGGCTCGTGATCATCCTGGGAGCGGTGGCGGCCTTCACGGCCGGAGCGGCGTTCATCCTGCAGGCCAAGAAAGTGCGGGCCCACTACGGGGTCACCCCACTGCGCCGATAAGTCGAGGCGGTCGGAAGGGCGCCGCATCGAATCGGCCGATGGTTTTGAATGATCCTTCTGTGGCGGCTGGGTGTTCACCGACCGCATAAAAAAAGCTCCCCGGCGCGGGGGAGCTTTTCAAGACAATATGAAAATCAGGTCTTACAGCTTGCGCACATTTTCAGCAGCCGGACCTTTGGCGCCACTGACAACATCAAAACTGACCCGATCACCCTCCGCCAGCGATTTGAAACCCTCGCCCTGGATCGCGGAATGATGCACGAAAACATCCTTGCCACCGTCCTGTTCGATAAAACCAAACCCTTTTGCATCGTTAAACCATTTCACTTTTCCTTCCGACATCTTGAATCCTCCTTTGTATTGGGTTTCTCCATGGAGCCGATTGCAACATCGCCGAACCGCTCAGCCCGCAATCCGTTTGTGCAAATAACCATTGCACGCTTACCAACCGATGCTTGTGCGTTTGTCATGTTCATATTTCGTTGACTACAGACAGGTAATGCACATAAATCGGTGTTGGCCGCAAGGGTAAATAATTCTTTCTGAAAATGCAAGATTTTTCTTGTTTGGATATGATTTAAATAACGGATGCCTTTTATGAGATCAGCAGCGCGGTCATGTCCATGACGTTCGTCCCCGTAGGGCCGGTCATGATCAGGTCCCCGGTCTGCTGCAGAAAGTGGTAAGAGTCGTTCCGGGCGAGAAAATCGTCGATCCGGAGACCGAGCGCCTGCGCCTTTTCCCAGCTTGCATGATCGACGAGAGCGCCGGCGGCGTCCGAATGGCCGTCGATCCCGTCGGTCCCGGCGCTGAGGAAGAGAAAGCGCGGGTTCCCCTGAAACTCCCGAAGGGCGGCGAGGGCCATCTCCTGGTTCCGGCCGCCCATCCCGTCCCCCTTCAGGGTAACGGTCGTCTCTCCGCCGAACAGAAGCAGAACCGGCGGGGCGAACGGCTGACCCGTCGTCGCGATCTCCTCGCCGACGGCCAGGATGGCCTTCGCCACCTCCCTGGCCTCGCCCCGGAGACGGGAACTCATGATACGGGCAGGAATCCCCAGCGCCTCGGCCTTCTCCTTCGCCTTTCGAAGGATTTTCAGGTTGCTCCCAATCAGAAAATGGTCGATCAGCGGACTCGGCCCCTTTGGCGTTTCCTCCATCTCCCCGTCCAGCCCCCTCTGAACGACCGAACGGACGTTCTCCGGCGCCCGATCCCAGAGACCGTACTTTTTCAGAATGGCATGGGTGTCTGCAAAACTGGAGCGGTCGAAGAACATCGGCGCCGAGCCGATCGCCTCCAGGTCGTCGCCGATGACGTCCGAGACGACCAGAACGATCCCGCGCGCCTTTAACAGCCGGCCCAGACGCCCGCCCTTCACGAGAGAGAGGTGTTTCCGAACAACGTTCAGATCCTCGATGGGGACCCCGTTCGCGAGAAGCCCCTTCACCAGATCCTGCATCTCGGCCAGCGTGATCGGCGGCGCCGGCTTCTCGATCAGCGCCGAACTCCCGCCGGACATGACGTAGATGAAGAAATCGTCCGCAGAAAGGGCGGACATTTTCTGCATCAGGATTTCCGCCGCCCGAATGCTCTTCTCCGTAAGGACGGGGTGCGAGCTTTCGAAGACCGTGATCCCGTCCACGGTGGCGGCATAGTTTGAAACGACAAGGCCATCCGTCAACCGATCTCCCAGAACCGCCTTGACGGCCCGCGCTGTCTCGACCGAAGCCTTTCCACTCCCGAAGAGGTAAACCCCGCGATAGTCGCCGAGGCGGTAGTTTTCCCCTTCGATCGTGAGGACGCCCGCCTCATGCCGCAGCGTGTCCCGAACCAGATTCCCCGGAAGCACTGAACCCAGGGCGTCCCGGAAGACGGTCATCATCTTTTCTCTGTTCGTCATCTCTCCTCCTGATCTGCTATCCTGAATTTCGAAATTTACCGTTCCTGTCGTTTTCGCACTTTATTTTTTCCCGTCGTCACCCCGCTGCGAAGAGGGGGACGTGTTCAAAGAGGTTCACATCGACGAGTCCCCTGTCGGTCAGCTTCAGCTCCGGAATCACCGGCAGGGCGAGGAAGGAGAGGACCATGAAGGGTTCGGCCGACACGGAACCGAAATCACGGGCAATGCGGCGCAGCTCCTCCCAACCTCGGGCGACCTCGGCAAGCGGTCGGTCCGACATGAGGCCGGCAATGGGAAGCGGCAGCTTGGCGAGGACTTCACCATTACGGACCGCCGCCAGCCCCCCGTTCATCTCCTCGACCGCCTTCACCGCGGCGAAGAGATCCCCATCGTCGCAGCCGACCGCGATGATGTTGTGGGAGTCATGCGCGACGGACGAGGCCAGCGCCCCCTCCTTCAGGCCGAAACCCTGCACGAACCCCAGACCGATCATGCCCGTCGCCAGGTGTCGCTCCACAACGGCCAGCTTCAGGATATCCCGGCTGACGTCGGAGACGACTACACCATCCCGGACGGCCGGTTCGAGGATGAGCTGTCTCGTCAGGATCTGGTCGGGAATAAGGCCGATCACCCGGATCCGCTCCCCCCGGCCTGGAACGGCAAAGGCCTCCCGGTCGAACGGCCGGACGTTCATCGCGCTCATCTGTCCGCATTCGGCCCTCGTTGTCTCTTCGCCGGTAAAGACACCCTCATCGAATACCATTTTTCCCCCCTTGATGACGCTCCGCACCCGGACAGGGGCCAGCGACGGAAGAACCAGGAGATCGGCCCGATACCCCGGGGCAACGGCGCCGACGTCCCGGAGGCCGAAGTACCGCGCCGTGTTGCACGTGACCATCCGGACGGCCTCCACCGGCGCCATCCCCTCCCCCACCGCGATGTCGATCAGATGGTCCAGATGACCTCTCGTGAGCAGGTCGTGGGGATGGAGGTCGTCGGTCACAAAAGAGCAGTGACGGCTGTTCCAGGGGGTCACCAACGGGAGAAGCTCCTTGAGATTCTTGGCCTGTGTCCCCTCGCGGATCATGATGTGCATCCCCAGGCGGAGTTTCTCCCGGGCCTCCGCCAGCATCGTGCATTCGTGATCCGAGCGGATGCCTGCGGCGATGTACGCGTTGAGATCCCTCCCGGAGAGGAGCGGGGCATGGCCATCGCGGATCCCACAGCGAAAGGCAATCAGTTTTTCGACCACGGAATCGCTCCCGCAGAGGACCCCGGGGTAGTTCATCATCTCGGCAAGGCCGAGAACCCGTTTCTCGCGCCGGAAGGTCTTCAGATTGGCGGCGGACAAAGAGGCCCCCGAGGTCTCCAGGTCGGTCGCCGGAACACAGGGGGGGAGCAGGAAGTAGATGTCGACGGGAAGCCCTTCGCTCGCCGCCAGCATGAACCGGATGCCCTCGACTCCCAGGACATTGGCAATTTCATGGGGGTCCGCGATGATCGCCGTCGTTCCCCGCGCGAGGACGGCCCTCGCCAGTTCCGCAGGCGAAAGGAGCGTGCTTTCCAGGTGCATGTGGGCATCCATGAATCCCGGACTGACGTAGTCCCCCGCGACGTCGATCACCGTCGGGCCGTCGTAGCTGCCGACGCCGGCGATGATCTCGTCATAAACGGCCACATCGGCACGGATGATCTCGCCCGAAAAGACGTTGAGGACGCGGCCCCCCTTCAGGACCAGATCGGGCGCCTGCTTCCCCCGCGCCACGCGGATCAGATTCTTCAACCGGTCGACCCGTCTCATCTTTATCCCCATCCCGACAACGGAGAAACCTCCGCTCCCGAGGTTCCGCAACGGCGGCCATAGCCTCCGTTCCCGCAAAATTTTCGCGAGTATAATATCAAAAAACAAAAAAAGGAAAGGCTTCCCTTTGGGACGAACCTTCTTGACCGCAACGTGGTCTCAAGGCTGCCGATGGAGATGAGCCGCCTGCCGTTCTCTGACCCTTCCAGCCGGCACCGATCAGAATGGTTCAGAACCCTGGACCATTCCGTGGTATAGTCATCGTTGCGAGGGATGGATCAGCCTGTTCCGTAACGGATCCTCGCCGTCACTTTTCACCGTGAGTCAGGGGGTTGCCTTGAAGAACCTGGAGTGTCGCATCTCCGTGATCATTCCCGTGTTTTGCGAACCGGCCGTCATCAACGGAACGATCGAAAGCGTCCGCCTTCGGAGGGGTGGGGAGACCGCGGAGATCATCGTGGTCGATGGACAGGCGGAAGCGGAAACCGTTGCGGCGATACGGGACAACGCCGTGCAGAAACTCCACTCCGAAAAAGGCCGGGGCGGACAGCTCAACCGGGGCGCTGCAATCGCCACCGGCGATGTACTGCTCTTCCTCCATGCCGACACCGTTCTGCCGCCCGCTGCCTTTGAACGGATTGCTGAAGCGATGCGCGATGAAGGCTGCGTCGGCGGCGCTTTCGATCTGCGCATCGATTCCCCGCGGGCGGCCTTCCGGATCATCGAAACGGTGGCCGGCCTGCGATCGCGCCTGACGAGAATCCCGTACGGGGATCAGGTGATCTTCATCCGGTCCTCGTGTTTCCGGACCCTCGGAGGGTTCCGCGAGATCCCGATCATGGAAGACGTGGACCTCATGCGGCGGGTCAAACGCAAAGGCTGGAAAATCACCATTTTCCGGGAGCCGGTAATCACCTCGGCGCGCCGGTGGGAAAAAGAGGGTCTCCTCTTCGGGACATTGCGAAACTGGTTTCTGGTTACCCTCTACCTTTTCGGCGTCTCACCGGAGAGGCTCGCCCGTTTTTACCGATAGCGTCCCCATCTCAGCGCAGGTCGGAACGATCCTCCCCCGGTTTTCGCCGGAGACGACGCCTGGCGATCTTCACCAGTAAAAATCAGGATCACCGCCGCGGCGGCGGCCACCCCGATGAGCGGCCAGGGGATCTCCCCCCGGGAAAGGCCGCTGAGGAAAGCATCGACGCCGACCACGTAGAGAACCGCTCCGGGAAGCATGCAGAGCCAAGACCAGAAGAGATAGGTCCGGAACGGAATGCCGGTCAGACCGAAACCGTAATTGAGCAGATTGAACGGGAAAATGGGGACGAGACGGGGAACACCTATTTTGACCTGCCCCGGTTCACCCGGAATTTCTTCTTTGATCTTTTCTTGACAACTTGTCACGATATGCTATCATCCCCATTATTATGGGAGGTTAAAGGCGAATGCAGAATGTCACGATCGGCGAATTTAAGGCCCGCTTTTCCCATCTCCTGAACCTGGTGAAACAGGGGGAAGAGATTGTGATCAGCTATGGCCGCAGAAAGGAAAAGGTGGCCGTCGTCATCCCATACCGGCGCGAGGGTGACGGAAAAGAGGCCCGGAATATCGGCATCCTGCAAGGAAAAGGGGCCTATGAGATCAAAGACGGCTTCAAGATGACGGAGAAGGAATTTCTGTCCCGATGAAATATCTCCTGGATACGCATACCTTCCTCTGGACGGTCTTTGAACCCGAAAAGATCGGCGTCAAGGCAAAAGCGCTCATCACGAACCGGGAGCATGCGATCCTTGTCAGTCTCGTTTCCTTCTGGGAGATTTCGCTGAAATATTCTCTCGGCAAATTGCACCTGGAGAACGTTTCGCCGGCGGAATTCCCGGCCATCGCGAAAACGATGGATCTGGAGATTCTGGGGATCGACGCAGAAGATGTCTCGACATTTCATGAGCTTCCGCTTGTCGGCCATCGCGATCCCTTCGACCGGCTCATCATCCGGCAGGCAATCCGCCGGAAAATCCCCGTTGTCACAAAAGACGAAGATTTCAAACTCTACAGACCCCACGGCCTGCGCATCGTGTGGTGAAATCTTAAAACGAACGAATCCGGAGCCGACGCGGATGATTTTTCCCGATACGGGTTTCCATCTGAATCTTTCTCAGCACGAAGCCGTCATCCGGATCGGCTGCTTCCTGGTCCTCTTCACCGTCATCGCCATCGCGGAAATCGTCGCCCCCCGGCGTCCGCTGAGCGTGAAGAAGTCTTTGCGCTGGTTCGGAAATTTGTCTGTTCATCTCGTGAACAGCATCCTCCCGCGCCTTCTTTTCCCCATCCTCCCCGTCGGCATGGCGGTCCTGTGGGCGCAGAAAGGATGGGGTCTTCTGAACATCGACCCGCTTCCGGAAGCGGCGGCTATCATCGTTAGCGTTCTGGCGCTCGATCTGGTCATCTACGCCCAGCACGTCCTGTTTCACCGGGTCCATTTTTTCTGGCGGCTCCATCGGATGCACCATACGGATCTGGACCTCGATCTCACCTCGGCGCTCCGTTTTCACCCGCTGGAAATCGTGATCTCGCTGCTGATTAAAATGGCCGCGGTGGCCCTCCTCGGACCTCCCGCCCTTGCCGTCTTCATTTTCGAGATCCTTCTCAACGGCATGGCCATGTTCAACCACGGCAATTTCCGGATCCCCGCACAGCCGGACAGCTTCCTCAGGCGGATCGTAGTGACCCCCGACATGCACCGCGTGCACCACTCCGTTCTCGTGCAGGAGTCCAACCGCAACTTCGGTTTCAACCTCTCCTGGTGGGACCGGCTCTTCGGAACGTATCAGGCGCAACCGTCGGCGGGCCATGAGGGGATGTCCATCGGCCTCACGGGCTTCCTGGATGTCCGGTACGCCCGATTCTGGAAGATGATCCTGAATCCGTTTGAAAAGGGGTGACGGGCATGGCGCTGAATCCTCCGCCGAAACCGAACCGATGCCTGGCGGTCTTTGTACGCGATCCCGAACCGGGCAAGGTCAAGACCAGGCTGGCCAAGGCGTACGGCGACCCTTTCGCGGCGGAACTTTACGGATGTTTCGTGGACGATCTGTTAGAGGCGCTGGCGCCGGGAAGCTACCATCTGGAGATCTTTTTCACACCTGCAGAAAGGGAGATGGAGCTCCGGCGGCGATTCGGCAACCAATTTCCCTACACCCCGCAGCAGAGCGAAGGGCTTGGAGACCGGATGGAAAAGGCCTTCCACTCCTGCTTTGCGAAGGGGTTCGCTGCGACCCTGCTGATCGGGAGCGACTTCCCAGATTTGACCGCGGAGGTGATCGAACAGGCCTTCGTAGCACTGGAGAATGGGCATGACGCCGCCGTCGGACCCGCATTCGACGGCGGTTACTATCTGATCGGTTTTCGCTCCGATACGTTCGATCCCGCTGTTTTCAACGGAATGCGCTGGGAGGAAAACAGCGTCTTTGAAAAAACCTTGAACCGCCTCCATGCCCGGGGATATCGGGCCCACCTGGCGCCGGCATGGCACGATATCGATACGGAGAACGACCTGGCAAACCTTCAGGCCAGACATGGAAATACCGCCTTCAGCCGTTCGCGGACCATGGCCTTTCTGCGAAACCATCCTACCCCTCAGGCGGCGTACAGGCCCTCCCCTTGAAATGGAACAGGAACTTCAAGATCCCTTTGGTCTTTTCACCGAAGAGCTTTTCGGAGAAGGGACGACCGGCCACCCGTTTGGAAATCTCCGACAGGGTCGGGTAAAGATGCACGGCGCCGGCCATGGTGGAAAGCTTCACCCCGCCGTTCATCATCACGACCCATTCGTGGATGAGCTCCCCTGCATGATGGCCGATGATCTGGGATCCCAGTAATTTTCCCCCAGGACTCAGCAGCAGCTTGATCTTGCCCCCCGTTTCACCCTCGGCCTGGGCCCGGTCGTTCTGGTCGAACAGCTCCTCGATCACCCGGTAATCGACGCCTGCCTTTTTGGCCCGTTTCTCGTTCAGGCCGATGCTCGCCACCTCCGGGTCCGTATAGGTGCACCAGCCGATCTTGCCATAGTCGGCCTTCCGGGAGAGATGGAGGAGGGCATTCGTCAGCGCGATCCCCGCCTCGTATCCGGCGACATGGGTGAACGGCAACTGGCCGTTGACATCGCCGCATCCGTAAATATGGCGGATATTGGTTCTCATCCGCGGATCGGTTGGGATGCCGCGGGGGGTAAACGTCACCCCCGCCGCCTCGAGCCCGAGGCCGTCGACGTTGGGCCTGCGTCCCGTGGCCACGAACAGGGCCTCCGCCTCCAGAACCGCTGACGGACCGTTTCCGCCCTGACCGGCCACGGTCAGCCGGATGGCGGCGCCGTTGCGCTCTGCCCGGAGCGCCTTCGTCCCCGTATGGATCCGGACGCTTTCCGATTCCAGCCGGTTCTTCAGGATGTCCGCCAGATCGGCATCCTCCGGACCCAGGATCTGATCCATGAACTCCACGATGGTGACCCCGGAGCCGAGACGGCCGAAGGCCTGGGCGATTTCCAGGCCGATGGGCCCTCCCCCCAGCACGATCAGGCGGGACGGCAGCGTCCTCTGGCTGAAGACCGTTTCGTTGGTCCAGCAGGGAACATCCGACATCCCCTCAACCGGCGGCACCACCGGGCTGGAGCCCGTCGCGATGATCCAGTTTCCGGCGACGATCCTTTTTCCATCCACCTCCACCGCATGGTCATCCAGGAATTTCGGTTCTCCGAATCGGATTTCCGCCCC